>JABAAH010000130.1 GCA_014238855.1 Planctomycetota bacterium
GATTCAGAAACAAATGGTCCCGTAGGAACCATGTTTGTCGAGGAGTTTATGCCTTGGATTGACGAACAACTTGGTTTAAAGGGTAACCATGTTCGGCACTACATCACTGGACACTCCAGCGGCGGTTGGTCTACTGCTTGGCTCTTCTTGAATTGGCCCGATCGGTTCGAAGGCGCATTGGCGACCTCTCCTGATCCGGTAGATTTTCGAGATTTTCACGGAATCAACCTTTATGAAGACACAAACGCATTTGTGACAAATAACGGCATGGCACCTGTTTTTGTGAATAAAGCCCACTCGCCACGTAACCGAATCCCCGATCCGTGTATCACATTTGATGAGTTGACTGCTGAAACCACCGATGATTTTCCGAATGCGCAGATGAGCGCCTACGAAGCTGCGTTCAGCCAACTCGATGATGAAGGACATCCACGAAAACTGTTCGACCGGCAGACTGGAGTGATAGATAAAGAGGTTGTCGAACACTGGTCAAAAAGTGATATTGGAAGATTGGTAAGAAGCAAAGATAAAAAGCAGCTAGAAGCAATGAGCAGGCTGTTCTTCTATTGTGGCACAAAGGACGAGTATGGTCTTCACCGACCACTTCGTCTCCTTGAGTATTCTATTGATAATCCCTCTGGATTCACTTGGCTAGAAAATACGAGGCATCACCTACCACCAGACATACGCAGGGACTTCTACTACGAAGTCTCAAGCAACACTGCAACTGCGTTACAAGAAAATTAACATCAGGTTGACACCCACCGTTGACACCTGTCAGCAGGTGCATGGGGGTAGTAGAAACACATGACAAGACACCATCGGGGGCGGTTCTCGTCAAACTGCTATGTACTCCTTGATTACTGATGGTACTTGTATGCCTTGCCTGAGAGCCCTTAGGGCTCTTGGGTTGGGTATATCGAGGGGAATTTCCTTGCTATTCCCATCGCTCCATATAATAATAGTTCGTGTATATGGGCGATGCCCAGGAGGAGTAGAGATGAAGAACCTAATTACTTGTTTGGTCGTGTGTGTTTTGAGTGGCGCTACGTTTGCTGAAACATGGACTGTTGACGATGACGGCAAAGCAGACTTTGACAACATCCAAGCGGCCCTCGATGCGGTAGATACTGGCGATGTGATCGCTATTGCCGCAGGTACGTACAACGAATCTGACTTGTACATCGAGCATGCAGATATCACGATCACCGGCGAAGTTACTGCCAAGGGCGAACCCTTGGTGACGATCGATGGCGGTGGCGACAGCGGCATACTCATTGCCATTGGTGTGGTTGGTGCTACGGGTGCAACTGTTGAAAATATTGTGTTTACTGGATCAACGGGCAATGCGCTTTGGATCTATCACCACTCGCCGACGATTCGTAATTGCCTCTTCACAGGCAATGTGACTTCAACTGCCGGGGGTGCACTCTGGAGTTCCGACACGGAGGCGATCATTGAGAACTGCCGGTTTGTGAACAACACCGCTAGCAACACGGGCAGCATTTTCTTCAGCAAATCGACGAAATCAGTTGGCCCTGGTCCAACGATTCGTGGCTGCGTCTTTGAAAATAACACAGCGTATTCCACCGCAGTTATTCAGCACTGCAATCCAGTGATCGAGCAGTGCACGTTTGAAAACAACACAAGCGCTGACTTCTTTGGTACTACGCTTTACTTGCTCCAGAGCGCTGCGACAATTAGCGATTGTGTATTCTCGGGTAATGCGGGGTCTGGTATTGGCGCAGAGCATGCCGATGGGTTACAGATTATTGACTGCACCTTTAACGATAATGCAGTTGCCTATGGCGGGGGGGTGCGTATCAGCGGTCCTTCCTCTGGAGGATTTCACTCAGCACTCATTTCAGGGTGTCGGTTTACGAACCATGTGTCTTCTGTGAGTGAACTTGGTTCAGCGCTCAACAGCAACAACATTAACTTGACACTCTTTGCGTGTGAGTTCATGGGCAACAGGGGAGCGGTGTGGGTTGCAAGTGGTGCGAGTCATGACATAGACCAATGCCTCTTTAAAAATAACTTTGATGGCACGTGTGCATCGTTCAGTAGCGATGTTAATATCTCGATGAGTCAATGCACCTTCATTGATAACTCCAGTAATGGTGTCTCGATCGGCGGTTTCTCGACCGCGTTATTTTCGGAATGCCTTTTCCAGAACAACCATGCCACATGGGGGCCGGGCGGCATCAGCGTGACGCAGACAAACACGATCATCAATTCCTGCGAGTTCAAGGAAAATGGGCCGACATCAGGATCTGGTCCTGGCGCGATCTACCACTACCCAGGCACGTTGGAGATTACGGACAGTCTCTTTTGTGAAAACAGTGGTGATGCGGGCGACATCAATGGCCCATGGGATGATGGTGGTGGAAATGAATTCAACGTCGAGTGTCCTTCAAATTGCCCGGATATTAACGGCGACGGCAATGTCAATGTAAGTGACTTGCTCACGATCATCGACCAGTGGGGACTCACCAACTCATCTGCTGATGTAAACACAGACGGCATCGTCGATGTATCCGATCTACTCATAGTGGTCGGTTCTTGGGGACCGTGCGAGTAATGTTCCGCACCACAATCGTCTCGTTGTTCATCACAAGTGCAGCACTTGCTACCACCACGGTTTTGTTTGCGGATAGAGCCAATGATTCCTTGTGCACACAGACTCGGCCGGATGTCGAGGGTCCCTACTGGATCCCAGACTCACCCGAGCGATCAAATTTACGTGATCCCGGCGACGCTCCATTGCTCGATCTGATTTTGTCGGTAGTTGATCAGGATTGCGAGCCCATTCCAAACGCATGGATCGACATCTGGCATGCGGATTCTGATGGTGACTATGATAAGAAAGGCTGGGGATATCGCGGACACCACTTCACTGATGGGGCAGGC
>JABAAH010000131.1 GCA_014238855.1 Planctomycetota bacterium
ACGTGGATTTCCAAGTGCCGTAACAAAAAACCGGACGCCTTCTTCCAGCGAGATCTCCATCCATTCTTCAAGACGTTTTCGATACGTGCCGCTGCTGCCCTCAACCAGCATGTTGACTCCAATCGGCTTGTCCGTCAGCGATCGGATGTACTGAAGCCCTCCGCGATAGTCGTAACCATACACGTACGTCAAACTGATCGGCTGCACGATCCCGATACCACCCGCCTCAGATGCTGCTGCAACCAGTTCAGGATTTGAACACGGATACATCGCGCCACAGATAATCGGGCTTTCAATCGCCAGCAGACGTGTGAACTCGTTTTTGTAGGGATTGCCCGAGGCGTTCATGGTACTGACATGTCTGGCTGAGCGATGACTCGTCATGTGATGTCCTGTTGCAGCAGCCAGTCCTCAAGCGTTACGTGTACGATGCCGGGTGCGCGTAATAGATTCGTTCGTTTTGGTAACACGGCAGACAGCCAGCCGTACTGAACGATTCTTGATAGCGTATGCATTGGTAGCCGGTCTTTCGTAAGTAACTCCACATTCGCAGCCAGTCGGCCAAACGTTGCAGGAATAATGTTGGGTTGCGGCCCGATATGGATGACCGTTTCCACACCGCGTGCCAGTGTTGCATCGACGGCCTCCCAAAGCAGTTGTGGCTTGTCGATCCACTGAGCAACAACATCCCGGGTGTTGTCGCCGTCATAGCTGAAAGCACCAGTCGCCATCGAAAACAGAGGAGTTGTGGGCGCGGTGAACCCACCTTCGATCGTGTGCATCAGAAACTGAGCTCGATCCGTGATGTTTCGCTGCCACACAATGGGCGTATGCAGCGGAGGCCATTTGTCGTCATTCACCCTGACAGAAATACGCTCTGTGGTGATCTCTCCCTTACGTTCTTTCAATCGCTGAACCGTGTCTTTCTGGCCGATCAGCAGCATCGAGTTCGGAGCCAGAAACGTTGACACACCAATCACTCCATTCCCCTCGGCGTTAATCTCTGCACAAAGCCGGTGCACATTTTTGCGTGGAATGAATTTCCCAGAACGGGAGAACAAAACACACAGGGTGACGTCGTCCGCAAGTTCAGCAGCGTCCCGAGACATCATGAGGGGAATCTTCAGTGCGTCATCCAGCGTTAACACACCGCCAGCAGTTAGCGCAGTCAATTCGCCGAGGCTAAAACCATACATCATGTTTGCGTCGGTAAGTGAGATCTCAAAGAAGGTTTCAAGAATTTCAAGCTGTGCCAGTTCCATGGTGACAATCAGCGCAATCGACTCGTGGTACTCCTTGAGAGTGGCTTCTTTTTCAAGTCGAACTCGTTGAGCCAGGTCGACTGGAAACTTCATCACGTCAGTGCAGATGTCACTCGCCCGCTGAAGGTATTTTTCAACGATCTGTCCGTACTTTGGGTGACGGAGCAGTTCCGGTGTTCTTCCGAGGTTCGTCGCATTGTAACCCCGAAACGCAAAGGCGCTTTTGCCAAGTCCTTTGGCCAGTTGATCGCGAGTCAGAGTTGGGGTTGTTTGCGTGTTGTCGTTCATCTTGTTCAACAGTCGTCGGGTTTGATTGGGGCTGATTCCAGCAAGTTATGGTCGCACCTGGTGCGGTCGGTCATTTGCAGACGGCAGGTCCATTGAAAACAAACCGCTCTTCCTTGTTATCAGCCCGAGCCACGTAGGTCTTTCGTTTTGGCGGCGTTCCATTTTGCTGGCTCTCTATTCCTGCCAGCTTTCAGTTTCTGCTGGGTATCAGTTTGGGGCGATCTCGTCTTCAAGCCATTCAAATTTCCCTTGCATGAAGCTCTTATTCAGTTTGAGCGTCGCGGCGTCATTGTTGCGACCAATGTCACGGAATAGTGTTCCGATTCGTATTGTGGCTTCTTTGCAATAGTAGTCCGCGAGTTCAACCGCATTGCGGGCGTTCGGTCCGTCTGCCTGTAGGCTGTCTGCATATGAGCACGCGGCTGACATGATGAACAGCTCTGTTCCGATCTGTACGAAGCGGTTAATCAGCAGTTGCTTCTCTGCCATTTTTTTCTGATGGACTGCCATCTTGTGGAACAGCGTGCGAGCCATTTTCTTGCTGAGCCGCGCAACCGTTCTCATGTGGCGATTGAGCCGGTCGTCCATGCCGAATTGACTTGCGGACAGCACCGGAATCCAAAGCGTTGGATACCACAAAGCATAGGCTTTCATCATCTTGAATAATGCCACGGCCTTGCCACCGAGTGACACACCAGGTTTGAAGAGTGCACCAATATGCTGCAGGTGGAAATCCAGTGCTTCACGCGCGATGAACAGATGCATGATCTCCGATGAACCTTCGAAAATAAGATTCACGCGAGAATCTCTTAACAATCGTTCAATCGCAATTCCTTCCTCGCCTCGTGCTCGTAGTGAATCCGCGGTTTCGAATCCGCGGCCACCTCGGATTTGAAGTGTCTGCTGCAAGATCTCATAGTGGGCTACGGTGTTGAACAGTTTGGCAATGGCCGCTTCCAGCCGAATGTCAAAGTGTTTGTTGTCCGCCATCGTGGAGGCCACCTTCCAGACAGCGTCCATCGCGAATGTGTCCGAGGCAATCTTGGCCTGCTTGCCAGCAATCGTTTCATGTTCGCCAATCGGATGTCCCCACTGAACGCGTTCATTCGTCCATTTTCGATTGATCTTCATGCACCATTTGCTGCTTCCAGTAACACCCGCTGGTATTGAAAGTCGTCCGGTGTTGAGTGTCTTGAGCGCGAGACGCAGTCCATCGCCCTCGTTCAGAATCATGTTCTCCTTGGGGATTTTGACGTCCGTAAATCGG
>JABAAH010000132.1:0-1360 GCA_014238855.1 Planctomycetota bacterium
GGCCCCATGAAAACGTTGTGGTCACATGCAAACGACACTACATACATGGGTCCGATGGGAGATTTTGATTTGGGCTGGAGTGCAATTAGTTCACTGTGGGACGAGCAGGCGAAACTCCAGCTTGGTGGCAAAGTTGTCGCTGAAAACATTCATGTCGCCGCAAGTCCGTCTCTTGCCGTTGCGCATTATATGGAGCGTGGTTCGAACATCATTGATGGAAAAGAGCAAAGAGTTTCTTTACAAACGACAATTACGTTCCGTAAAGAAAATGGCCTATGGAAGGTGATCGGGCACCACACTGATACCCTTTCATACCTTGAGTAATAACAAAGGCAATGCCGCCAGCGTTCTGACATTATGAGACGGCCGATTCTAGAAAACTTTCCAAAAGAGTCGATTACTTGTTCGGCCGAGGAGAATCATGTCGACCTATACGAAGACCTTCTACGGAGCAGTTTCGTACTTTTTCAGGAGCAACTCCTTGCCTCCGCAATTCCCGTATGGTCATCCCATGTGAGCGTTTTGCAAGCCGTTCTCCATCACAACCAAGAACAAGATTTGTGTGAAAAAAATCTGGACTGTTCCAGCCAAGTGCCTCATACAAAAGAAGTTGGCGAGCGGTGCTCGTCAAGAGGTCTTTCCCCCGTACTACCTCACCGATTTCCATGTGATGGTCGTCAACAACAACAGCAAGTTCATACGCAGCAAGATTGTCTCGCCTCCAGACAACAAAATCCCCAAAGTCCTTTCCTGCAATTCGTTTTACCAGCCCAAAACTCTTATCCACAAACTGTATCGTCTTTCCATCTGGAACACGAAATCGCCACGGCACGCATCCCGGATGTTCTGGAACAACCCACTCGTTTGGCCGATAGCCTATAGGAAACACTGACTCTCCTTCGTCGGAGACGTGCGGCGCAAAAGCAGCCGTTTCCAGATCTCGTCGAGACTGTGGACTTGGATAAATATATTTTTGTTGGGCTAGCCGTTGCCAAGCTTGCAAATAGAAATCACTTCTCTGGCTTTGATAGTAGGGTCCACGGTCTCCCCCACAATCAGGGCCCTCAGCCCACGAAAGGCCAAGCCATCTCAGGTCCTCAATGGCAGCTGTCGTAAATTCCGAATTACACCGGGTGGCGTCTAGGTCTTCTATTCGCAGAATTAGCTTCCCGGCCGCGCGCTTAGCAGCAATGCCAAACGTATAAGCGTGGCCAACATGCAAAAACCCGGTCGGTGTTGGGGCGAGGCGGCCGCGTTGATTCATGCGTTAATTCTAGCGACAACAGGACGTAATTCTTACAATCAACGGCTCGTGTGAGGGCGGTCTGTCACGTTTGAACATCGCCGGGTATAGTTTGGA
>JABAAH010000132.1:1472-2719 GCA_014238855.1 Planctomycetota bacterium
TAAAAGGCCCTCTGAGGCACAACCAATCCCAATGGATCTTTCCAAACTTCGCAATATCGGCATTTCCGCTCACATCGACTCTGGCAAAACAACACTCTCAGAGCGAATCCTTTTTTATGCGGGCCGAATTCACCGTATTCAAGAAGTGAAAGGTGACGGCGATGGCGCCACAATGGATCACATGGATCTGGAACGAGAACGGGGTATTACCATCACCTCGGCTGCAACAAGTGTCGAATGGAATGATCATCCAATCAATTTGATTGATACACCAGGCCACGTTGACTTTACGGTTGAAGTTGAACGAAGTTTACGAGTTCTGGATGGTGCAGTTCTCGTTCTATGTTCTGTCGGTGGTGTTCAAAGCCAGTCCATGACTGTTGACCGACAAATGAAACGCTACAAGGTCCCAAGGTTGGCATTCATCAACAAAATGGACCGAACGGGTGCGGACTTTCATCGTGTTGTAGAACAACTCCGCGACAAACTCGACGTTGATGCTATCCCAATGCAGCTTCCGATCGGAAAGGAAGACCACCTCGAAGGCATTATTGACCTTGTGGCAATGAAAGCCGTCTACTTCGATGGAGATAACGGAGAAGATATACGAGAAGAAGAAATTCCTGAAGGCCTGAAAGAGCAAGCTCAAGAGCAACGACACGCAATGCTTGAGAGTCTTACAATGTATTCTGACAGTCTCATGGAAAAACTGCTGTCTGAAGAGGCCATTAGTGAGGATGAAATTCATGATGTTGTGAAAACAGCTACACAAAGCCAAAGTATTACTCCTGTTTTCTGTGGGTCTGCTTACAAAAACAAGGGAGTTCAGCCTCTCCTTGATGCAGTAAATAGATATCTCCCAAGCCCTCTCGACCGCTCGGTGGCTGCAAAAAAATGGAATAATCCAGACGAAACATTCGGCCTCGAAGCTGATAATTCAAAGCCTGCGGTTGCGATGGCATTCAAAATTGTTGACGACCCATACGGCCAGTTGACATTTATGCGAATTTACCAGGGAACACTTGCCAAGGGTGAGAGTTATTACAACCAGCGCACACAACAAAAGCAGCGATTTAGCCGTATCGTGCGAATGCATTCGGATAAACGCGAAGAGATCGACACAGCCGGAGCGGGCGACATTGTTGCAGTCATGGGTGTCGATACGGCAAGCGGCGACACGTACGCCTCAGAAAACAAATACTGCTCTCTCGAAAACATGTTTGTTCCAGAAGCCGTCATCAAGATGG
>JABAAH010000133.1 GCA_014238855.1 Planctomycetota bacterium
GTGACCATGGCTGGGGAATGGGTGAGAAAGACTATCTCTACAAAAATTCGCTATGGCAGGAGAGCACACGAATCCCGTTAATTATAAGAGCACCAGGGATTGCTCCGGCTGACACAACGTGCGATCGACCTGTGTCACTCGTTGACATCTACCCAACACTCTGTGACCTCTGTAACCTCGAGGGCGACACGATGAAAAATGAAAAAGGGCACCCACTCGATGGTCATAGTTTCAGGCCGCTCTTAGAGGACCCGGCCAGTGGAACCTGGACCGGTCCAGATGAGGCACTCACCGCACTATACAAGTGGCGGATGAAATACAACCCACATGAAGAAAGCTATTCGCTTCGCAGCAACGATTGGCGATACATTCGCTACGAGAATGGAAAAGAAGAACTCTACAACACAGTTACTGACCCAAACGAATGGAAGAATCTAGCCACAGATGCTTCCTACGTCGACCACTTGCAACGCCTACGGGAAACACTTGTATCTCGACTTCCAGAAAAAGGTGTTGTGCCCCCTCAACCTCAATGGAAAGCTCCTGAGAAATCCGCACCAAAAAGTAATGACCACTGGAAGAATCTCTATTTTAAAAAGAATCCTGATGCTGACACCGACAGCGACGGGGCACTCAGTTGGTCAGAATTTCATGCCCATAAAAAAAGCACTGCAAACGCAGCACAACCTACAAAATAGATCATCGTGAGAGCATCCGTCTAGAATTCGATGTTCACGCCATGCCTGTATGAAAGTCTCCTTATTATGAACGTATCCCAACACCCAACCACAGGAAATCGTCGTCACCGTGCAGCGGTGCTTTTCATCGTGGGCTGCATGGCGATGCTAAGCCTACCGTTCAACACCAAAGCATGGGCTATTGATTTCGAAAAGGATATTCGGCCAATTCTCGAAGAAAACTGCTGGCACTGCCACAGTGAAGATGAGCAAGAGTCTGGTCTACGACTGGATCGACGTGCCATGATGCTTAAGGGTGGGGATTATGGCCTGCCAACACTTGTCCCGGGACATCCCGAGAAAAGCTATCTCATTGAAGTCGTAGAACACCGCGACGCAGACATGGCGATGCCACCCGACGAAGACAAGCTACCGGAACAGCAGATTGAACTCTTACGGCAGTGGATCACTGAAGGTGCGCAGTGGCCAGGGCAAATGAATGACAAAATTACCTACGCTGCAGATGAGGTGCCGTGGTCGTTTCAGCCAGTTGTCTGTCCTTCCGTACCAGACGAGCACGAGCAGAACCCAATCGATGCTTTTCTTCTGAGAAAACTCCGTGAAAAATCTCTGCATTTTTCAAAGCCGGCGGACCCAGCGACCCTGATTCGTCGTGCATCAATCGTGCTTACCGGCCTCCCACCGAACCCCGAGGACGTTCTTAGCTTTCAAAAAGCCTGTGAAACAAATGCAGACGGTGCGTACATCACCCTTGTTGAACAACTCCTTGCATCACCCCATTTCGGCGAACGCTGGGCACAGCACTGGCTTGATGTGATCCGTTGGGCAGAAACAAATGGTTCCGAAAGCAATATGTATCGGAAAAATGCCTGGATCTATCGTGATTATGTCATCAGAGCATTTAACGAAGACAAGTCCTATAACGAATTCCTTACCGAGCAAATCGCTGGTGACGTGGTTGGGCATGGAGATGCAACTGGCTACCTGGTTTCCGGACCGCATGTTCCTGTTGCAACTGTTGGACAGGAACCGTCTGCCCGCAGGCAAGCACGAGCAGACCGCATGGACGAGATTCTTCAGACGGTTGGTGCTTCTGCTCTCGGTGTCACCATTGGCTGCGCCCGCTGCCACAATCACAAATTTGACCCAATCACAATTCGTGACTACTACTCACTTTCTGCAGTATTTCAAGATGTTGAATTTGGAAGCCGCTACCCGGAACTCGACGAACAGCATCCCCGTCGTGAAACTGCACAGCAACTTCATAAAGAGATCGCCAAGCAGCGGTATCGGCTTCGTGATGCTGGAACATGGCAAGAGGACTGGGCTGGCTATGGAGAAATCCATTTCCCAAGCGCAACAACAAACGCACTCCGGATTACATTTCTGAGTCGATACGTCGGGCTTGATGAACTTGAAATTTTCGGTCTTCACGACCTTCAAGAAAATGTTGCAAGTTCTGAAAGTGGTGCAATTGTGACAGCAGCACAGGGCATGGACGTGCTGCGAAATGAACTCTGGAAAGTGAACGATGGTGAGTACGGGACTGAACGATGGGCTGCACGTGTACCCCAAGGAGAAAAAAGAAATCCTTGGCTAGAGTTTCAGTTTACGAAACCAACTGAAATCGACCGTATTCGCTTGAGCAACAACAGGGAGAACTTCTTCGATACTGATTACCTCACAGACTTGAAGCCATTCAATTTCCCAAAATATCGTATTGAAATACAGACTGCAGATGGCACATGGCAGACTGTCGCTGAATCTGAAAAGAACTCACAACTCAACAAAAAGTTTTCTTTTCGACCAGACGCCTTACAAAAGCTTCAAGACCTGATTGCTCAATTCAATACAGAAGGCCCTCGGCCGAGCTTTGTTGGCAGATTCAAAACCCCAGGACCAACACATGTGTTTCACCGTGGGAGTCCAGAAAACCCACGAGATGAAGTTGCACCATCTGCTCCTCGTGTTCTTGTTGGCGATTTGCAACTCGACAGTAGTTCGTCTGGCCAGTCACG
>JABAAH010000134.1 GCA_014238855.1 Planctomycetota bacterium
CAGGACATTTAGCTGTAGTCCGTATAATCCTAACCCAAGAGCTTTCAATCCTACCGATCCCCAAAGCATATGGTGTTCGGGAACTTATACCGCAGATAATATTTAGAGGTGAGAGTCGATCTGATTAGAAATCAGTAACGTCCTAATCGTTACCATGAAAAACATGAAACCATGACCAAGAATGACCAAGAATGCTGACACCGCCTGCGGCTCCACGTCACCCCAACATTTTAATACCAAAAGTTCTGATAGCACAAATCTTATAGAAACGTGATTCGTCACCCCTATCTATTTTAAAACAGTACAGCCACCAGTACTCGCAAGAAGTTTCGTTTTCTGAAAAATATTTCCTCTGCTCGTGATAATATGTGTCCCAAGCGAGACCCGCTGTCGATGCCTGTCTTATTGGTGATATCGGGAACAGAATATACACCGGTGGCTGAAACAAGACGCACCTCTATAACCCCCAATGCATCCAGCCAATCATTACATTCACGAGTTTGTAAATCCTCATTCGTAACGCCACGAAAGACATTCGAAATAAATCTATTTGAAGCTGTCACTTGATCGGTGATTACCCAAAGACTACTTTGGGAACGACTCAACCATAATAACGCGTTGCGCCCACTCTATCAGGCGTATGATGAATTTTTACACTAAAGAATTCTTACTGAATGACTAGGTGCCATTTTGTATTTCATTACCCGAGCTGTATCTATCAAGAGTCGCCTGCAGTGACCCTTGGATACAAATGATCGGTGAATCGGAAGACCGATGATTGCTTTCTCGTGCCTCTTGCCGATATCGTTCAAGCGTATCCTGTAGCGAACCGTGAATGACAACAATTGCGTTTTCTGGATTGTCACTATTTCTCATCGGCTCTTTGCTTTCTCTTGGCTTCATTGCAAGCCTCCTCTGAAATAAAATTCATATACGCCGCCCACGATGGAAACTCTTCTGGTGGCTCGTTCAACATTTGACCGTACCCATCCGGAGGCATCTGCACAACTGTTTCGGATTCATTGAAACTAATCATGTGTCACAAGCCTTCAACTTTAACATGTTGTATCCAACAGCCTACCTAAGAAACCGTTTGTAAGGGGAAAACGTAACAAGAAATGATTTCCATGTGATTTCTTGCTGGTTTTATTCGTTTCACTGAACCAGCAGAACGGTCAGCTCCCTGCATATTCGCGTCGCAACTGGCATACACATCACTGCAGGCAAGCTCGCGTTTGTGAATCATATTCCTGCACAGGTGAGCTGGTCGACGTACGGTATTCCAATCTTCAATTCTTGCTTGAAACATTGAGGGTCTCCGAAACCCATGGCATCGGCCAAGATGAGAAAGACATTCGGCTATTTTGCACCCGTGCCAAACCTCGCTGAACTGAGCACAGTTACACATGTGATATAGCGACGCATGTGATGGCGATAATTGATTTAGCCAGCGTCTCTATTTTCTAGTGCTTTTGTTCTTTCTAGAGAACCTGAAGAATAACCTGATGGGGACCCTGCTTTTGTCCATCGAAGTCGGCGGTAACCGAAAGGCTTGTCTGACCTTGCGGAATGTCGAATCGCTGCACATAGCCTCTTTTTTGACCAGCGACAATTTCAAACGTTTGCGTGGAATTTCCTACCGTAATTGTGGCGTGACCCTTTATCGGGGAGTGATGAAAAATAATTTCAATTTCATAGGACTCTGGTTTCTCCGCTTCCAGCAACCAGGATCCATTCGATTCTTGAGCCCAGGGTTTTCCTTGTGCGTGCCGCCAATCTTGTCGGGTGAGAACCGTTTTTGGCTCAAAGTCAGTACCGATAATAATCCGCGGAGGCGCATAGTTGTCGGGGCGTGTTGAGCTGACATCTTGAAACCATGATTCGTAATCTGCTTTCAACCTCGCATAAACATCCGGCTCGTCAGCTGCAATGTTGTTTTGCTGTCGTGGGTCTTCGCCAAGGTTATAGAGTTCGAATGTGGCCTCTCCGTCAAATTTCTCTTGCCCAAAGCCACTTGGATGAACGAGTTTCCAGGGCCCGTTATGAATCGCAAAATGATGATACAACTGTGGTTCATTTCCACGATGTGTCTGAAACACAAGTGATCGATCTGGCCAATCGGCTTGATCATTCACAAGTAATGGAAGAAAACTCCGACCGTCGACGGGCTGGGTTCTTGAACCATCAACCGAACAGGCATCGAGAAGCGTCGGAAGCACATCAATATGTGCACACATCTCACTTGATCGATGTCCTGATTTCACCTTGGCCGGCCAGTGAAAAAGTAATGGTGACCGAATACCACCGTCATCAACATGGGTTTTCATACCCCGCATATCACCTACGAACCGTAACGAATTAGGGCCGTTATCATTGAGATATATGACAATGGTATTCTCCAGCACGCCAAGGGCTTGAAGGTGTTTAAAAAGACGTCCCACATTGACGTCAATGTTCGTAATCATTGCTGCAATTCGTGCCAGCTTATCGTTCTCTTTCTCCAACCTCGCTTTGTTGAGTTTGTTTATAAAGATTGGTGAAAAATCAACGTTCTGATATTTCTCATAGAGATCAGCCGGAACATCGTGAAATGGTCCATGAGGAGCATTTGTAGCAATGTAGGTAAAGAAATTTTCCTTAGCACCTACGCTTTTATCAATAAATTGCATAGCTGCATCAAAGTAA
>JABAAH010000135.1 GCA_014238855.1 Planctomycetota bacterium
GTGAATAGCCTGTTGTCTCTGAATACACTTTCTGCACTCAGTTTTAGTGAGACGAAAACAATGAAACGCACGTTGGCACGAACTCTTTTTCCTGTCACGCTTGCCGTGAGCCTCTGTGCGCACACGCTCTGCCATGCAGCGGTCAAACTCCCCGGTTTTTTCGGCGACCACATGGTCCTGCAGCAAGAGAGTGAGATTCCTATATGGGGATGGTGCGCCTCCGATGAAAAAGTCCGTGTGACACTCAACGGCAACGAAGCGACGACCAGTGGAGACAGCACTGGAACGTGGCGGGTAAGGCTGCCCGCCATGCGAGCAAGCACCGAACCATTCACGCTTCGTGTTGAAGGAACAAATACACTCGAAATCAATGATGTTTTGATTGGTGAGGTCTGGCTGTGCAGTGGGCAGTCAAACATGGAGTGGACGGTTGACCGATCGACGAACCACGACGCTGAAATCGCTGCCGCAGACTATCCTCTCATTCGTCACATGAAAGTTGCGAGACGTTCCTCGACAACACCCCTCGATGACATCGAGGCCGACTGGACGGTCTGCTCGCCGCAAGTTGCTGGTAGCTACACCGCGGCCGGTTATTTCATGGCCAGAACGCTTCACAAAGAACTTGGTGTGCCTGTTGGTTTGATCAATTCATCGTGGGGTGGGACGCGTGTCGAACCTTGGACACCTCCAGTCGGTTTTGAAAACGTTCCGAAACTACAAAGTATATATCAGTCGGTGATCGGACGCACTCCTGGCACCGAGCAGTACCAAACCACACTTCAGCAATTTATTCATTCCAACAAAGCATGGAACCAGCAGGCTGAAAGCTCGCTCACAAAAAAAGAAGCAGTCAAACCAAGCCCGAATTTCCCTCAAGAATTAAAAGCATTTACCAGCCATCAAGACCCAACGATGCTCTACAACGGCATGATCCATGCACTTGTTGGATTCCCGATTCGTGGTGCTATCTGGTATCAAGGTGAATCGAACCACACCGAGGGCATGCTCTACTTCGAAAAGAAAAAAGCTCTTATCGAAGGCTGGCGAAGCTTGTGGGGACAAGGCGATTTCCCGTTTTATTACGTTCAGATTGCACCGTTTCAATATGGCAATGAAGACGGAACAGTTCTGGCTCGGTTCTGGGAGGCACAAGCAGCTGTTCAGCAACTTCCAAATACAGGGATGGTTGTGGTCAACGACATTGCAACGCTTGATAATATTCACCCACCCAACAAACAAGATGTTGGGAATCGGCTTGCAATGCTTGCCCTGAAAAACAATTACGGCAGAATCGACATCATCGCGGACAGCCCAGAGTTTGATTCGTTACAACTGGCCAGTAAAAAGCTCGTGGTCACATTCAAGAACACCGGCAGTGGTCTTACAACACGAGACGGAAAGGCACCTACTCACTTCGAAATCATTGGCCCTGGCACCCAGAATTTTCTTCCTGCACGAGCAGAAATTGATAGTGACGCAGTCATCCTTTCTGCTGATGGTGTCGATGTACCGACGGCTTTTCGATTCGCATGGAACAAATCCGCAGAACCGAATCTGACTGGCGGAACGGGCCTACCAGTTGGGGCCTGTCGAGCCGGAGAGGTGCCAGACTACCTCAGCCGCCATTCACTTGGGCAGGAATATGAACTTGTCTACGAGCTCGACCTGAATGAACTGGAGAGCACAATTACCTACTCGATTGACAAAAGTGAAGACATAGCTGACTTTGATCGAATTGGCTATCTGGTTGAGCTTGAATCTGCTGCATTTGGCTCGCAGGCACTCTTTGTCTCGATGGACGCATTTACAGATGACGTTAAAAAAATTGGTGTTCCCCAATTCAGCACCGACGCATTCTTCCAACAATCGGTTGAAAACGTCGAATCCTACTCAACGGTTCCATCGCTCAATCACAAAAACATTGAAGGCAACATAGAGTTCTGGTCAAACAACTATGCTCCGAATAACACCTCACAGGTGCCGGGTGCCTCAGATTCTCTGTACGATATTGGGGACAGTATCGCGAAGCCGCTCAATGGTTATGGATCTATGCAGGTTCACAATACGAAAGGTAAACAAACTTTCTTCTCGCTCAATCACTGGAGAATGGGAGATGGCGCTGACCTCGGCCTTGGGAACAGTGAGGGTTCGACTCGTGACTGGACCTTCACCAAAAATGCCGGTGACTACTCGAGCAAGCGTCTCCGGGTCTATGTGCGGCCTACGCAGTGACAGAGCCATCCAATGGTCGGTTCCATCTGGGCAACCACGGCCACACGCCCCCGACTCATCATCTTTGCGGACCGGCGTAACTGGAGGTGGCAACTCACCTTGCAATAAAACGTGAGGCAGGCTCATGGCAGACTCTTAGAAAAGTGATGGCGGAAATGCCTGCATGACCGGAAAGATTTCACATAATCGAACTCCGGCGTTGCACGTCCGCGGCGGATATTGAATCTTTTTTTGGCATCAGCGATGTGTCAGTGTTACGATGAGGTTTTCGGTCACTTCCCGCCTTCCCGCCTTCCCGCCTTCCAGTTTGCAGACCGCATGATCGACCTCAAGAACAACGCACAATTGTTCGACGAAATGTGGG
>JABAAH010000136.1 GCA_014238855.1 Planctomycetota bacterium
GATGCACTACGATGAACGACGTGGTGTCTGGGTTGCTGAAATTGAGCTTGATGCCAACGCGGAGCAGATTGATTTCTTTAGTAACTATCTCAGCAGAGTTAAGCATAATGGGCGTGCCTATGAAACATATCTCTCGAGCCCGTATACGCGAGTTGTCCTACCGAAGCGATAAGAACTCGTCCCATTTCATGAACTCACTGACTCTGCCCCACTTCGTTGACAGAAAGTGAAGAACAGCATGAGTAAATATTTTTATGCCATGGTGTTGTTCGGAGTAGTCTATTGCTATGGGTTTGTAGAGGCGGCCCAGCCCCCACATGCAGTGCTTGTTGTCGGCACGCATCACTATGCACCACAGACGACAATGCCGTTCCTTGCTACTGAACTTGAGCGACTGGGTTTTCGAACAACGGTCGTCAATCCAGCGTGGGATCCTGAGAAAGATGCACGTGGTCTACCAGGGCTTGAAGTACTCAAAGAAGCCGATGTGGGTGTATTCTTTCTGCGTTTTCTTCAGCTGGAAGATGACCAACTTGCCCATATCACAGAATTTATTGAATCAGGAAAAGCTATTGTCGGTCTGCGAACAAGTACACACGCATTTCATTATCCACCTGATCATCCGCATCATGCACTCAATAATGATTTTGGACAAAAGGTTTTGGGGTCTCCATATCTGATTCATCTCGCTGGAAAGACCCAGGTGAAGCCTGCAGCTCATGCTGCACGTCATCCAATACTGCATGGCGTGGATATGACTGGCTGGGAGTCATCGGGCACGCTCTATCTCATCAATGCACAACCGGGGATTGAGCCCTTGTTGATCGGTACTGGACATTCAAAGCGTGTTGGTACTGTGACAAATCAATTTGGAGTTCATGAACTTGACCAAACCATGTCAGCACCAATTGCCTGGACATGGAAAAATTCATATGGGAGTCGTGTTTTTACTACGTCGCTCGGACATGAAAAAGACTTTACGAACCCAAACGCTGTGCGAGTGATAATCAATGGCGTTTTCTGGTCGGTGAATCAGCCTGTCCCAGCCTCAGAGACTGCTATCAGTACGTTTTCAGTAACCCCCAGTAATCCCAAAAGATGAACATAAATCCTTTTTAAAAAAGGAGTGTTCTTTTGGTTTGAACAATGTCATCCGAGTCCTTCTTGCAGTTCCTACAATGCATCGCATTTTGATCTATGGCTTTGGTCCATATCAGCACTACGCATCAAATATTACAGAAGTAACGCTTCGAGATATGAAGCTACCGAGGAATACGTTCAAAAGAGTTTTTGATGTGCGATTCGATCGTCAAATGTTTGAGAATGTGTTCGAAACGGTACAACCAGATGTCATTCTTGGATTGGGCCAACACCCTCGTGCACGAAAGTTACGTATTGAACGACGGTCACATAACCGTGGTCGTTCTACACAGACTCGATTTGCAACACTTTCACTCCCCCAAACATCTGAAACAACTGTGGCATACGATGCTGGTGACTATGTCTGCAACTACTCCATGTGGGTTGGCATAGAATGGTGCATGCGAAATAATGCACGCTACGGTTTTCTCCACGTGCCAAAAGACTACTCTCCGAAAAAACTTGCACGATACGTGAGTCGGGCAATCACTTCATGTTGATTCTGTGTGATGTTTGACAGGCTAGAAATCAGTCGCACGTGAACGTTACTTAGTCACACTTAAGGGATCAAATAATTCTGCATCAAGAATGAGTTGTCGAAACTGCTGTTTAGGAACATCTTGCAAAAGCTCTATAAAAGCAATGAGTCCAGCGATATGATTTTTATGTAATCGTATTGTGGAGTACGCGTCACTGATTTTTGGAGCATCACTATTTTGTTTACTTTGTGCGTGTTTCATTTTCTGATTGATTATTTCTCGTAAGGCCTGTGAAGATTTGTACAGGTTTCGCAGCGAGGTTGTCGGCGCCTTCGCCATGCCCGGTTGGACACTATGTGATCTGCCATCAGTAAAATCTGGAAGGGTGTGGCAGGCAGCACAATTACCGACACGCATATCGCCTTCATATCGAAGGAATGTTTTGAATCCTTCGTAGGCTAACTTGCTCATGCCAGGTGGTGATTTTAATAAAATCCTTCCTTCTTGATTTGCCAAGCGACCGAATATTCGGCCGGAAAAATCTTCTGGGAGTTCATCGTCGTAGGGTTCTTCTGGTAAGCGATTGATGTATGCAAAAGCATCAAAAACGGACCTCCGGGTGCTGGCAAGACGATGAATCTTTGTTTTCTTTTCAACGCTTTGTATGGCTTAATCTGGTTGCTGATACTCGGTCTCTGTCATCCAAAAGAGATCATCCCAATACGGTGTATCATTTGGCACTGGGTTTCCTTGGGTACTGCGGCCAGAACGTATGATATGTGTTAACTTCTGCTGCAGTGTCTTGGCACGTTCACTTTGTGTTTCAAACAGATTGTGTGTTTCGCTGGGATCATTTGACAGGTCATAGAGTTCCTGCAGTCTTTTTTTCTTGGAACCCATCACAAGCTTCCATTGCTTGTCACGAATTGCAAATGCACCACCACTACTGTGATGAATCATCGGTACACGA
>JABAAH010000137.1 GCA_014238855.1 Planctomycetota bacterium
GAGACCATCCGAGCTGCTGACTGGGTGATTGATTTCGGTCCTGGCCCAGGAAAGCGTGGTGGTGAAGTTGTTGCTGCCGGGTCGCCGCAAGACATTGAGAAGAGCACTCGCAGTATTACAGGAGCTTTCCTTTCGGGGCGTGACGCCATTGTTTTGCCTGAAACACGACGCACGCCTGATGAAAGAACACTTATTCTCGAAGGTGTTCGCCACAACAATTTAAAGGGTATTGATGTTGAAATTCCACTTGGGTTGTTTGTCTGTGTGACTGGCGTTTCGGGAAGTGGCAAGAGTTCGCTTGTCACTGATGTGCTTGAGCCAGCCCTGCGGAGCATGCTCGGGAGTGACGCTGCTGTACCTGGTGACTTCGATGCTCTTGTTGGTGGGGAGCAGCTCGACAAGGTGATTGTCATCGACCAGTCTCCCATTGGCCGTACACCGAGAAGCAACCCATCAACCTATGTCAAAGTCTGGGATGACATCCGCAAACTCTTCACGATGCTGCCGGATGCCCGCCGTCGTGGCTGGAAGGCAGGCCGATTTTCATTCAATGTTGCAGGTGGTCGCTGCGGTGCCTGTGAAGGACATGGGTCAACGCGTCTGGACATGGATTTTCTTGCTGATGTCTGGGTCACCTGTGATGTGTGTGGCGGTACTCGTTTTGCCCAGGACACACTTGAAGTTCGCTGGAAAGGCAAAAATGTCGCTGACATTCTGGCGATGGAAATAGGTGAAGCGTTGGAATTCTTTGCCGATGCTCCAGACATTGCCCGAAAACTCCAGACGCTCTGTGACGTCGGGCTCGACTATCTCCATCTTGGGCAGCCATCACCCACGCTCTCAGGAGGCGAGGCACAGCGAGTCAAACTTTCTCGAGAACTCGCAAAGCGTTCCACTGGAAACACACTTTATATCTTAGATGAGCCAACCACCGGCCTTCACATGCACGATGTCCGACAACTTGTCGAGGTTCTTGACCGGTTTGTAGAAGCTGGAAACACAGTACTCGTTGTTGAACATAATCTTGATGTGGTGAAGCGGGCTGATCATGTCATTGATTTGGGGCCAGAGGGTGGTGGTGATGGTGGATACATTGTTGTCGAAGGTCCTCCTGAAAAAGTCGCTCAGACGCGTACGTCTGAAACTGGCAGGGCACTCAAACCGGTGTTGGCTCAGGCCGCCGAACTTGCGAAACAAGGCGCATCGAAAAAACGTCGTCCACCACGAAAATCAACTGCTGTGACACCAGCAGCGATTGAGCGAGCTGTAAAAAAATCACTCACCGCCATTGAAAAACAATCCCGTGATCCGGGGCCGTCGTCGATAATAGTACGTGGTGCAGCACAACATAATTTAAAACATGTGGATGCTGATCTTCCGAGGGGGGCAATCACCGTATGCTGCGGCCCGAGTGGTTCTGGCAAGACATCACTTGCGTTCGACACCTTATACGCTGAGGGTCAGCGCCGGTATGTTGAAAGTCTTTCCCCGTATGCTCGACAATTTGTTGGTCAGGTACCAAAGCCAATTTTTGAACGTATTGAGGGGTTGGCTCCGGCCGTTGCCATTGAACAACGCTCAACTGGCAGTACACCACGATCGACTGTTGGCACACTGACAGAGATGTATGATTTTTTCCGTGTGCTTGCTGCTCGGCTTGGTGTCATGCACTGCCCGGAATGTGGAGTGCCAGTCGGTGCGCAGAGCGTCGATGAGTCCGTCGATCGCATTCTTGATATTCCGGAAGGAACACGGATGCTCTTGCTGGCTCCAGTTGAACTCAAGGTCGGGCAGACTCCGGAGAGTTTTCTTGCTGGGCTCAAGGCTGCTGGGTATGTACGACTGCGAATTGACGGGACAACCTATCGTCTTGATGAGGACCCTCCTCTTGATCGCAAAAAGAAACATCGGCTGGAACTCGTCATTGATCGAATCACTTCGAATCCTGAGGAGCGCAGCCGCATTGCCCAGAGTGTTGAAGCTGCCTTTGAAGCCGGGAATGGAACGCTGTTTGTGGCACGTGCGGTTGATGATGGGCATGGCAACCCTCTGGAAGAACCTGACTGGCCGATTGATATTCATAGTCGTTTTCTTGCCTGCCCAGAGTGTGGCCAAGGGTTTCGACCGCTTGAGCCGAGAGAGTTTTCATTTAACAGCCCCCTCGGTTGGTGTGCGGTCTGTGACGGTCTTGGAACACGGACAGGTGTTGAACACCAGTCGCTCGTTCGTGATGCGTCGTTGTCACTGCTCGATGGAGCACTTGATTTATGGCCTGATATTACTCAACCGCTCAGCAAGACAATGCTTTCATCGCTTTGTACAACCACTGGATTACCGGGTGATGTTCCGCTCAATGAACTTTCTGGGCTCCAGCAGCGGGTTCTTTTTGAGGGAACGGGTGAAAAATGGATTGATGTCAAACGCCCGCGTGGCACACCTGGGCGAGGCCCATGGTTTTCGTTTCAGTTCAAGGGCCTTGAGGCTGCCTGCGAAGATGCATCGCGAATGGTCGCTGCCGTGCGACGGAAGGTCGATGCTGTGATGGGTGAGGTGCCGTGTAGCGAATGTGGTGGCAGTC
>JABAAH010000138.1 GCA_014238855.1 Planctomycetota bacterium
ACGGAAGCCCCACCAGGGGGTTTTGTTGCCACGACTGCTGCTCGTGATGGGTGGTCAACGATGGTAAATGTTTGGCGAGACTATAAGGTCGTTGGAGATTTTAATGTATACGCTGGTGCTGGTATTGGTGCTGGTGGCTATCGATCTGTCTTGCAGGGTTCAATCGGAGGTCTACCATTCATTGCTGGTACTAAAAACGTCTCGAGTTTTGCCTGGCAAGCCGGTGGTGGGTTAATTTATGACGTATCAAATCGCATGGCGGTCGATCTTGGATACCGATTTTTTACCCTCGGCAATAATCGTGTAGATTCTCTCAGTGGCTCACCCCCAACCGTGCCTGGTAGCTATCTCACAAATTATTCTGCCAGTGAGTTGTTGCTGACAATTCGAATCTATGAACCTTTCCGCCGTTGGCGGTAAGCAGCTGGGCTTTGAAGCTGTTCAGCAGGGTCATCGAGCACGAAAGCACTAAACGGGAAAGATTGTGCGAACTAGGGTCAACCAAGACCCCGGTACAGCATTGCAAGGTGTCAGTTGCAATACGAGAACATGGTTGAGACGGCGTGGCTGAAACAGCATGGCTGAAGTGGCTTTTAATACGAGCCCAAGCGTTTCGAGTTGGCGTCATTATCGCTCTGCACCAGTTTCAAGAACCGCCATAAACGCCTTCTGAGGGATATCGACTGAGCCGATACTCTTCATCCGTTTTTTACCTTCTTTTTGCTTCGCCCAGAGCTTTTTCTTGCGAGAGATGTCACCGCCATAGCATTTCGCAGTAACATTTTTTCGTAGTGCAGAAATCGTTTCTCGGGCGATAATCTTGGTACCGATCGCAGCCTGCAAGGCTACCTCAAACATGTGGCGATCAATTTCACCACGTAGTTTTTTTACAATTGCTCGACCTCGTCTGTCGGCATCTCTGCGGTCACAGATAATCGAAAGAGCATCAACCTGTTTGCCGCCGACAAGAATATCAAGTCGTGCAAGATCTGCAGGAAAGTATCCCTGTAATTCGTAGTCGAGTGTGCCATATCCACGAGTCACACTCTTGATTTTGTCATGCAGATCATAAATCACTTCACCCAGCGCGAGATCAAACGAAAGCATTGCCCGTGTCGGTGAAAGGTATTCAGTTTTCAGAAAGACACCACGTCGGTCACTGCACAGTTGCATCACAGGTCCAATAAACTCTACCGGTACCAGGAAATTACACCGAACAATTGGCTGACGAAACTCTTCAATCTGTCCAGTATCCGGAACATCCTGGGGATTTCTGATTTCAAGTGTCTCACCATTCTTCAAAAGAAGCTGATACGTCACGTTGGGTGCAGTCTGAACAAGATCAAGGTCTGCTTCTTGCTCAAGTCGCTGCTGGATGATTTCCATATGCAAAAGGCCAAGGAAACCACAGCGAAAACCAAACCCAAGTGCCTCGCTACTTTCAGGCTGAAACTCAAACGAAGGATCGTTGATTGCCAGTCGTTCAAGGGACTCTCGCAACTCCTCGAAGTTTTCACCCTCAGATGGGTAGAGCCCACAGTAGACCATCCGCTGCGGTGGTTTGTAGCCAGCAACGGCTGCGGCTCCGTCTTTACCTGGGACTGTAAGCGTGTCACCAATATGAACATGCTCGACATCTTTGATGTTACAGACCAGATACCCTACCTGGCCGGCAGCAAGCTGGTCACATGATCGACGCTGTGGGACAAACTGCCCAAGATCAATGACCTCATGTGTGACCCCTGTTTTCGAAAATCGAATCTTCTGTCCTTTTTTCACAGTGCCATCAATGATTCGTACATAGGTAATGACACCGCGATAGCTGTCATAGTGACTGTCAAAAATGAGTGCCTGTAACACTTTGTCTGGATCACCCTGTGGCGGTGGTATCCGATCAATGATGGCACCTAATAGTTCATTGATGCCGATACCAGTTTTTGCACTCGCGCGAAGGACTTCATCGGAATCAATGGCAAGAGACTGTTCCATCTCAATAAGCACTTCATCAACCCGCGCATGGACAAGATCAACCTTGTTGATGACAGGAACAATTTCAAGATCCTCATTGATGGCAGCATAGGCATTGGCAACTGTCTGAGCCTCTACGCCTTGGAACGCATCAACAAGCAAAACAGCTCCCTCACAACAGGCGAGAGACCGTGAAACCTCATAATGAAAGTCGACGTGGCCGGGTGTATCAATAAGGTTGAGCTCATACAGTTCATCATTATGACGGTATTCCATCCGAACTGCTCGAGCTTTGATCGTAATGCCTCGCTGCCGCTCAAGTTCCATGTCATCGAGCATTTGCGTCTTGAGTTGACGTTTCTCAACGGTGCCAGTGTTCTCCAGCAATCGGTCGGCGAGCGTACTTTTGCCGTGATCGATGTGAGCAACGATTGAAAAGTTGCGAATATGCTTGCAGTCGAACGGCATTCAGGAAATCTTTCCGTGAGATGAAGAGGGTGTCTAGGCGTGCATTGGAGTATTGTGTTGCTTCCAGGCGAGTCGACCGAGACC
>JABAAH010000139.1 GCA_014238855.1 Planctomycetota bacterium
AGAAAGAGCCTGCTGGAGCCGTTGACCTGCTTCCCACCATCTGTGGGCTTCTTGGTATCAAGAAACCCAAGGGCATCTTTCTTGACGGTTCGGACCTCACTCCTCTGCTCACCGGCACGGGCAGTTTTGAACGTCGTCAACCCCTTTTCTGGATGAATGGCTCCACCATGGCGCTTCGAATGGGTAACCACACCCTTTTGGCTCCGAGCACAGCCCGACTCCCGTTTGACAATACAAAGGCGAACCGTTTGCTACAGCAGACAGAATTGGCCCTTGGGGACGACCTTCAAAAGGAGCTGGGTGGATTGAATCTTCGCTCCCGCATGTTCAACGGCAGATTTGCCAATCCAGAAGCCAACCGGCTGCGCGATGAATTTCGGTCCTTGTTCTACTTTAATGAAGCCTTGATCCCACTCATGAAAAAGGGAGGTGTCGATCGGGTTGAGCTCTATGACCTCTCGAAGGATATCGGTCAGCAAAACGACATTGCGAACAAGCACCCCAAGCTCATCGCACGAATGAAAAAGCAGGCCAACCTCATCTACAAAAGTGTCATGGCCGATGGACCGGATTATGTCACCCCGGAAGAACAGGCCACCGTGAAGAAGCCCCGGGGAAACGCGTTACAACGGCCCGTCGCCGGAACATCGAATTCGAAGACCGCGGACCTCTTGGCTCGCATCGACAAAAATCCCCTTCCAGACGACTACCAGGGAAGCAGCCACCAGGCCTACGTTGACAAGGTCATGGCCGGTCTCAAACCCGAACAACGTGCCCGTATCGTTAAACTCTGGAAAGAAAAACGCATTCTCTATCCAAACATGACCAATCGGGGAGCCTCTTTCGTCAAAATTCTCACTTATATTTCCGGAAGTAAGGGAGAGACCGAAGACGTTGAAAAAGGAAACACGAACTGAGTAAATACTATGAAACCTATCCACACATTTTTATGCTTCCTGATGCTGGCTACGTTTACTTCAGCTGAAGAAAAGCAACCCAAGCCCAACGTAGTCATTCTGCTGGCCGATGATCTGGGATCAAAGGATCTCGGATGTTATGGCGGGCCAGTAAAAACACCAGTGCTCGACAACCTGGCAGCGCGTGGGGTCAAGTTCACCGACTTTCACGCCGGGGCAGCAGTCTGCTCGCCATCGCGGGCGACTCTCCTTACCGGAAGGCAGAATCTTCGCACCGGCATTTATGGCGTCTTGCAAGATCAATGGCACAATATGCATCTGCTCGAGCGTGAAGTGACGATCGCAGAAGTGTTGCAACAGGCTGGTTATGGAACAGCCCACTTCGGCAAGTGGCACGTCGGGATGACCTCAGGCAAACGAAAAAAACCTACGCTTCAGGAGCACGGTTTTGACTACTGGTTCGGCCTCTCGAACGGAGCCAGCCCAAGTCACAGGAATCCTACGAACTTTATGCGCAACGGCAAACGAGTCGGACCGTTGAAAGGCTATTCGTGTCAATTGATCGTTGACGATGCGATCCGCTGGTTAGACGAGAGGAAGAATCCAGATCAACCGTTCTTCTTGAACCTTTGGTTCAATGAGCCTCACGCCAAACTGGCCGCGCCTGATGAGATCACCTCGATCTACGGCGACCTCAAGGATGAAGCCGCAATCTATTCGGCCACTGTCGATAACACCGATCGAGCCATTGGACGACTCGTTGCCAAGCTCAAAGAAACAGGCAAGCTGGACAACACCTTCATTATTTACTCTTCAGACCACGGAAGTTATCGGGCTGATCGAAATGGTGGATTGACTGGTGCCAAAGGATCGAATTTTGAAGGTGGATTACGTTCGCCTGGTATTTTCTTCTGGCCGAATGGTTTTCGAGGCGGTCGCACTGAAGACACACCTTCAGGCTCTGTTGATTTACTGCCGACGATTTGTGGACTGACCGGCATCGATAAACCCAAAGGCGTGCACCTTGATGGCGCTGACCTTTCACCGTTGCTGATCGAGAAAGGCACATTTAATCGATCGCAACCCCTGTTGTGGCTGTCACCGTCATCGGGTCATCTCGCTACCTTGCGGGAAGGGTGGTACACGCTCGTGGGCTACTCTGATTACAAACTGCCTTCGAATAATGCCAAGAAAAATGAATTGCAGCGGGAGATGGCCAGGCTGGCAGGTATCGATCCGCAGGCGACCAACTTGGGTTCCCGCGTCAGCAACACCACCTTCTCCAGCCCCGAATACAACCGGCTAAAGAGCGAGTTCGTTCGTGCACGGACTTTCCAGGAAGCGTGGATTCCAACGATCAAGGCAGGCGGGTTCAGCCGGTTCGCGCTGTACGACTTAAAAACTGATCCGCAACAAAAGAAGGACATCTCAAAACAACGTCCGAAAGTCACTGAGCGTCTCAAAAAAGAAATGCTCGCCCTGTACGAGGATGTCATGGCCGATGCACCTGACTGGTCTACTCAAACTGGAACAGAAAACAAACAGGGAAAAGCGAAACAGACTCCTGAGAAAGGTCAGCGTGTTCAATCATCATCTCA
>JABAAH010000013.1 GCA_014238855.1 Planctomycetota bacterium
TCAAGAAATGATTCGGGAGGCCGCGCAAGAAACTTTTTACGTCTCGACTCATCATACAAAGCCCCATCGTGACCAGCACCAAAGTCAGCCTGATACCCAGCTACCTCATGACTGTCCCGAACTCTTTCACTTCGAAACTGAATGCCTGAGTTGATGAACCCTTTGGTGCCACTGAGTTTTATCCGTAGCCTCAAATCAAAATTTGTATAGCGATTAGTCGTACAGAGAAAATTATTTCGCTCTTGTTTCTTCGATAAAGAACCACCAACTATTTCCTTGTTTTCGATACGCCATACGTCATTGATATCGCCTTCCCATCCATCAAAAGTTGTCCCATTAAACAGGCTGTCTGCAGCGAGCCCAGGAACAACGACCACGGCGCAAACAAAAGCATACAGTGAACGATTGATACTGAGCCTACAATGCTGCCCATGAGAAATTCTGACCATTGCTAGCCCACTCCTCTGTTGGTCTCATAGTGATGAAAGAGTACCTGCGTACCAGCCTCACCGTAGCCTAGTTTCTCTAATAATTCATACAGTTTCTGAGCCACTTCAAGACCGGGAAGATGTAGCCCATGAAGATCTGCTTCTTCCTGAGCAAGGCGAATGTCTTTTACAAGATGACGTACAAGAAAACCAGGTTCGAAATCTTCATTGAGCGCGCGTGGAGCCAAGTTTGTCAGGCCCCAGCTACCCGCAGCACCACCACGTATCACATTCTGAACTACTGATGGGTCCAGGTTACTGGCTTTTGCCACAGCAAGAGCTTCACACCAAGCCACCATACCAATTGCCACCGCAATCTGATTCGATAGCTTACACCGCTGACCACTACCAGCAGGACCGAGACGTGTGACCAATTGGCCCATTTGCTCAAGGAGTGGCTCTCCCCGATAAAATGCCTCGTCTTCTCCACCAACCATGACGACAAGGCTCTTGTTTCGCGCACCTACATCACCACCAGAAACCGGTGCATCGAGGGCTTCTATATTTTGCTCTCTTGCTACGCTTGAAATACGCTCTGCCAGACGAGGACTTGAGGTTGTCATGTCGATAAGAAGACTGCCTGACTTTGCGGCGGCAATGACTCCTCCACCAGCCGTCTTCCCAAAATACACCTGCTCAACGTCCGATGGGAGGCCAAGCATCGTGATCACTACGTCGGCAGCATTGGCTGCCGATTCAGGCGTATCGTGCCATGTTGCTCCCCGCTCGAGTAACGCCTCGGCTTTCTCACGAGTTCGATTGTGAACATGAAGTGGATGACCGTTCATAATCAAATGCCTCGCCATACTGGAACCCATAATCCCGGTTCCAATAAAAGCGATTGAGCAAGGTAACAATGGCATCAGCATATACTCAAAAAGATACGACTCTCACAGTTTCGAGCATGATACATCAAAGTGAAATGACATATGAAAATTATTCGTTTTTTAAAACAAAACAAAGAAGCTTTCGGAAACCTGCACGACGACAACCATGTCACACTTCTCGAAGGAGATATCGCAACTGGTTTTTCTGACACCGGCGCACTGGCGACTGTTGAAAAAATCTTAGCACCTATTTTACCTACCGACATTCTTTGCATTGGGCTTAACTACAAACGACATGCAACTGAAACTGGTGTTCTACCGCCTTAACATCCTATTCTTTTTCTTAAAAATACCGGCTCACTTCAGCACCCCGGAGACCCGGTCATACTTCCACGAAAGCTGCGTAGTGAAAAAGTTGACTACGAATGTGAACTTGCAGTTGTTCTTGGGAAACGATGCCACAACGTCAGTCGAGACGAAGCCCACCAACACATACTCGGGTACACATGCGCTAATGACATCTCAGCTCGTGACTGGCAGAAAAAAGGTGGCGGCGGACAATGGTGTCGAGGCAAGACATTTGCAACGTTCTGTCCACTTGGACCCGTGATTACGACTCCAGACGAAATCAAAGACCCAAACAAATTATCACTCAAAACAATTCTAAACGGACAGATCATGCAAGAGGGGAACACAGATGACATGATTTTTGATATCCCCACATTGATTGAGTTCTTATCAGCCAGCACGGTCTTAAATTCTGGAACGGTCATACTTACAGGCACACCACATGGCGTTGGGTTCGCCCGCACTCCACCTGTGTATCTTCAGCCTGGTGACGAGGTTACCGTCGAGATAGAAGGTGTCGGCCGTCTTACGAATCCAGTGATCGAAGAAACCGGTCACGATGTTCACGGAGACTAGAGCATCACGCTCGCCGATAACGAATCGACCTGTTTATACTGCCGATAATTTCCTGCATTCTTGACCGGTGGTTTGACATGTCCCAATTAAGAATGACTCAACACCATACAATTGTTGAGTTCTCCTAAAGCCGCCTACGAAGACTCTTCATCCCTCTTTTTTTTTGACACCTGCTGCTCATGGAGTTGAACGCATGGCCCAGACAATGACTACACCCACTGTTCGTCCATTTGGAAAACTTCCTGATGGACAGGAAGTCAGCCTATTTACCTTAGAAGCTCCCGGAGGCTGGAAAGCCACAATCACAAACTACGGGGCCATTGTGACAAGCTTTTGTGTTCCTCAAAAACAGGGTGAACCAGTTGACGTTGTACTCGGATTTGAATCTCTTGACGGCTATCTCAGCGGCCATCCCTACTTTGGTGCAATATGTGGCCGAGTTGGAAATCGCATTGCTAATGGTCTTTTTTCAATAAATAAAAAGTCATACAAGGTTGCTCAAAACAATGGCCAAAACCACCTTCATGGTGGTGTCGTCGGATTTGATAAGCAACTCTGGAAAGCAACACCACGGCTTTCACAAAAAGGACCTGCTCTCGATCTTGAACTCACATCACCGACTGGGGATGAAGGATACCCCGGAACACTGCGATCAAAAGTAACCTACACCCTTACTCCAGATGGCGAACTATGGGTGGAAATGGAGTCGACCACAGATACTCCGACCATTGTGAATCTCGTGCATCATACGTATTGGAATATTGCTGGCCAGGCAACAAATAATATTGAGAGCCAGTCGCTTATAGCACACGCTGATCGATATCTTCCTCTCGATGAAGGCGGCATACCGACAGGAATAATTCGTAACGTTGATGGCACTCCTTTCGACTTTCGTCTTTCACCTGATAATCAATCCAATCTTGGGGAGGTGATCCGGGCTCTTACTCCATCACCGGAGGGTGCCGAAAGAGGAGGTGTCGACCATTGCCTAGTAATCAACAACTGGAAACCTGACGGGGCACTTCGGCCGGCAGTCACGCTCACTGATCCCTCTTGTGGAAGAAGCCTTGAAATCCTTACCGACCAACCCGGCATTCAAGTCTATACAGGCAATTATCTTGACTCATCACTCAAAGGGAAACATGGGATCACTTACAAACAGCACGCGGCTATCTGTCTTGAGACCGAATGTTTTCCGGATGCCATCAATCAAACAGAATGGCATGGGGAATGGCCGTCCGGCTGTCTGAATCCTGATGAAACCTATAAGCACACCATGGTGCATCGATTTACCACAGGGTACTAGTTCGAGTCAGGCCGTGTCAGGTAACCCATCGAATCCATCCACTCAATGACTCGGTGAGGCCACGCATCAACAGGTAAGCCCTTTTTTTTCATGCCAAAACCATGCCCACCCTTTGCGTACACGTGCACCTCACAAGGAATATCGTGCTTCTTGTACTCAACGGCAAGAAGGAAACTGCCACTCGCTGTCCAAGGATCATCTGCAGCATGCACGAGACACAGTGGTGGTGACGTATCTTTTACAGTGATATCCGAGAGCAGCGGCCCCTCAGTACCACGCTCAACGAGATAGGCGGGATACACGGGTATCGCAAAGCTCGGCGTTGGGTCTTCAATATCAAATTTTTTATCCAATGAATACGTGCGCTCGCTTCCATGGAGGCATGCCATGACAGTAAGGTGACCTCCTGCAGAAAAACCGAGCATTCCAATGCGATCTGGGTCAACACCCCATGCTTCTGCGTGGTGGTGAATGAGTCCAAGAGCTCGCTGTGCATCCTGAAGTGGGACATCCCTCGAAGCTGGCACGCGGTACTTAAGAAGAATTGCAGTAACTCCATGTTGAGTCAAAAATTCACAAACATCAGTACCCTCATGCTCATACGCCAAGATCTTATAACCACCGCCTGGGCAAACAAGCACTGCCGCACCATTTGGAGAATCCGGACGGTACACCGTAATGTGAGGCGAATTCACATTGGTTATCCGCAAAATTCCATTCGTCTTTGTTCGCACCTCTTCCGAAGGGTCATCCTTCTGCCCGGAAGCTGGAACACCATCTGGCCAAAGATCGAGCACAACCGGCTCTGCTGTAAGACGAGATGACAACCCAAGCAGTATCGTAATACAAAAAAAGTACAGCAGATAAGTCCTGCATGCGAGCATATTTTTTTAAACCTTTTTAAAACAAAATGAGTATCAGACGTCCGAGGCAACTATGACTTTTGCTTACTCTTCTGGTTCTTTTTTCTACCACGCCTCGGCGGATCAACGGCCGGCACCTTGAGTTCTTTTCGTAATCTATCAAGTTCTCCATGCAATTCTTTTTGTACCTTTGCATGCTCAGGTTGATCATAAACATTCTTCAGTTCCTGTGCGTCCTGCTTGCGATCAATCAAGGTCCAATAATCTATATCGGGCTCATAGAAATGAAAAAGCTTGTATCGGTCTGTGACGACACCGTAGTGCTTTCGAACACTATGGCCTCCCGGAAATTCATAGTAGTGATAATAAAAGCTTTTTCGCCAATCGCTCGGAAGTCGGCCTGCCAATAACGGAGCAAGGCTTTTCCCATGCATGTCGGAAGGAATGGATTGCCCAGCAGACTCAAGAAACGTTTCTGGGAAGTCAAGTATCGAAACAATTGCATCCGATGTCGTGCCCGGCTGCGTCACGCCGGGCCATCGCACAATACACGGCGTTGTGAGCGACTCTTCATAAATCCATCGCTTATCAAACCAGCCATGTTCACCAAGATAAAAACCTTGGTCCGATGAAAACAAGACCATGGTATTTTTACTCAAACCCGCCGAATCAAGATAATCAAGGAGTTTGCCGACCGCCTCGTCAACGGCTTTCACGCAACCAAGATAGTCGTGCATATACCTTTGGTAACGCCACTTTACAAGATCTTTCCCTGTGAGATTCTGTTTACGAAACTCGTCGTTACGAGGTCCATAGTACGCATCCCAATCCTTTTTTTGCGCATCCGAAATAGTCCGCGGTGGTTCCAGTTTTGCATCGAGTGGACGAAATGTTTTTTCCAGCGTCATATCTTGTTCATGCTCAGCTCGGCCACGACCTGAATAGTCATCAAACAGCGTTTCAGGTTCTGGAAAAACACGGTCGCCATTCCAGCCAAGATGCCGCAAGGCTGGGGACCATTCACGGTGAGGCGCCTTATGTTGTGACATGAGAAGAAATGGCTTGGATCGATCTACAGCCTTCAACCAATCGATTGATAAGTCTGAAACAATATCCGTGACGTATCCTTCATGCTGAAGCGACTCACCATTCTTGATCATTTTCGGGTTATAATATGAACCTTGACCAGGCAGAATATGCCAATGATCAAAACCCGTTGGGTTACTCTTAAGGTGCCACTTTCCAATCATGGCTGTTTGATAGCCAGCCGTTTGCAGCATTTTGGAAAATGTGGGCTGTGATCCGTCGAACTCATCCCCGTTACAACAAAAACCATTTACATGAGCGTATTTACCGGTCAGGATTGCAGCTCGACTCGGACCACAAATCGAATTTGGAACCATGCAACGACGAAAGAGCATGCCTTCTTGAGCGAGCCGATCAATATTTGGGGTATCGAGTAATTTGAGGGGATGACCGTAGCAACTCAGTGCCTGGTTGGTGAGATCATCACAGAAAATCATCACGATATTGGGAGGTTGTTTAGCTTCAACGGCCACACAACAAAAGCAAACAAAGAAACAGACAAAAACAAGAAACCTGTTCATAAGACCCCCTCGTAAACAGCACGGCTTTCACTATCACATCATGAGCCAGTAGTTGTACCAGATACATTCTTCAATGTCGTAAGACCTTTGCCCTTACGAGTGAATCGATACGACAAAATGTCGCTTATTCCTGCTTGTCACCCGTGGCCATTGGCTGCTGCCATGGAACCTGTGCCGCCACCTGTACGTGATGACGAAGTTTTTCTGTTAAGTCCTTCACGATCGACCGATGGCCGTTGCTCACGTCAATCGATTCAAGCGGATCATCGTTTAAATTAAATAGCTGGTAGTTTTCAAAAGGTGTGTTTTGAAGCAATTTCCATGGCCCACGTCGCACGGCATAATAGTCCTGACCTTGATAGATCTGGCCTCCTTCTCGCCGTACCCAGAAAAGAGTTCGGTCGAATGACTGCCGCTTGCCAAGCAACGTTGGCAAGATAGACATGCCATCGATCTCGTGCTCGATGGTCGCACCAGCAGCCTCGCAGAATGTCGGAAAAAGGTCACTTGTTAATGCAACAAGATTACTTCGTGAACCTGGTGCAATGTGCCCAGGCCATACTGCACAAAACGGTACTGCAATACCGCCCTCATACATTTCTTGTTTGAAGCCTCGATGTGGACCACAGTGCGCGAGACTTCCTTTATGGCCACCGTTGTCAGACGTAAAAACAATGAGTGTATTTTCAGCCTGTCCGGTTTTCTTCAAACAATCTACAACTCGACCCATTCCAGCATCAAGGTGTTCGATAAATGCGACTAGCTTAGCCCGGGTTGGATTCATACCTGGATCACGCGATAAAACCTTTTCGAGATATGCTTGAGGGGGTTGCACCGGGGTATGCGGCGCATTGAATGCAAGGTAGCAAAACCAAGGTTGCACTTTTCCAACCCGCGACGTTATGTAGTCGGCTGCCCAATCACTAAAAATATCGGTCGCATGTCCCTCCGGCCGAACATCGACAGTATTCAGCCGCATGTAGTGCCGGTCATGACGAGTATGGGTCCAATAGTCGTCCATCATGTCGCCGAGAAATCCATGGAAATGATCAAACCCATGGTCTGTTGGACGAGATGGAGCCTCAAGCCCAAGATGCCATTTGCCAATAATGGCCGTGTGGTAACCAACTGCTTTAAGCGGCTTTGGTAGGAGAATTGCATCTGGGTTGAGAAACCCCCAGTTATTGTCAGGGTGCGTGCGAATGACACCCGGAACTCCGACTTTGTCTGGCACCATACCGGACAAAAGGGCTGCACGAGTTGGTGAACAGACGGGACAATTTGCATAAAAGTTATCGAACCGCATTCCGGAGGCAATGAGCGAGTCTATTGCTGGAGTCTTTAAGTCCTTTGCACCGTATGCAGCAACATCGCCCCATCCTTGATCATCAGTCAAAATCATCAAAATATTTGGGGACGAATGAGTATTTTCTGTGGCGGCATACGTACTACCGACAGTAACCAACAGCCCTACCACCAGCCCTACCACCACGAGAGGAGCATGGCACATCCGTCTCATAAATATATTTGACATCATTTCTCTACACGCGCTGTTCATAGACAACCTTAGCCCCTTCCCCGCTCACAAGAAATCGAAAACTCATACCGGAATGTCACATCAATGGCAATTCCGTACTTTGAACGAGACATTGCGACTTTCTATCATTTTTGAATAGATTCCCTTCTCAACTAGATCTCCTCGTAGCATCGCACAGTGAAACAAAGTGCTTATCTCGAATGACTAGACGTGCAGGTGGCATTAATAACTATTACACATACAAGAACCTCTTACAACAACGCAGACATTCCTCAAATATCTAAAGTGAGAATTGACACTCCAGAAGCTGGCCTGAAAGATGCTATCTATCGGTACAATATATCGACTCCCGCAACAAACACAGCCGCTTATTAACTACTGATCACGTCAACAGTATTGCATTCAACAGAGCGTCGAAAAATACCGGGAACTTTTAATCTAATACCTTCATTTAATCTTATGGCAACTACGAAACATGCTTCCTAAACATCAAACCAAGAATTCAGCTGGTAACGTTCTCATCGTTATTGGTGATGCCTCAGAAACAGTTGACACCCTCTACCCATACTTTCGTCTCCAGGAATCTGGTTTCCGACCACATGTCATTGCTCCAGAAAAACGATTGCACCAGATGGTCTTACACGAAGTGCGACCTGGATGGACCATCACAAAAGAATGGGAGGGGTATCAAATCATGGCAGATGCTGCTTTTGCCGACGTCTACCCGGAAAATTATCAAGGCATTTTTTTCAGCGGAGGAAGAGCGCCGGAATACATCCGCTACAACTCTGATCTTATTCGTATCACACGGCACTTTTTCGAGCAGAACAAGCCTGTGGCGAGTGTCTGCCACGGTGTTGAAATACCTGCCTATGCCGACTGTGTCCAAGGACGACGCATGGCTACTGTTGAAAAATGTCGTCACGAACTGGAATCAGCAGGTGGTATTTTTATCGACGCTCCATGTGTCGTGGATAAAAATCTAATAAGTGGCCGAACCTACCACGACAGTGGGTTCTTTATCGGAGCCTGGATTGAGCTCCTTGAGGCTTCTCGTAAAACCTGAGAACGAATGGCCTAAACATGCGTTACCGATTAGTGTGCCGCAGCTTCTTGTTCGGCTCGAAGGGTTTCGAGAGGCTCAATTATTTCATCCAGTCGTTCATTAAAAAGATCACCTATAAGGAGATCTGTGACATGGCCACGAAGATGTGGAAAGCGCTTTACGAACTTACCAAAATTGAAACCGTCATAAAATTCATAAACTAGGCGCCGCATTCGATCCATGCCCCGAACATAATCCTTCCCCCAAGAACCTAATCGCTCCGCGGACAAGTCATTTTCTTGAAGCGCGGCAACTACCGCATCACCGGCAAGCTCACCACTTTTTAATGCTAATAGTATGCCTGAGGAGTAGAGCGGGTCGAGAAACCCAAAGGCATCACCGACGAGGACCCAGCCGTCACCGGCAACATCCCGTGCTCGGTAGGAGTATTCTTTAGCAACACGAACAGGTTCGATTTTCGTCGCCTTGTCGAGGCGTCCGTGAAGCCCGAGACATCGTTTCATTTCGGCGGCATAAAGAGTCTCTAAATCTTTCTTTTCTCTATTTTGAAAAAGATAGTCATACCCAGCAACCACACCAATACTTACAACATCATCGTCTAGCGGTATGTACCACAGCCATCCCTGCTTATCGTCAAGTTGCATAACAAGTGTTGCACCTTCATCGCGACCAATTCCTCGTGTCGCACCCTTCCAGTAACTCCACACAGCTGCTTTTTTGAGAACTGGATCCCACTCGCGAAGGCCGAGCCTACTTGTGACCATTGCCGATTGACCACTGGCATCTACCACGACCTTCGCAGAAATTGTCGATGTCCTCCCAAACTCGTCAGCTACACGGACTCCCGTTGCACGCGTTCCCTCGAATAAAACTTCAAGCACCCGCATACCTTCGTGCACCTTAACCCCATTCGACTCAGCATTGCGAAGCATCATCTCATCAAAATCTGCTCGACGAACCTGCCAGGTTTGTGAACTTTCATCGTCTCGGTGATCAATAAAGTAAAAAGGTGCTGAAAGCACTCCCTTTTCATTCACGAATTGAACAGAATACTTTTTTACAAAGCGACTTCCTCGCAAACGATCAACCATGCCGAGGCGTTTTAATGTCCAGAACGTTTCTGGGATAAGTGACTCCCCCACGTGGAATCGAGGGAACTTCTCCCGCTCAAAAAGCATTACACAGCGTCCCTGCTGAGCTGCAATGGTTGCAGCAGTCGTGCCAGCCGGTCCACCGCCAACAACAATCACTTCCGTTTGTTCCGGAAGTTGCACTGCGTCTGGTGTTCGTTCCACCATGTTTTCCTCCTCGTCATCAATACTCAATGTCTGCCGCACCACGACCGAAATAGTATTTTCTATTTCCTTCTTAGTCCAAAGAACCTGAAGGTCAAACTACAAACTATCACATCTATACAAGCGAGCCTTGATTACAAGCACTTTTTGCTTCTTCTCGATATCCATATGATGCAGCAGGGAACCATCGAACTTTTTATCTTTCCCCGCTGTTTTTTTCCGCTGTTTTTTCCGCTGGCACCTTTTCCGCTGGTACCCGCGATTATTATACCGCGCGAGCTACTGCGCAAGAAACAGAGGAAGCGGACTACCACGAAGCAGCTGCAATGCCGTCTCACCAAACAATTTACGCAGAAGAAGGTTCTTGGCAGAGTTGCCAGCGACTATGAGATCAGCCTCCCAGTTTTCTGCGTAGGGCACGACTTCTTGCACAGGGTCCCCCTGGATCAGATCAGTCTCAACATCTCTACAATGCGACGAAAAGTAGTCTTCAGCAGCTTTCAAACGACGGCTTCCTACATTGAGATCATTACAGAAATGGACAACGCGCACTTTTGCCTCTGGATAAATTCCAGACTGTACAAAATGCTTGAATGTTTTTGCACTTTCCAGTGAACCCGAATAAGCGACAAGTATACGACGAACGGCCCGGAACGTTGAGGAGACCGCAAGCATTGGGCGAACCCCTGCAGCAACCAGCCGCTCGAGACTGTCTGTCGGCTCTGGGACTACATCATGCTCGAACAGACCGTGAAGCCCAAACACACAGAGATCCTGATAGCGCACCAAGTCGGCTACAATTTCAAATGGATCCCCTGTTTGCTCACTCGTTTGATGAGGCACTCCGGCTGCCATGCATTTCTCTGCAAAAAGCTTATTCGCCTTCTTAATTTCAGCAGCAACTTTTTCCATGCGATCTTGACGGAGTTCGGTGGTCAGCGTTTCAACGCCTACACCGATTGGCCGTGGACCTGTCCACTCAAGACGCGAAGGATCGACAACTGCTACACCAAGAAGTTCGGCTTGCTGAGATTTAGCAATCTCGATGGCGTGGCTCACAACTGATTCAGCATGGCGACTCGTTCCAAGCCCAACAAGAATACGTTTTATCATGGCAGCATTTCAGGGTTCGTTGTCAGGAATTGTCAGAAATCTAAACACTACAATCCAACCATCTTAAATTCTTCCACACTTCAATCGCAGCGACTACCTTCGTCAACGGCGCACGGGAAACGCAGACTATTCGATAAAACAGCACACCTTGTCGTTACAACAAACCCAACGAAAACCATGCCGTCGTTTGCTAGTGAGCGTTCGGTAATCAAACTGAAAATGCTTGCTTTCCTGAAGACCTAGATACTATTCGGAAAAGCATTATCCGAGCGAATAGATGAGGAACAAGCCACCAAGAATGACAAAGAACATGAGGAATGCATCTGGTTCCATAAATGGAATCCGGCGTTCACCATGATAAAGCTGTCCTAACGCAGCAATAGCGGTAGCAAGACAAATGACAAATGCAGTTACTGCATGAGCCTCCGACACGCTTAGAAATATTGAGCCGCCATGGAACCCGTCAAGCACAACAAAAAGAACAATGTTAAAAGCATTGCTTCCGAAACAATTTCCTATCGCGAGATCGATCGCACCGATACGAATTGCTGTCAGTGATGCGACGAGCTCGGGCAATGATGTCGTTACCGCAACAAGTGTTGTACCGACAAAGGTTCCGCCAAGGCCTGTTTCTTCAGCCAGAGCACCTGCTACATGTGCGAGCTGGGGTCCGACAAAACACAAGACGGTTGCAGCGATAACAAAAACAAGAGACGACAACAAAAACGACACTTTATGCATCGGCTTCGTCGGAGGTAATACATTGTCACTTGATTGAGCTTCAGCAGAAATTCTTACCGCGATTCGTTGGTTCAAAAAAATCATCCTCGCGCCGAAAATATATGCCAAAAGAATTGCCCAAGACCATGCACTTATCCCAAATACGGATACTGCTGTGAGTTTATCAGACGTAATGATGGCTAAGCCGGCCAGCGATGTCACAGCAATACATAGTATTGCCGAAAGTGCATGAGCGGCTCCTTCCCGTGAGAGCATTTTTTTGCCTGAACGAACACTCAAATCAACTACTGCTAAAATAAGCAAGTTCATCAGACTGCTCCCAAGAAGATCGCCAGCAGCCAGATCAACAAAACCGGAACGAATCGCTGCAATATCAACAGACAATTCGGGCAGTGACGTAACTCCTGCCAAGAGTAAACTACCGACAAGAAGTCGGCCGAGACCTGTTGCCTCAGCAATTCGATCTGCTGACCGGGCCAGCAACGACCCAGCAATCGCAACAGCACCAGCGAGCAACACGAATTGTCCGACGAGCAAAACAGGCATACGTTTTATTTGAGCTCACAGTCATTCATGGGCCCTTGTGTCGCCTCCTAAACGTCACGAGTTGATCTGCTTGTCGACGAACGTCTCGATCACTGAGTGGCTTCGCGAGGACAAGACCAGCAATAAAGCCAGCTACGTGTGCTGAATAAGCAACTCCTCCGCCTGTGTCAGAAAGACCAAGTACAACCTGCATGAGGAAGTAAATACCAACGGCCACGTAACCAGGAACGTCCATAATGATCCTAATTAAGATGACACTCACACGACGGTTTGGATGGAGCACAAGATACCCACCCAACACACCAGAAATTGCACCAGACGCACCAAGACAAGGCGTCAGCGCCTCATCTCCTTGAGCATTGAGCATAACAAAGGCAAGTGAGGCCAAAACTCCGGCAGCTAGATAGAAGACGAGATAGCGGGTATGGCCCATGTCATCTTCGACATTATCTCCGAAGATGAAAAGAAACCACATGTTACCCATGAGGTGCATCCATCCACCGTGTAAAAAAATTCCTGTGATTAAGGTGAGGTAAACAGGGATTGGTGTTGGTCGAAGTCCTGGTACCGACACCTGATATTGCTGGCCCTCATATTCAACCTCTCGTACCGCAGGTTCGGTCACAATATCTTGACCTGTCACAATTTCAGCTGGAACTTGGCAGAAAGCAAGAGTCACATTATCGTTCTGTCCGCCTTGTTGAAAAAGTACAAAGACAATAATGTTCGCTGCGATGAGAGACCAGGTCACCCATGGCATTCTCTGACGGTCAGAATTATCATCGCTAAGTGGAAAAACCATAATCGAAAGGTCTGAAGGAAACTGATTATCACAATGACAACGTATCAGTTTCTCAATGTAAGCCCCACGAATAAAAAAAGGGACTAGTTCACGCAGCCTTCGAGCGTTGTGAACTCTTCACCTTCTGAGTCGGCGATATTTCGGCTTCTTCAAGCTTTTGTTCAATCCACCCATCGACACTCCAGGGACCACCACCGGCATAAATCATTGCAAGCAGTCCGCCACCGATCGCCATATTTTTCATAAATTGAATGATCTGCAATTGCCTTTGGGTTGGGTCAGCAATCATCCAGAAATCATGGAAATAAAATGTTGCTGCCGCGAGAAAGACAAACAAGAAGGCTGCCCCAATCCGAGTCCAAGCACCGGCCAGCACGGAAAGACCGCCAATAAGAATGAGGCCAATTGCACCGAACAATGCGAGCCGAGGGTTAGGGATCCCTTCGCTGCCCATATATTCAGCCGTTTGTGAAAAGTGACGTATTTTACTGTCGAAGGCACTGAACAAGAAAATTGCTACGATCATAAAGCGAGCTAGCAGAGATATGCATCCCTGAACAAAATTGGCAACCTGTTCCATGATGTAACCGTTCCTGCCTTTATCTCGCAGTCCATATCCGAAGTCAGAAAATCTCTGCGAATGGTCGCGTCCATTGGCATTCACCGCAAGACCGGATGACTTGTTAATCCTGGCAATCTTGTGAAGCGAGGGAACCGTACAGCATTTCTTGAGGTTCTCAGGCAGACACGTTTTCGTCTTCTGGGCATTCAATTACCGGTTGCTGACTCGTTACACAGTGAACTGCTCCTCGTCCACGAATTAATTCAAGGGCAGAGAATGCCACAACTTCTCGCCGTGGGAAAAGCTTTTGAATTATCGCGATCGCATCACCATCCAAGTCATGATCGAATGTCGGAACGATGACGCCGCCATTGAGGATAAAGAAATTAAGATAACTCGCTGGGAGTTGCGCATCACCAAAATGAATACTTGGCGGCAATTCAATGGGCACAACATCCAGCAATCGCCCACGAGCATCCTTGAATTTTTTTAACAAACTAAAGTTTGCCTCAAGTGACTTATGATTTGGATCACTACGATCGGACTGGCGAGCAGCGACGACACAGCCAGGTGCAACAAAACGAGCTAATTGATCGATATGACCATCCGTATCATCACCAACAAGATCACCACTTGCCCAAAGAACCTTTTCAATTCTTAGAGAAGACTGAAGGCCAGCAGTAAGTTCCTCGCGAGACCATCCCGGATTCCGCAGCGGATCATCAATACATCGATGATTCACCAGAAGCGTTCCTTCACCATCTGTTTCAATCGCCCCACCCTCGAGAACGATTGTCGCCTCCAGCACACGAAGCCCGAGACTTCTTGCAATCTCACTGGCGACAGCAGCATCAGCATCCCAAGGCGGATATTTCCCCCCCCATGCGTTAAAGCCAAAATTCACGACAACAAGCTCTTGCTGATCGCCCTCTGACTTCAGAAAAACTGGTCCCGTATCACGTAACCATGAGTCATTCGTTGGGATTTCAATCAATTCAACCCGCGCGCCGTCTCGCAACAAATGGAGTGAGGCATCACGAAGCACAGCCTCGCTTCCAATGACTCTGACTGGCTCATACTGAGCCAGTAACCTGACAAGTTTTGAAAAAGCGACAGGCACTTCATCAAAATTCCCAAGAAAGCTTGCTCTTCGGTGCGGCCAGGCGACCCATGTTGCAGCATGCGGTTCCCATTCGGCAGGCAATCGATAATCACTCTTCTGTGAAGACATCGACCTTCGTCCTACAAAAGCTCGTTATTGTCCCCGTGTCGAATTAAACGCATAGAACATGACACGGTTGTGGTGAAGTCACACCGACAATTCATCAAAACTAGTCCCTACCGTTAGAACGGCCAAAACTTACAACCGTTGCTACATTTTTGCATTTCAAAAACATACACCGTATTTGGATTTTATCCGGCTACAACCTGATCCATCTTTGCAGCAGGAGCTGGATACTGTTCTGCTAACTCGGCAACTTCTCCGCGAGTAGCTTCCAGCACCTGCTTGTCCTCGGGAGACTTCAAGACTCGAAGAATCCAGGTCGCTACCTGCTCCATCTCGTCAGCTCCCATTCCTCGTGTCGTAAGGGCTGGAGTACCTAACCGAATTCCTGATGGATCCATGGGCTTTCGTTCATCGTATGGGATCATGTTTTTGTTGCACGTAATCCCACAACGATCCAGAGCTTCCTCTGCCAACTTTCCACCAAGACCCAGCGGCGTGACGTCTACTAACATCAGATGGTTATCAGTGCCACCGCTCACAAGCTTCACCCCACCAGCCGCAAGCGACTGAGCGAGTGAACGAGCATTAGCTACAACTTGCTCTGCATATTCTTTGAATTCCGGCCTGAGGGCCTCTGCAAAAGCAACTGCCTTTCCTGCAACGACGTGCATCAATGGTCCGCCTTGAGTTCCTGGAAACACTGCGCGATCAAGATCTTTTGCATGCTCTGCCCGACACATAGCAATACCACCGCGGGGTCCGCGTAGTGTTTTGTGCGTTGTACTTGTCACAAAATCTGCGTACGGCACCGGACTGTTATGCACGCCAGCCGCAACCAGACCCGCATAGTGGGCCATGTCGACTAGCAGTTTTGCTCCGACTTCATTTGCTATCTCTGCGAATCGTTCGTGAGGAATTTCTCTTGGATATGCGCTTGCTCCAGCGACAATCAATTTCGGTTTATGCTCACGAGCAAGTCGAACGATCTGATCAAAATCAAGGAGATGATCATCCTGACGAACACCGTAATGTACGAAACGATATAAAATACCTGAGCTATTCAGACGCATTCCGTGGGTAAGGTGACCACCGTGCGAAAGGTCAAAGGCAAGTACCGTATCACCAGGTTTAATAGCAGCAAGGTATACCGCTGAGTTTGCTTGACTTCCGGAGTGCGGCTGCACATTAGCATGCTCTGCGCCGAAAAGTTGCTTGGCTCTATCTCGCGCTAAATCCTCAACTGTATCGACATATTCACAGCCACCATAATAGCGGCGGCCGGGATATCCTTCGGCGTACTTATTGGTCAACACACTGCCGACTGCCTGCATAACTGCTGGGCTCGTAAAGTTTTCGCTCGCAATCATTTCTAGGCCCTCCGCTTGTCGGGTTTGCTCCGCAGCGATGGATGACCAAATGGCAGGATCTTCTAGTTCAACAAAGTTCACAGATCACCTCGTAGTTTTATGGCAGTTTTCAAAACCGTGCGTTTAAACCAGCCGGACGAATTATAAACTATTGTGCGAACCGAGTGGCTTGACGTCAACGAACAAAAATGATCCCGGGTAGCATCAGCGGTTCTGGCATAAATGTAATTACTGGAATTATAAGTGAGCCTAGACCCAAAACTGTTCTCACGCTACCTAGTGGCTGGGACTCATTCCGGATGGGCGGATGATCGACACCCATGAAGGTTATAATGACGATCATGAGAACCCAATGATCCGCACCCGTCACAATAGTAGCGGTTATTGCTCCAAGTAGGACTGCTCGGGCTACTCCACGGGAACGCTTACCGAAAAGAGCGTGGCACACATGCCCACCATCAAGTTGACTGATAGGAATCATATTTAGCCCCGTCACAAGGAAACCAACCCAGCCAGCCATCAAGCATGCGTTTGGACTAAGCACCTGCCCAATTGGCCAATCGGGTCGAACAAGCCTCAAAAGCCACGTTGCAAGCAGTGGCATGGAAAATATGCTGGCTTCTGTCGGTTGCGCTTGCACCAATCCTACAATGAAAAGTGGCACTGCCACGACAAGGCCAGCTAAAGGACCGGCTAACGCAATATCGAATAGTTGCTTTCTATCTGCCCTAGACCCCTCCATACCGATTACGGCGCCGAGAGTCCCCGTGAGCATCACGGGTAGCGGCAGAAAAAATGGAAGTGTTGCTGGAATGCGATGCTGCCACGCTGCAACAAAGTGCCCTGCTTCATGTGCTGATAATATTGCCATCACCGAGATCATATAGATCAGGCCCCGGGACCAGTGTTCCGACAAATCAATAAGGAATCCGTCGTAAAGACCGAGAACAACTGGTTGCCAACCGACTGTGCCAGCCGCAAACGTCGTGAGACACGTTGCAAGATAAAGATAAATTTGCAAGCGAGCACGTCTGGATCGTGATCTGGTGCAACTCAAATCCCTCGACTGTTTTTTTTCATTCGTTGCCAACGCAGAAGTCAGCCGAGAGGTCTCAGCAGAATTAGAAATATCAAGGGTATTGGCAGGGTATTCTCTCATAGGACTACTACAGAATAGCCATTGAGAACAGAATTTGGCTGCTAGACTTCGATTTCCTTGAAAGATATGCCTGATAGAATTAATTATATCAAGATATAAGTCACTTCTCAGGATATACGTCACTTCTCAGGAAAGCCGAAATCTAAAAGTACAATGAGTGATACTTCCTCAAAAACTGCCGATTCCGCTGGTATCCGCCGACAATTTGCTGGGGTGGACCTCAAGGAACTTGCCAAGAAATATAGAACTCCTTTCTATGCTTACGATGCGGATATGATCCGGCAACGATGTGCTGACCTCAATGCGTGGGATACCGTTCGTTTTGCTCAAAAGGCGTGTTCCAACATCGCCATTCTGAATCTCATGCGTCATGAGGGCGTTCTTGTAGATGCTGTAAGCCATGGCGAAATTGCAAGAGCCATCGCTGCGGGCTATCAACCACACGAAAAATCTGGGAGCCAAGAAGGCTTACCTCCAGCAGATCCAATTGTTTATACAGCAGATATTTTTGATCGCGAGAGCCTTGAGGCTGTTGTGCAGCACGGCATTCATGTCAACTGCGGATCCGCAGACATGCTCGAGCAGTTGGCAGAACATGTCCCCGGGGCAAACGTGACACTTCGAATAAATCCTGGGTTCGGTCATGGTCACAGCCAAAAAACGAATACGGGAGGAGAAGGGTCCAAACACGGCATCTGGCACGAGGCTGTCTCAGATGTTCTTCGACGGGCGGAATGGGCGGGACTTGCAGTTACAGGGCTGCACATGCACATTGGCAGTGGCGCTGATTTAAACCATCTTGCTACAGTTGCCGAGTCACTTGAAAAGACAGCGCATGATATTGGTCGTTCACTCACCATGATCAGCGCGGGCGGAGGACTCCCGGTACCCTATCAAAAAGATGAAAGCCGAGCTGACCTGTCAGGCTACTTTACGTTATGGGATACGACTCGGAAACGCCTCGAAGATTCCTTCGGGCATAGTATTCGGCTTGAAATTGAACCGGGTCGATACCTTACAGCTGAGGCCGGCATTTTGGTGACCGAAGTCAGAGCAACAAAGCGACAAGGCTCAAAAAAGTATCTTTTAGTTGACGCTGGTTTCCATACCCTTGCTCGTCCTGTCCTTTATGGATCGTATCATCCAATGACTCTCTGCCCGACCTCGACGACACCGCCTCGAGAGCTTGAGTCTGTTGCCGTAGGTGGACCACTCTGCGAGTCTGGAGACATTTTCACACAAGAAGAGGGTGGTTTTGTTTCAACGCGAGATCTGCGCCCGGCTCGTGTTGGTGACCTCCTTATTATTGAAGTAGCCGGTGCGTACGGGTTTGTCATGGCAAGTAACTACAACTCAAAACCTTTTCCCGCTGAAATACTTATTGATAAAGGCTCGTCCCAACTGGTGCGTGCCCGGCAGACGGCGGATGAAATTTATTCTGGAGAATGTATTCCCGAGATATGAGTGGTATTGGGTTGATCCCTGTCAAAAACGAAAATCACCATATTGTGGGAATTACTGCAGGCAGTCAATAACTTGCCCTCTTCATTGACTCGATCATATTTTTGGGGAAATTGAATAAAACCAGTATTTTAAGCGACTCAATCCACCCCGATCTCGAGACCTAACAATTGGATTTGGTCGGAGGATTTTTCACGGCTACAATACATTGGTTCAGGTTTCCTCACCAACTTCCGATAGTAAGACTTATGGCAAAACAAGGTCCCAGAAAAAAGCTTCCGAAGGAACTCGCGGTTATCAATGCTGATAACTGCACTGGCTGCGAGAGTTGCCTCGAGGTCTGTCCCGTTGACTGCATATTTAAAGTGCAGCAATACGACCAATTTCACAACCTCCAAAGTTGGTGTGAAATAGATATTGAACGATGCGTTGGTTGTGAGGTCTGTGTACATATTCCCGGCAAAAAAACGAATCTTTATGACCTCAAGGTTTGCCCTTGGGACGCGATTGAAATGGTTGCTACCGAGGAAGTCGCTGTCGCCGTCGCCGAAATGGGTGGACCTCCAGAATATGTTCAGGAGAATTGGGATCGTCTTGTCGATACGGCCCAGCACCTTGCCGAACTTAAAGCGGCGAAATAAAGCGGCGAAGAAATTTGCACAAGGATTGTGAAATTCCTTTGTGATTCTGGTCCAGAGCTGTATAGTGTACAAAAATACACTGCTCTTTTCTCCAGGTCGCATCATGCTCGATGTCAAAGTTCAGAAAGATATAGCTCTTCCTCGCGATCAACTTTTACTTGATCGAATCAAACTCTCTGTAGTGCCTGGCCTTGGGCCGGTTCTCAGACAGCGCCTTATTTATGAGTTTGGCTCAGTGTCGAAGATTTTTGAGCAAAGCGTATCGTCGCTTCAAAGCATTCATGGCGTTGGCAACCATCTGGCATCTGCCATTTTCAGTAGCAGAACGAGCACAAAGCCCTCACGTATTCTTGATGAGTGCAAGCAACATGGCATCAATATTCTATTAGACACCGACCCCGAATTCCCGGAGCTTCTTTCACACATTCCTGACCCGCCCGACATGCTCTTCATTCGTGGTACGTTCGAGCCATGCGACAGGTTAGCAATTGCTGTTGTAGGTGCTCGACACGCCACTACCGCAGGGCAACGGATAACCAAAACTTTCGCAAACGGTCTCGCTCGTGCTGGCTTGACCATTGTTAGTGGGTTAGCCCGAGGTATTGATGCAGCCGCACATCATGAAGCAATCCGTGCGGGTGGACGAACAATTGCAGTCTTAGGGAGTGGTCTGCGTAATATCTACCCACGCGAGCATGCTCGTTTCGTTGAAGATATTATTCAACACGGATGTGCAATCAGTGAAGTTCCGCCCTCAACCCCACCACAAGCAGCGGCTTTTCCAAGGCGAAACAGGATTGTTTCAGGGCTCTGCGTTGGAACTCTTGTCATACAGGCTTCAGAGCGATCTGGTGCACTCATAACAGCACGGCTGGCAGGAGAACAGGGACGAGATGTTTTCGCTATTCCGGGGCCAATCGAGTGCCGAATGTCTGCAGGGTGCCATAGCCTCATACGTGATGGGGTGACTCTTGTAACATGTGTCGATCAAATTCTTGATGAACTTGGTCCGTTATACAAAAAAGCAACTTGTACCAGCAGGCCTGAAGTCCACCACCCGGCAGAACGAAAGCTGAATGAATTTGAAAGAAATGTACTTGCTGCAATTGACGCCACTTCAAATCAGAACAAAAGCACTACGATTGACGCCGTTGTCGAATACACAAATCTGGAAGCTTCCCGTGTATTAGCAGCGTGCTCTGCCCTGGAAATTCATCGAATTACCATTCGTTTTCCTGGCAACATAATTGAACGTCGTTAACTCCATAAGCCAAAAGAAACATACCCGCTCCGTAGAAAACAAACTGACTCTTTGTCTGAGGTCATGCCGCACCCTACAATCTGTTGCATGGATACAACACTCTTTCATCGTGTAGAAGAAGTCTGCGGTCGCCTCCTTCAACTTCGAGACTCTCTTTAACTACGCAGGTCGTACCAAATCAGCAGCCAAACTTGAAAGCCAGATGTCTCAATCTGATTTCTGGAACGACAGTGATGCCGCGCAAACTACTGTTGCTGAACTCAAACAGTTAAACACCATCCTCAAGCCACTTGATGAATCAATCTCGGCTGCCGATGATTTGGAAGCGCTTGTAGACCTTGTTAAAGAAGATGATTCACTAGAGTCCGAACTGTCTGCTGAGGCAACTCGCGTTGAACGACTGGTTGATCAGCTAGAACTTACCTCTCTCCTGAGCGGTCCTCATGATTCTTGCGATGCACTGGTGTCGATCCACGCTCGGGATGGCGGTACAGATGCAAATGATTGGGCAGAGATGATGTTGCGAATGTACTCCGCCTGGGCAAACAAAAGAGAATTTCGTACTGAGTTGCTCGACAGGCAAGACGACGACGTAGCTGGCATTCAGAATGCCACCGTTGCAATAAGGGGGCCATGGGCGTACGGATATTTGCGTGGCGAGATGGGCATTCACCGACTCGTCCGAATTAGTCCATTTAACGCCGAAGGGAAACGGCAGACCAGTTTTGCCGCCGTTGATGTTTCCCCAGAAATAAGTGATGAAGACCCCGACATTGAAATAAAAGACGAAGACACTCGAGAGGATGTCTTTCGAGCAAGTGGTGCTGGTGGCCAGCACGTCAATAAGACTTCGAGTGCTATTCGGATCACTCACTTCCCAAGTGGAATTGTGGTTCAATGCCAGAGTGAACGCAGTCAACATAAAAACAGAGCCACTGCCATCAAAATGTTGCGGTCTCGGCTTGCTCGACTCGAGGAAGAAAAACGTGAAGCTGAGCAACTAGCAAAATATAAGCTTCAACCAAAGACTGGCTTTGGCTCACAAATTAGAAATTATTTTCTTCACCCTGATCAACGAGTTAAAGATCAAAGAACAGGGCACTATGTGGGAAACTTCCAGAGCGTACTTGATGGTAATCTTGATGGCTTCCTCGATGCTTTTCTTCGGTGGAAAGCCTCGGATTCGGGTCCTGCCAGTGTTGACGAGTGAGCCTACGGGCTCCGACTGGACGTTTTTCCTCAGGCAGGATACAGTCGAGAAAACTACAATTCAATTTCTATAGGATTCACATGCCGGAAAAAGAACAAGCTCTTGAAGTAGAAGGCGTTGTCACGCAAGCGCTGGCAAACACTCGGTTCCGAGTTCAAATTGAGGGTGGACACATCGTAAATGCCCACGTGGCAGGAAAAATGCGAAAGAATTTCATCCGGATCGTTCCCGGAGATAAAGTGAAAGTTGAATTATCTCCCTACGACCTCACGAAAGGCCGAATAACGTTCCGCGAACGTTAATCACAGAGACACTACTGAGAAGTCTCTTCTGAAGGACCCTCACTAGATTGTTGTTCATTCGGCACCTCAGTTGAGTCACGAACCTGAGAAGAAGACTCTTGCGCCGAGCCATCTGGCTCGAACTTAGTTGTATCCTGATCAGGCATGGGTTTCACTACTGCTTCTGCAACCAGAGACTTCTCTTCTTTACCACCAGTTGATGAAACTGCTGGCAGAGGACTGCCTAGATCACCATGGTCGGCATTGCTTGCTACCGTTTCTTTTGAGTCTGCCTCTCGTCTTTCACTATCTTTCTTCTGCTTCTTTTTAGAACTTTCCGCCATTACATCATCAACACCAGTTTGAATATTTAAAAACTGTTTTAGATCACCAAATGTTCTCAATGGCTCCTGACCGGTCTTCATTTCTGCAGTAATTGCCTTCTTTGACTGACGATCCGGACGAGATGTATATGTGCGGGGTCCGCGAAATTGTTTCCTCCCCTTTCTTTCATTCTCTCCAGAATTTCGACGACCGTGCCCACCTTTTAAACTCTTAGGCTCTCCTGGCTTGTTTTGAAAATAACCCTCAGAAGATTTCTTTTTTGAATTCTGTTGCCGCCCTTTATTTGCTCCATGAACCGGCTTCGTACCTGGCTTAATCATCGTCAAGGCTACACGGCGACGAGTTTTATCAAGCTCAAGAACCCAGACCCTGACTGCTTGGCCAACGACAACAGCAGCGTGTGGATCTCGTATGAATCCACTTGAAAGCTGGCTGACATGCACAAGTCCGCTGTCGTGCAAGCCGATATCAACAAACACACCAAAATCAACAACGTTTAGTACCGATCCTCGTAGTTCCATACCAACTTCGAGGTCTTCAAACTTGAGCACGCCCTGCTTAAACAGAGGCTCGGGTAGATCCTCACGTGGATCCCGGCCAGGCTGGACGAATTGCTCCACAATATCAGCAAGCAATAGTCGCCCAACACCTAATTCATCAGCCACGGCATTAAGATTTATGTTGCTAACTGCATCAGCAATCTTTTGATGTTTCTCACGATCGACTAATTCAGCTGAAGACGTATCAAGTTTTTCCAGCAGTCGCTCCGCAACTTGATAGCTTTCCGGATGGATTCGAGTCGAATCAAGTGGATTGATCCCATCAGATATTTTTAAAAAACCAACTGCTTGTACAAATGCCGTATCACCAAAGCCAGGTACTTCACGGAATTGTTCTCGTGAAGTAAACGGACCCTTCGCAGCTCGCCAGTCAATAATGCCTTTCGCAACAGCCTGATTAAGACCAGCCACATACCGTAACAGTGCGGGGCTCGCAGTATTCACGTCGACGCCGACATAATTAACACAACCTTCAACCACTGCATCAAGTGAAGCATGAAGGTGTCTGGCTTTGACATCATGCTGATATAAGCCCACCCCAATATTTGCCGGCTCAATTTTTACAAGTTCAGAAAGAGGATCGAGCAATCGCCGACCAATTGAAACTGCACCCCGGTACGCTGCCTCAAAGTTCGGTAGCTCCTCGCGTGCATACTGACTTGTGGAATAGACACTTGCTCCTGCCTCATTCACAATCACATAAGCAATCTCGTCTTCTTTTAATTCACCGACGACAAGCTCTGACAGCAGGGACTCTACTTCTCTCCCTGCTGTTCCATTCCCAACCGCAATCACCTTACAGCCGTGCTCACGGACGAGTTCAACGACTCGAGAAGCTGCTGCTTTTTTCTGTTCTGCTTTGCCGACAACGTGAAGGATGTCATGAGCCAAGGGATTGCCACAAGAATCAAGCACTACTGCTTTGCAACCACTCTTAAAGCCAGGGTCGATCGCAAGAACAATTCGGCCTGTCACCATGGGCTGCAACAGAAGGTTTCGCAAGTTACGAGCGAAAACTGCAATTGCATGCTCTTCAGACGCATCGGTCATCTCACGCCGTACCTCGCGTTCGAGACTCGGTAAAATCAGTCGTGCGAGCGCATCACGGCAACAACCTTTGAGGAATTCTGCGTGAGGATGACCAGCAGGAATAACTAATTCGTCGGCTATCTTCTGAATTTCTTCCGTTGGCCCCTCGATCCGGACTCGCAAGATTTTTGCTCTTTCCCCTCGATTCATCGCCAAAACACGATGGGGTGGAACTTTCTGAAGATGCTCATCGAAGTCAAAATAGTCTCGGAAATGTTTGGCTGTCTTGGTCATCGCCTTTCCAGGCGTTTCAATACGCAAGCTGCGAAGTCGGCCTTTCTGGAATAGAAGCTTGCGCAAACGCTGTCGCACGTCAGCTCGAGAACTAAAAAGATCTGCAATGATATGCCCCACGCCAAGCAAGGCATCTGCTGCAGAGGCAACACCAGAGTCGTCATCAACAAAATCTGCTGCTCGTTTCTCTAAATCTGCCGCCTGAGAATCTGCTGCGAGTATTTCGTTCGCAAGTGGCTCTAACCTTTTTTGTTTTGCCTGTTCTGCAAGGGAGAGGCGTTTAGGTTTGAAGGGAAGATAGAGATCTTCAAGTATTTTTGTACTCCCAGCCGCATTGATTTTCTCTTGCAGCTCAGATGTAAGTTTTCCCTGCCCTTCGATTGTGCGAAGAATGGTCTGCTTACGGTCAGCTAATTGGCGAGCTTTACCGACAGCATCAGTGATACTTCGAAGTTGAAGTTCATCGAGACCTCCTGTTTGATCCCTACGATATCGCGTAATGAAGGGAACAGTATTCCCTTCATCAATTAATTGCACGGCAGCAAGAATGCCCGGCTCAGGCAGTCCTAGCCGCTTCGCGATTCGTCCTAAGTCAATGACGGTCGTGGAACCCATCCGCCCCGCCGGTTTACAAACAGTGAAGGAAATGTAGCCCTTGAGCAAATTGGCATTCAGTGCAGCTTTTTAAAGAATTCACCACAACCTGAATAACAATTACTTAAAGACTAGCGATCTTGCTCTTTCAGACCAGAACGCCATTTTGCCGACGACGTCTTAAATCATAAAGAACAAGAGTATGGTGCAGAACAACCCACACAACTATCTCGATAAATGTAGAGCGCAATGGGTGGCGTTGTCAAACCGCCAAGCCTGCCCAAGCTTCCCGTTCTCACTCTCACGAAGCTTGGTCTTGACACTCACCCCACTTGCAAAATATTCACCCTCTTCTGACACCCGGGCCATATGAGGCCAAAAATCGATTTTTCAAACTGGAGAGCCCGGCTCAAACATGACGATTTACTTAGATAAAAGGCAGATCTTCTGCCGAAATGAGCCCTGCTGAATAGTGGAGACAATGAATCAATGACATCCGGCCCTCGTCCAGACTCAACCGAAAAACTATCGGACTCAACAGGCTTTCTCCCAAACGTTCCTCTCCTCGCAATAGATCGCCAAAATGGCCCTCTTCGAGAACAGTTTCGTCAAGTTATGGATGATGTCTGTGATTCAGGTCGCTTCGTTCTCGGACCAGATGTAACCGCTCTAGAGGACGAGCTATCCACGATCTTAGATGTACCGCATGTTATTGGTTGTGCATCAGGAAGTGATTCTCTCTTACTCGCACTGATGGCCCTCAACATCAAGCCTGGCGAAGAGGTCATCCTTCCAAGCTATACATTTTTTGCAACAGCAAGCGCTGTAACGCGGCTCGGTGGTGTACCAATATTTGCTGATATTGATCCAAGTACATTTCTCATTGATCCCGATGATATTCGTCACCGAATCACTTCTCAAACGCGCGCTATTATCCCCGTACACCTCTTTGGCCAAACTGTTGATATGGACGCGATCCTGCCTATTGCGAAGCAGGCAGGACTTCCTATTATCGAAGATGCGGCTCAGTCGGTTCTATCAACATGGCATGGAAAATGTAGTGGTGGACTCGGTGATATCGGATGCTTTAGTTTTTACCCAACAAAAAACCTTGGTGGATTTGGTGACGGAGGGTTTCTCACAACTACACGTGATGATCTCGCCGAATCGCTCCGAAAACTCCGGGTTCATGGCATGGAGCCTCGCTATTATCATGATGTTGTTGGTATCAATAGTCGACTTGACTCACTTCAAGCCGCTGTCCTTCGCATCAAACTTCCCCTTCTGAATGATTGGACGAATCAACGAGCACAGAATGCTATTCGATATACCGAAATGTTCAATCATTGTGGACTTCATGATGTTATTACATCACCAAAAATTGATACTCGTGGAAGACACGTATGGAACCAATACATCATTCGTGTTGCAGACGGAAAACGAGATGCCCTGCGAGAGCATTTAACGATATCTGGTGTCGGGACCGAAATTTATTACCCCGTCCCACTCCACTTACAAAAGTGCTTTGATAATTTTGGCTGGAAAATGGGTGATCTTCCTATTACTGAATCTGCTGCAAAAGAAACACTCGCACTTCCAATTTTTGCTGAACTTACGCCGGCAGAGCAAGCTACCGTTGTTGGACGAATAGCAGAATTTTTTGGCAAGCCGCCCGTACCGGAAGAATTTGAATGTATAGAAAAAGGCTCCGATACGATTGGTCAACCACGACATGTTCAGAGAACTGGGCTTATTGGTCGTGCTGACGACGTCCGATGCTAGCATCAAATTGGAAAACAACGCCTTGGCGGGCGATAGAAGCCATTCTTTAGTCTAACCAGTCATGAGCAGCTAATCGTTCCGGCGTATAGACCTCCGTGACGTAGCTAATGTCCTTCGAGATCAATGACTCCACTTCGAGCTTAAAGCCATTGGAGAGCATCTTGTGAATTTCTTTTTGCCATGCCTTCTTCGCAGCAAACCAAGGATACGCAGCGATCTGCTTTGCTCTTTTGACATCTGAGTCACTGAGTGCAATCTGAACGCTTGGAGCAAGCTGACATTTCTCATAGTCGATCGATCGCAATCCGAGGAATTTTGCTGACGGAATTGCCATCCGCTTTGACTCATAAGCAAGATTAATTGAACCCTGTTTCAATACAGAATAGATGTAATACCCCCAGGGATCGTTATCGAGTAAGCAGTACACCGGAAGTTTGAGCTCATGGTGGAGACGATATAGCATTCGACGCACACCGCGAGGTGGTTGTCCGCCACCGTGGGTCAAAAGACAGTTATGATTCCTCCAAAACTTATCCTCATTGAAACGTCTCCACACTGTATCTTTCTCAACATGAAGGATGAATTTTGCAGTGCATTTCTTGAAGCTAATAACCTCTTCTTCAACAATTGAAGGAATACTGTACCCACCTGACCCCATTCTAGAGCAGTCAATTTCATCTCCAGAATCAATCAGCGTAATTGAGCCAACCATTCCACCTCGATTACTTGCATAGACATGCAACTGCTCTCGGAGACTCTCGAGCGTCACTTCAAGATCTTCGATAATTGGATCACATTCGTCTTGTCCGCCGAACGTTTCTTCGCGTGTTCCCTCAATAGTGTGCTTCAGAAGATAGTACAGCCCTCGAATGCTGGTTGTCTTCTGCTGGTCGATAAGTGACTTGCAACCCGTAGCCACAAGAAGCGTTTGCATATAGCTTTTTGCTTGGCTGAGATTGAAAAGGTGTCGTCGATTCTTCTGACCACCCATTTCAATAATCTTTCGGGACTTATTGAACCGAACATTCGAGAGACTCCGAGTTGGAATATCAAGATGTGGATCACGTCGCTTCTCGGCAGCCTTCTCAACCTCATCCGCTAAGCCAACAATGAGTTTTCTAGTTTTCTTATCGACCGCAGGCAGGATGGCAGTTGTACTCGAACTACGGGAACTGCTTCGTTTGATTATTTTTTTCGCCATAATTCCTAGCCTGGAAATTGCCTTGGAGAGAAATGCCGATGAGAAAGAATTTCTACTTCTATATCCTATCGAGATCCATTAGTGATTGTCAGACTATACAAACACGAAATGACACGCGAAGCAAAAATATTGCTATTTAGCTCTTCCGTCATGAGCCCAGATCGCGTCCGGCACGAGCTTTAGAAGCAAGATGAAAAGCCGACATCATGTCGTACGAAGTAATTTCACAGAGTAGCTCTGTAACTTTTTCATAAACCACAGGATCGAGGAGAGGTTCGACCTCTTTCATGAGATTTACTACACGTTTTTCCTGTAGATCAAGTTCAGCTCGCTCAACCTTTCGATCAGCGAGCACGTCATTGAAGGAATCTAGTTTACGAGCATATTCAGTTAACAAAGGTGAATCGGTGGCCGCATCGAACCACGGACGGTAAATAGGTTTCGGCATTATTAAACCCGTGTAGAGAAAAAGGGTGGATGACGGGGCTCGAACCCGCGACCTTCGGTACCACAAACCGACGCTCTAACCAACTGAGCTACAACCACCACATGTACCCAGAATACTACCAAACTTTCGTTTGAAAACAGCCTGTGCCCTACCCTTTTCTGACAGTATGAAAATCTGGCATTCCCATGGAAGGATTGAATCGTTTCAATGAGCCCTGTAAAAACAGTGGTCGTCGCTGTTTCCTGGCCCTTGACCCGGTAGTTTCGTCCTTATGCAACATTCGACTGTTACTACCGACCGCTGTAACGGACACCGTGGATGCGTTGCAGATATTGCAATGTTGGCAAGAAATATACCACTATTTCCCGTTGACCGTTGGTGCAATCTAGCTGATCTTGCTGAAGCCAGGTCAGCCAGTCAGCACCGCATTGGCTGGGCAGCCATTTTCTTAAAAGCTTATGGGAAAATTGTTCACGAAACGCCCGCACTAAGAAGCTGGTTCTTGCCAGGCTTATGGCCTCGCATTGCAACCACGAATCAAAATGTTGCAACACTGGCAATTAATCGAACTAACAATAATAGTGAACAACTTTATTGGGCTCGTCTTCATCAACCAGAATCAAAGTCGCTTATTGAGATACAACGTTTCATCGACAATTGCTGTAATGGCTCAATCGAGGAACTATTCAAACGACAGCGTGAACTTGAACTGCTGCCTGGTTTTCTCCGAAAAGCCGTCCTACGATGGAATCATCGGTCTGGATCTCATAAACGCTGCTCTCGTATTGGCACATTTAGCCTCTCGACACTTGCAGGTTACGGCGCAAGCAATCACTTTCATCCAACACTTTGCACAACCAGCATTTCATACCGTCCAATCGAGGCTGATGGTAGGTGCTTAATAACCCTTATCGCTGACCATCGCGTTATCGATGGTGTGGTTGTAGCACGAAGTCTAGCTCATCTTGAAAAAGTTCTTCGGCAAGAGATTATTCCTGAACTTCGCTCACAGAAGAATCCGCTCGCAACTGATGCGACTCCTTAAAACGGCGCCTAATTTCAGCTACTCGTTCTCCAAGGTCTCGTTCTAGTCCACGGTTAGTGGGCTGATAATAATATCGCTCGACACCCAAATAGTCTTGTTTTGCGATTGCATCAGGAGCATCATAGGCATAGGTGTATCCTTCGCCACGACCTAGTCTTTTTGCTCCAGCGTAATGTTTATCCTGCAAGTGTCTCGGCACTGGCAAAACAGATTTTTCACGAACATCATGACGAGCTTCTGCAATAGCCCTGGTACATGCATTACTTTTCGGGGCTAGAGCTAGATATGAAACAGCTTGTGCGAGCGCAAACTGGCATTCCGGCAGACCTACAAATTCAATCGCCTGCATGGCGGCTGTTGCGACCAGAAGTGATCGGGGATCTGCATTACCAATATCTTCGCTTGCCAAGATAACTAAGCGTCTGGATAAAAAACGAACATCTTCGCCACCTTCAAGCATCCGTGCGAGCCAATACATTCCTGCATCTACATCACTGCCACGAATACTCTTAATCAGCGCACTTGCACAGTCATAGTGTGTATCTCCAGAATCGTACACAATCGCTTTTCGTTGAACACTCTCGCAGGCTAGCTCTTTCGTGAAGATCAATGGACGGCTACTCGATGAAAGCACTCCGACTTCAAGCCCACCAAGAGCTCGACGAGCATCACCGTCAGCCGTTTCCACGAGAAACTCGAGGGCCTCCGAATCGAGCTGAATATCCTGTGACCCAAACCCATGTATCTTGTCGACAATTGCATGCCGAATAATTGCTTTTATATCTTCCGGAAGCAGTGACTGAAGTTCAAAAATGCGACTCCTGCTTACCAACGCAGGAGTGAGCGCAAAAAATGGATTTTGGGTTGTTGCTCCAATTAGGGCTATGACACCACTTTCAACGTCCGGCAGTAGAACATCTTGCTGTGATTTATTAAACCGATGAATCTCATCAATAAACAGGCATGTCCGACAGGCATCGTCTTCTAATCGACGACGTGCACTCTCAATGACATCACGGAGATCTTTCACACCAGACGCTGTTGCAGAGAGTTCGACGAACCGCCTCTTCGTCTCAGAAGCAATAATTTCACCGAGAGTTGTCTTGCCGACCCCAGGCGGGCCATAGAGAATGATTGACCCAAGCCTATCTGCCTCGATCAAGCGTCTCAATAGCTTCCCCGGGCCAATGATATGATGTTGGCCAACATAATCAGCCAACCGTCGAGGCCTCATTCGAGCTGCAAGAGGTGCTACCCGCTCAACATTCTCTTTTCGCTTCGCACTAAATAAATCGGGCATACTCAGCATCAAATCCTTATCATAAGTCTCAATGATTTTGAGAATAAACACATCTGAACAGATTATGCACACGACAAAACGTACTTGACGCTACCATACATAAGGAGGATTGCATGGGATTTCGGACACTTCGTCAATGCGTCGAAACTCTTCGGGAGGAAGGGCAACTCATTGAGATTGATTACCCAATCAATCCTCATCTTGAAATAGCAGAGATTCAGCGGCGGCTTTTTCGGTCTGGAGGCCCAGCACTTCTCTTTCGATCTGCTTTAGGCACGCAACATCCAGTTCTTATCAATCTTTATGGCACACAGAAACGAGTCGAACGATTATTTTCAGATACTCTTGATAGAGTTCGGCGACTCGTCGAACTCAAAATAGATCCAGCAGCTGCCATACAAAAGCCATTACGATATTGGCGAAGTCCGCTTGATGCGATAAGCATGGTTCCGCGACATGTTGGTAAAGGAAATGTTCTCAATCGTAATATTCCACTAGCAAGCCTTCCGGGTGTCACGGGATGGCCTGGTGACGGCGGGCCATTCATCACCCTACCTGCTGTTTATTCAGAACATCCTGACGCCCCCTCCCTAAAAAACTCAAACCTTGGCATGTACCGGGTTCAGCTACGCGGGAACCTCTACGAAGAGAACACCGAGGTTGGTCTGCACTACCAGATACACCGAGGAATTGGCATTCACCATGCTGCAGCTATTGCCAAGGGGGAGCCACTGAAAGTCTCTATTTTTATCGGCGGAACTCCTTCCATGGCGGTTTCAGCAATGATGCCATTACCCGAAGGACTTTCCGAACTTGCATTTGCGGGCGCCTTAGCAGGCCATCGCATTCCGATGATACGCAGGAAAGGACGCCCATCAATTTATGCTGACGCTGATTTCGTAATCGAAGGCACAATCATACCTGATTTAACAAAGCCTGAAGGTCCATTTGGGGATCACCTTGGATACTATGCTCGGCAGCACAATTTTCCTGTGATGCGAATCGATAACGTATGGCAACGAGAAGATGCGATCTGGCCTGTTACTGTTGTTGGCCGGCCGCCTCAAGAAGACACCTTATTTGGTTGGCTTGTACATGAAATCACCGGACCGATCATCCCAACCGTGTTACCAGGAATTTCAAGCATTCATGCGGTCGACGCTGCAGGTGTTCATCCACTCCTTCTCGCAGTCGGAAGCGAACGTTATTTACCTTGGAAGAATTCGTCTCGGCCAGCTGAACTACTCACCCAAGCCTCAGCTATTCTTGGCCAAGGGCAACTTTCACTGGCCAAGTATTTATTTATTGTAAATCAAGCAGATGATCCCAATATAAAAGCTGGTGATATCCAAAGTTTCTTCAATCATGTCCTGCAAAGAGTAGACTGGAGACGAGACTGCCATTTCCACACGGAGACTACAATCGACACCCTCGATTACACCGGAAAAGGATTTAATAATGGCTCAAAGCTAGTCGTAGCCGCTCGTGGTCAACCAGTGAGAGAACTGCCGACTGAAATTCCGGAAGATATTCGGCTCCCTCCTGGTTTCTCAAAGCCATCTGTAGGCATGCCGGGAGTACTTGTCGTAACTGGGCCACTCATCCAACCACGACCGTCTCTTGAAACCCCTAATGAGAAAGCGATCTGGGGCACAAATGGGCAACAAGCCCAGTGGACCACGGACATCGAAAGATTTACGAGATTGATTCACCAAACTGATGACATAATGAAGTGGCCTCTTATTGTGGTCGCAGACGACAGTGCATTCAGTGCCGCAAATCTAGAGAATTTTTTATGGGTCACTTTTACACGATCGAACCCAGCAACTGATGTTCACGGTATTGGAGAGGCTACAAATCAAAAGCATTGGGGATGCACAGGACCACTTGTTATTGACGCTCGACTGAAGCCACACCACGCACCGCCCGTCGAGGAAGACCCTGCTGTCGTGACAAAGGTCGACAGTCTTTGCCGTAAAGGTGGGCCACTTGCTGGCATCATTGAGTAACTGGGTTCCAGTTATTTTAAGCCAATTACAATGTACTTCAGATACTGAAAATTATTTATTACGTACCTGAGGGTATCTCACTGATCCGTACCCGTGTCGACACTGATCGATGACCAGTTTTCCGGCGATAGTTTTTACGACGACGGAAATTCTGAACATAAATTTTCTCGCCCTGAGCAAGACCAATGACTTCTGCTTTCACAACTGCACCATCAATAATAGGGGCCCCTAAGTACAGCTTACCTTCTTTACTGACTGCAAGCACCTTGTCGAAAACTAGTTCACTCCCGGCATCAATTGGCCGAAAATCAACTTCGAGTTCTTGGCCTTCAGAAACACGGTATTGCCGCCCTCCATCCGAAACAATGCAGTAGTGATGTTGACTACCAGAAGCGGAGTCTGTCGTTAGAGTCTCTGGGGATGTCGATTCAGCAGCCATCAAAAAACCTCAATTCGTATATTCTGATACCCATAATAGGTACCCTCATTGTAATCTGTTGGTGAGAAAATCCAGCCTCGTGCATGGAATACGGGAGTTTGACACTTTCTTCACTTCTTTTTGCTTGTGTTTATGGAAATCGCACCGTCCGCCCATTTGCCTCCCATGCTTCAATTCCGAGGTGTTCTGGTGACGCAGCGTCTTGACCTACAATATGAAGTTCAACTCGGGAGACGTCTTCAAATTGGGCAATTTCTCGTCTCTTCCGGTTATTTATCCACGTTGCCACTTCAGCATGTACGGTAATCGTGAGACGTGAAATATCTTCACGTGTTACTGACAATTGCAACATCCGCATAACCTCGATCGCCATACTCTCAGCAGTCTTGGCCATTCCAGTACCTAAGCATGTAGGACAGTCTCTGAAAACACTCTTTCGAAGTGAAGGCCTAATACGCTGACGTGTCATTTCAATGAGACCGAAAGGACTTGTACGCAGAACTTTGGTACGGGCTCTGTCGCGCTTCATTGCATCGTGTAAAGCTCTTTCAACTCCACGCCGATACTTTTCTCGCCGCATATCGATAAAGTCATTGACAATAACGCCACCGAGGTCTCTCAATCGTAACTGGCGAGCAATTTCTTTTGCCGCAATGAGATTCATTTGGTACGCATTTTCCTCTGCTGATTTTTCAGTTCGAAAACTGCCTGAATTAACATCGATAGCAACCAATGCCTCAGTCGTATCAATAACAATAGATCCTCCTCCTTTGAGGGGAACTTTATGCTGATGAATTCGGCTTATCTCTTCTTCTAATCGATAACGATAAAACAACGGCTCTTTTCCATCGTAAAACTGTAGTCGGCTAGCGTACTTCGGCATGACTAATTCTAGGAACTCTCGGGCTCGCTCATACGCAGCTCGATCATCAATGAGAATCCTCTCTACATCTTCAGTGAACATATCTCGAATCGTCCGAATAATCATGTCACTTTCTTGGTAGATATCGATCGGAGCGGAGTATTTTCTCATCCGCTTCACTATGCTCTTCCAAAGCCGGAGTAAGTACGCCATGTCACGAGCCATCTCTGACTTAGTGCGCTCAGTACCTGCTGTCCGAACAACAAACCCAACCCCCTTAGGTGGCTTGAGTGCGTTCATAACTCCCCGAAGAATTCGTCTTTCTTTCTCATTATCAATTTTTTTTGATACTCCAACACGACCAAGTGATGGCATGAGTACTAAGTAACGACCAGGGATAGAAATATACGTAGAGAGCGTAGGTCCTTTTGTGCCAAAGCCTTCCTTGATAACCTGGACGAGTAGCTCGTCACCCCGCTTCAGAATATCCTGAATAGGAGGCTTTACCCGAGGACGGTCACCAATTCTTGGCTTTCGGCGTCGATCGGAAGGCCTCCCTCCGTCATCAGTTCCATCAGAAGTTGTTCTGGCCGGGTCAGTTAATTCAAAAGCCTTATCCGGATCGAGACCACCCTGGCGATAGTATTGCGGTTCTATATCACTGATATGAAGAAATCCGTTTCGTCCAACACCGAAGTCAACAAACGCAGCCTGTATGGACGGCTCGATATTAACGACTTTTCCCTTATAGATATTGCCGACAAGGTTTTCTTGACTTGTTCGTTCAACATAGAGTTCCTCAAGTACACCCTCCTCAATAATTGCGATGCGGCATTCTTCAGCCTGCGTCACATTAATAAGCATTTCCTGCTTCATAATCGTTCTTTCCTTCTATTGATCTGCCAACTTGGAGTCGGCACGAATTTTATGCGATAGTCTCCGCTAGAAGACGTCGTTTCTGATCACGCAAAAAGGCCTTCACGTCTCGGGCACTATTCATTTCAAGCACCCGTTTTGCGACAGCCTGACAATCGACGATTGATACGCTTCGAACCGCCTGTTTAATTTCTGGTATTGCAGCAGCAGGTACACTCAACTCACGAAGCCCAAGACCAAGCAACAACTGGGTGTACATAACACTTCCACTCATCTGACCGCAGACACTTGCTGATACTCCGGCCTGACCTGCAATATCTAGCGATCTCTTCAATAACCTAAGAACTGCTGGATCACATGCACTATAAAGATCTGCGACATCTTTATTCCCACGATCAACAGCCAGGGTGTACTGAATAAGATCATTTGTTCCAACAGAGACAAAGTCTACTTCCTGAATGAATGCATCGAGCATCATTGCAGCAGCAGGCGTCTCAACCATCATTCCAACCCTGAGTTTTGGATTAAAATCAATATCATGCTCAGCGAGATCCTCCATGACATCTGCCAAAACCAATCTCGCTTGCCGCAACTCGATAATTGTTGAGACCAAAGGAAACATGACTCGGACGTCGCCATGTGCGCTTGCTCTAAGTATTGCCCGCAACTGAGTCCGAAACATTGGCAACTGCCGTAATGAAAGGCGAATGCTCCGCAACCCCAGACAAGGATTTCGCTCCTCCTCCGGACTTTTTTCAGTGAGCATTTTATCCGAGCCCAAATCTAACGTCCGCACCACCATCGGCTTTCCATCAATTGCATCTATTACTTTTCTATAAGCACGATAATGATCTTCTTCACTCGGCTCATGCTGGCTCGTAAGGTAAAGGAATTCCGTTCGATAAAGGCCTATTCCATCACTGCCTCGTCGCATGCATTGCTCTACCTCTTCAGGAAACTCAATATTCCCTCTGATCTGCACTCTCACGCCATCAGTCGTCTCTGCCGGCAAGTCTCGTAATTGCCCGAGAGACGCAGCAACGGTCTCGGCGACTTCGGCCTCAAGCCTGTAGCGGGCAATGGTTTCTTCATCAGGCTGGAGAATGACAATACCTTGGTTGCCATCAAGAATGACAGGCTCACCACCAGAAACATCTGCCAAAAATGGCCCTATACCGACAACAGCAGGTATCTCAAGTCCTTCGGCAACAATTGCTGTATGGCTGCCAGGGCCGCCGAGTTCAGTCGCAAAACCTTTCACAAACCGTCGATCAAGGTTTGCGGTCTCACTAGGTGTCAAATTATGCGCTAAAACCACCACTGGTTCAGAAATCGAAGCAAGCGTTTCCCTCCGCTGCCCTAGGAGATTTCGCAGGAGGCTTTTTTCAATGTCATAAATGTCGTGTGCACGCTGCGCGATATGATTATCAAGTTTTTGAAAAACCTTGGCATACCGTCGAAGCGTCCGACTCACTGCATATTCCGGCCACCAATTGCGGTCTCGGACTGCACTCGTGAGTTCCTCCTGCAGCCGTTGATCATGAAGCATTGCCAGATGAGCATCAAAAATGGCGGCGTACTGCTCACCGAGTTCACCCCGAACTGCATCACGGTTTTTTTTAATTTCAGCGGTGGATTCAGCAACAGCATTGGCCAGCCGCTGAAGCTCAGTATCTACAGCACTTCGGGCCACGAAGCGTCTTGGGATTCGAAATCCCTCGCTGTCGAGAACGAGTGCCTCGCCGATTGTTACTCCCGACGAGACCGCAATACCTTGTAGTTTTAGCATGGGCGCCGGCGAACAAGGCGACATCCGTCTACGTAGGGAGATCGGCTAGCGACAACATTCGCTTTAACCAACGATCAACATCCTACTTGCCGGGCGCCTCGTGTCGCGCGTCTCCTTTTGTTATTTAATTGTCAGCAATGCCTACCATCAAGTAGGCGATCATCATATTAAGATAAGGAACCAGTTGGAACCGGCACCTTATCAACTGTTTGTATTCCCATCAGCAACCCCTTCGCAGGCTACTGTATTTATTCTGGCCGAAGTGCCAGAGCCATGTTTTTCCTGTTGTGTCTTTTCCGAGTGTGTCATTACATTTGAATCATTCGAAGCAAATTTTTTATCAAAAAGATTCCCGATCGCATCAAGCGCTTCGCAAGCATCCGGACCAGTTGCTTCAATCACTAAGTGCGTGCCCTCTTCAGCTGCTAGAGTCAGTAGATCCAGAATGCTTTTCCCGTCAACCCGCTGTGCCTTTCCAATAAACTCAATGCGTGATTCCCAACGCTGGGCTTCTCTCGCTACCAAATCCGCTGGCCTGGCATGCAAGCCTTGCTCATTGGCAACGACTACCTCACGTGAATGAGTCTCATCAATCGGGTTTTCTGCACGTTCTGTTGTCATCCGTCTTATATTTTAAAAGTAATTAGTTCTTTATTAATAGGACCACGATTATGAGGCTATGCTCTGAGCATCTGCGTCCTCTAAAAGCCGCCATACCTCTTGGGGACCGCCCGCCTCTTTCAACATCTTACAAAAAGCATCGTCACGTAATTGACGAGATATATTTTCCAAAGCTCTCAAGTGATCTCCAGGCCGATCTGGAGGTGAGACAAGGAGAAAGAAGAGTTGCACCGGCTCTCCATCTAGACTCTCAAAATCGACTCCGCGTTCACTGATTGCAACTGTCCCAACAAGTCGGCTTACACTTGGATGTTTTGTGTGCGGGACTGCCACCCCACGCCCGATGCCCGTACTTCCAAGGTCTTCACGCTTCATAATGGCCTTGACGATACTGTCCATTTCACTTGTTGCAATTTTTTCAGCGTCAACTAAAGACTGCGTCATTTCTCGAATAACGCCTTCTTTTGAGTCAGCACTTACACTTGGACGAATAGCTTCGACCGAAACAAAATCTGAAAATTTCATAGCTGTTTTGTATCTACTCCGATGAGATCAACTTTTACGGACTGTTTGAACGTTTTTATGATCACGCACTTTTTCTTTATGCTTCCGCAATTGCTGCTCTAATTTTTGAACTGCGCCATCAACGCTCCGCCACAGATTGGGTGATGTCTCATGACTTACAAGATCATGGAAATGCTCTGCCGATGCAATAATTTCAACTGCTGGAAGGGATGTATTAGCAAGATCAACCGTGACGCCCAAGGAGGTAATTCGATCAAAATACCTCTTCAGCCGTGAGACCTTTGCAGAAATTTTTGACTGCGAAGCAGCACTGAGATGCCCGTGTCTAGCGGAAACGTTGATCTGCACGAAATCAATCCCTTCTGAACAGTATCAATGCTATTGCGAGGTGTTCTTGATCACTCACTTTTAGCAATTCATTAATTGAGCCGATCACAGCAAATGCTCGTGAGCCACACTTTCGCCTAGCAGGACGTCCTGCTAGGCATTTAATCAAACCACTTGTAACAAGCTTAGAGGCTTTTCAGCGTCTCTAAAACTTGTCACATTCTTAACAAAAGCATAAACCAGCCGGAGTACGGGGACAAACGCCTTCTGTTTCACGGGTTCAAAAAGAGAAATCTAGCTACAACAAGCCAATAGTAACCGTAGCAACATTAGAGGGATCGCCGCCTGAGAAGTCCCTGCTGGTATCTCTTTCGCCACCAATCGCTACCTTCAGCCAATTGCTTTTCATTCCAATCCGCTCGGTATTTTGCTGCATCCGATGCAGATTCTTCAAAGAGTTCACGAAGCCATTGAATCGCATACCTTCGGAAGATGATGTTTTCGTCTTCGAGGAAGTCAATGAGTTTTGTTATTTGTACATCGAACGACTCCGAGTCAAGTGTCCGTGTTGCTAACCCAACAAGAGCGTCTCCCTCCTCTGGATTCACATGATCTCGCAATGACTTTTTTACTGCCATCGCCAGTGTTTTGTCTGCCAGTGCAGGGGGAATAGACTCTCTTTCGAGTTGCATCCACAGTTCGGCAGATGGACCAGGACCTGGCCGTGGAGAAGCTGCTAGCAGTTCTATAACTTGTTCATACCAACCAAGTAATGCCAGTGTTTCAGCGGCAATTATGCGATTCTCAATTCGAGAGCTATCTGACAATTCAATCAACGACTTTAAAAGTGGATCAGGTTGTGTGATTGCTTCAGCAAGCGCCTCACTTGCTGACTTTTCAAGTCTCGAAAGTGATCTTGATGAGACTGCCCACGGCGGCAGAGAGTCCACAATCCGACGACTCGCTTCCAACGGACTGATTTCTGACCATTCAAGAATTTCTTTGGGAGCCAATTGAAATTCCTCAGGGACTCCTCGAAGCGGCCTTGCCACAGCAAGTCCTCCCGGCTGCGTCTGCCTCCACAAAACTGGTTTCTCTTGTGCAATAATTCTTGCAACTTGACTCTGCTTTGTTTGCCTTGCTGACAAAATATTGTCTGGTGTTCTGGAAACATTGATCGTCACGCTACCTGAAAGGCCCGATAAAATAATCCCATTGAGTCCACCAGCAGCAATGCCAATCTGATCGGTATTATTTCCCGAGCGAATTATGATGCTCCCAAAAAGCAGCTCAATCCTTGGCTTCTGGAGACTATCTAGTTTGAAAACTGCATGTGTTCGAGGTTTCATCCGAACGGTCACACCACCAACATCAAGCACAGGGCTCAAACCCGGAGGCACTTGAATCTCTTCGTAAACCCCAAGTATTGATTCCGTTGGCAAGGCGAGCCAACCATCCAACTCACCCCGATCTGTGAGTCGATTGCGATGAAGAACTGCTGCCCATCCAATATTTGCATCACTCTCCAAAAATCCTAGAACTGGTTCTTCAATATTTAAAGAAGTGTTATCACTATCCATGCCACTCGTACCACTCTTTGTTTCCAATGAAGCAGCTGGCACGTTAAGCACTGAACCCGAAGGCACTCCGATGGCCATAGCTGTACCCTGAGACACCCGGGCACTACTGACCATTGACGGATTTGCTGCCGCAGTTGTACCAACCATAGGGTAAGCTGACTCCTTTTGAACCGGAATTGATTGAGTCGATTTCGGTGTTTCTGTACCCTCAGGAACTCGTGGCTTCACTATGATGGCACCGCTAACTGACTGTTCAACAGCGGGCTCACCAGCTTCTTTTCCAGGCAATTTCTCAAGACTTTTTTTTATGTCAGTAGCATGTCTAGGTGTTGCAATAACTTTGGGGTCCTCATCAGTCACCTGCATTGATAGATCAGTTGATGACGGCTGTTGAGCTACCTGCTGCTGAATGTGACTGTTCCCAAAGGTGCTGAATAACTGAAAACCAAAAGCACTCAAAAGAAGAATGAGCAGAGCTACTGCAATAATGATGGCAGCCGGTGCAAAATGCTTCTTCTTTTCCCGCAAGCCCACAACACCTTGTGACGTTTGAGTATTGGATTCTGCATCAATTGCATCCAGTTCTACCCGCATGGAACGAGCATTATCTATGTCAGTAGCCTGCCCTTCCTGGCCTGATAACAGAGAGGTTTTTGCTTCTGTTAATTTCACTAACATCTGACACTCGTTTAAAGGTAACCCCTCTATCAACCCTTGCTGCCCGAGCAACTCTGAGAGAAGGTGATGGCACTCAGCTGCCTCACACAGCTGTACATCGGATTCGATACAATTTGACTCAAACGGACCGAGGTAGTCTTCCGGCAAAGCATTATCTAGAAATTCTGCCATGCTGTTTGCGCTGGCGGACAAGCCGGTTGCATCAACTTGTGGTGATGGCATGTCAAGATTTCCAAGCACTCTTTCAATTCGTTGCTCAATCTCTTGGGCAGCCACGTGAGTCAAAACTTTTTCATCGAGGTCTCGCTGATCTGCCTCTGAAAGCATGTGGTCTCGCCACGCCAATAAAGTTCTCACAGTCAATCGCATTTTTACTGCCTAAAATCTATTCATTGAAAGAGAAATACAGACCCACAAACAGCACTACGCTAATAGTTGATTATTTGAACCCGCGCAACGCATGCTGGCTACAATTAATAGTGGCGTTTTCCAACAAAATCCGTACAGAAAACTTAGATTTGCCTTTTAGTCCGCAAGAAACAGCCGTTTCGTAACGAAGCCGAACCATACGGTGCTTGAATCCGTAAAAATGATAGGGTCAAACTCCTTAAATCACTCTTTGTTTCTAAAATGCAACAGACTGCACGTAGCTCATTCCGAGGATTTGAGATGTCCGTATCTCAGTTAAATATCAATTCGATTGAAAACCTGCGCGATTCTGCATTGCTTCGACAGGCAACTGGATATATTGAACTCGCTGAATTTGGCATGACAACAGAGAATGGGGTTTCAGAGCCTGCGAATAAATTACTGCGTAATGCAATCAAAAGGCTTGATCAACTCTCTTCTAAACATGATTCAGGCAATGCGATTATTCTGAGAGCTGAGGCACTTCGAGCACTCTGTCACTTTTCAGACGCTCTTCCCTATTATCAACGGGTAGTTCGTGAAAATCCTCATTCAATGGCTGGCTGGCTTGGGTTTGGTTGGTGCTTAAAGAGATTGGGTCAACTCCCAGAAGCAATTGATGCTCTTGCCGATGGCCTGAACTATTGTGAAAATGAACCAGCTCTCGCATATAATCTATCTTGCTATCACTCGCTCGCTGGAAATATCCAAGCTGCAATTAAATATTTGAACAAAGCGATTGCCTCCGACGATCGCTTTCGGTCACTCACAAGTTGCGAAAGAGATTTTGACTCAATACGAAATGACCCTCGATTTGTAGCCGTGGTTCGGCAGCCTGTATAACAGAGCACGCTGTGCATTTATAGTTTTCGTTCAAACCACCCTCTTCAACAATCATTCAGCTAAAAAAGGCTTCGGTACTGAATGTCATGACAAATCCGGCCCTGCAGGAAGTTATCGCTATCCTTGGCCACCCGGCTGCGGGTAATCCTGCGCAGTTTCTCTTCGAGAGAGTTGTTGCACGCGACTCGCTTGACTGGAGGTTCTTGACTCTTGAGGTAGCACCATCTCGTCTTGCTGAGGCGATTGCTGGTATTTCAGCGATGAGCTTTCGTGGGTGCATGCTTGCTGGTCCGTTACAAGAGCCTGCGATTGATTTGACTACATCAGTAAGCCCGGCTGCTCAGTTTGCAGCGGGCTGCAACCTCTTAGAATGCACAAAAGATGGGCAGCTTGTCGGCCATCTCACACTTGGTCGAGGCGCATTAGATTCAATTCGATTGCACGTCGACCCTACGACAACAAACATACTACTACTTGGGACAAATCTTCTCGCACGTTCTCTTGCGCTCGAGTTGACACTGTCAGGAACTTCAGGCATCGCCATTGCTGACCCTTGGGATGGTCAGGCCTCGATTCTTGCGGACGCTGTCAACACAATTGAAGGAGGCCATGCAACAGTAGTTGAAGATGGATTGCCAGCGACTTGTGAATCTATAGATATCCTGATTTCGACAGAAGAAAGTCGACCTTTTCCACCCAACTTTCATCTACCAGAATTTCGAGAAGATCTTATTGTTGTCGATACATCACTTGATCCGAAAGCCTCTCCATTACTAAAAGCAGCCACGGCTGCCAACTCCTGCCAGGTTGATGGTCTTGAAGTCACAACAGCGACGATGGCAATTAACTTTCGCAGCCTTACAGGTATTGAACCTGATACAGAAGCTCTTCGAGAAGCACTTGATGAGTTTCTTGATTACTGACCGGTTGTGACCTCCTTAGAGGTACGCAACGGACTTATTCAGCAATACGGCTAATTTTCTTAATAACTGCAGCCGCACTACTTCGAATTTCTGCGACAGTATCTTGTTGTAAATCTTTAATCAATGCAGTGACACCCGTGGGCGGTGGCTGATTTGTTGCGTCAATGAGCATAGTCACGCCACGTAAAGCATTTACAACAATGAGAGCTCGTTTGTAACGTTCTGATTGCATTTCATCCGCAGAAGCCTTCTCGCTCAATACAACGTCTTGACGAGACAACATCTCCGACAGTGCTTCGTACGCATCTGTCTGCCCTAGCCTCGCCAAGCCGAGCGCTGCATTCGACCGAACATCAGTTGCCGGATCTCCCAATAATCGCAATAAACCCTCGACGCTCTTTCCACCCCCTAGAACACCTAGTGTAAATCCACATGCATTTCGCACACCTGAATTGGTTGTCGTTGATGCAGCTAAAACTGCATCAACAACAACGTCTCGATCTCTAAAGGAGCGACCAGTATTTTCTAGATTCGTCGACAAGACAGCCAAGGCTTCAACTGCTGCTTGAGTCGTCGCGTCATCATTCGTTTCACTGACCCTCCGGACAAGTGCAGGCGATGCTTCGGGAACCGTGAACTCTCCTAGTGCTCGACACAAGTAGAGGCGTAATGTTTCTGATTGCTCACCGATCCGCCCACTACCAACTTCATCATCAAGAATGCTGCCTAATTCAGAAGCAAGTTTCGTGTCCGACTTGAGCCCTGATCCAGTTGGACCACGAAGATCATTTGCCAGATTAAGTGCTGCCTGCCAACGTCCTTCATTGGCACGACGCAGCGTGCGTACATACGCCTGAGGGTCATTTCCAAGGTGAGCTAGCCAATGAAACGCTAACCAGACACACACAATAATGGTAACGATAACTCCTGGAACAAGGAATAATTGAACCAGGAAAGCTGCACTAGGTGGTTCAACCGGTGGAAGACTGTCATCAGGATTAATTGGTTGGTTTGGAGACGTGGCCATGAATTATAAATCTGAAGAAAGTGTGGATGAATTTAAAATCTTCTTTGATGGTGTGGCAATGGTAGGGAGCACACCACGATACCTATCATGATAGACTCTTCATCTAGAAGGTGACGTATTGTGACAAAAATAAACGGAAGTAACGCACAGTGGCTTGACGAATCGACACTTCCGCCACTGATTACCGCTGCTGAACAGCTTGCCGTCGACGAGGCGCTCTTAAATGAAGCGGAATTTGGTAATTTAACGACTCCTATAGTTCGTACGTGGCAGGCAGCTGTACCCGCAGTTGTTCTTGGATCTTCAAGTCAATTACGCCAAGAAGTGAATCATGAGATATGTGCCAAACTTGATATTCCTGTACTCCGCCGGCCAAGTGGTGGTGCAACAGTCATTCTCGGTCCTGGCTGTGTCATGTGGTCTGTCATTACTCCCTTTAAAGATAAACCGTCACTTGATGCCATACACGCCTCCATGCTTGAACCGCTAGCTGCAGAACTTTCAAAAGCAGGACAACCCGTTGTCCGCGAAGGAACTTCTGATTTAGTTGTCTCCACAGCCGAAGGGGTAAAAAAAGTTAGCGGAAATGCTCTCCGTGTACGGCGACACAGCGTCCTGTACCACGGCACTCTTTTGGATTCATTTCCGCTTGAACTTGTTGGACAGCTCCTTCAACATCCCCCTCGTGAACCGCAATACCGAATGGAAAGACACCATGAAGAATTTTTGGCCAACCTCTCGATAGGCCGCAAACATATTGACAAAGCGGTACAAACTGCATTTTCTGCTTGGAATGCCAGAACAACGTGGCCAAGCGATGAAGTGCATAAACTTGTGAAATCACGATATGGACAATTTCGTTGGACGGAACGCCTTTAAATCAAAGGATTCATTCATCGTTCGCCCGTACCGTACAGTTTTCCAAAAATGGTTATCTAACCCTATTTTCCAAGCTCTTTCATCATTTGTGGAAAAATGGGCTGAGATGGGGGATCGGGGTGAATAATCCGGCTTCAGTCGCAAGCTTGATTTGGCCTGAACAGCTATGCCGAATTTTAAGATATGGGCAGGAAAGAAGATTAGTCAAAAACTAGCCTTCCACCACGGCAGGTTACATCGTTACGGTTTCCACCTACCAGTATGACATGACGTCATCGAGAATTTTATCGCAACAGGAGGTTGCTGCAATGCATTTACATCTGAATGCCGCTGACGTGCGCGACATGGTAAGCCGTCTGTTTGTTGACCTAGGTGCAGAAACTGATGATGCTGCCGATTTACAAGAAAATGTTCGTATCGATCGAGGCCGCTGTGTTGCCCGGTGCTATCGAGTAACAGAAATGTTCGCAATGTGGCTGATCGACTGTGGCGTTGTGCAGTTTTATAACGCTGATGGTGAAATGCTTCATACAGTCAATCTTTTCAACGACCTGCAACCGCAGCGAGTTGCCGCATAATGCGGTTCCTTTGACTCTACGGGGTACGGCCATCATGCCGACCATTAAAGTACCACAACCGCGACTATCGATCATCATTCCAGCACCTGGAGATGAGTCGACTCTCGAAGAAACTCTCGTGAGTGTCCTTGAAAATCGACCAGAGAACTCGGAAATTGTTGTTGTGCTGGGCTTCGGATATCACGATCCGTGGAGCGTTGGTGAGGAAGTCCGGTTTATTCAGGCACCAATTGGTTCCAACCGGGTTGCATGTATTAATTTGGGGCTCGCTGCTAGCACTGGCCGAATTATTCATATTCTAGCAACTGGATGGCGTGCGACTCCATTCTGGACTGACGAAGCAGTCGAGCATTTCAATAACGAGCAGGTCGCAGCTGTCGTTTCACTTGAAGTTGCATCTGACGACACCGATCGAATAGTAGCCACTGGTATAGAAGTAGGTCGCGGTGGCAGACGCGTCATGCTGCGACCGCGGGGAGATACTTCACGGGTTCAAGGCTTTCATAAGAAAGACTATCCATCGCCCTCCGGCCCTACACTTGAGGCTGGCTTTTGGAGTCGCCAAATGATTGATCGACTTCTATTTGGTTTTTGTCCTGCCTGCGGTGATGAATATGCAGACGCTGACATGGCGATATCCTTGCATGCAACGGGCGGCCGCGTTGTTTTTGAACCAACTTCAAAGATTATTGCAGCGCCCGAACGACATCATCCCCAGCCAGCATTCAAGGCAGGCTTATATGGGGAGCGGCTTTTCTGGCGTTCAATTGCAGCCGAACCAATTCCACAAAGCCTAGTACTACACATCGTTGAAATTCTTCGCCATGCGATAGTACGAGCACCACTTGGCACCCTGCCAGTTTTGGTGGGAAGATTCGTAGCACTTCTACAATTTGGAATGTATATTCCACGGTTTCGTGAACTCTCTGGACTCATGCGTAGCCAAGCCACAGGAACAGCACAGAGATCGAATGAGGTCTCCTCAAATTCCAGTCGTATACTCCGATACGACGAAGGGCATGCCCGCACTGGTCGACCGCACCGCCGTCGCAAAATACCACTCAAACGCAGTGCGTGATGTCGTTCAATAACTACGATGAGTTATTGAATCCGCCTCTTGCAGGCTAAGCAACTGACCTTCACTGTTTATCAGTACATATTTAGTTTTCTTAAGTACTGAATACGTATAACTTCTTGTCCTCATGCATTCAATGAATCGATTACGGCGAGTTCAGTTTGAAGAACATGCCATGGGCCACCAACTCGACAGTACTCGCACGGATTCCCGAACTGAACACAGTCATTTCGGCAAGATAAACCCCACGGCAAGTATTTTCACGGCTGTAATAAGAACCGAAAATATAAAAATCGATGACCTTAGCCAAACGCCACTCAACAAATCACGGAACGCAACAAGTCTTTTCGAGACCACGTGCTAACGACTAACAAACAGACTAAAGAGAGACTACTTGCTCTCTTTTCCCTCATTTGTTGATTTTTGAATGCCAAGCAATTCAAGAAGACTGGCATGACCAGCAAACGCTTTTTTAATAGACGATTGCAGGCTATCGACAGTTGACTTTGCAGCCTTCGAATCAATTGGTTTTTGAATTGTAATTTTATTGAGATCCGCGTGGTGCAATCGTGCATCCTGCAAATGACCTTCTATTTCTGAGATGGATTCGACGCCTTCCTTATTTCCATGGGCAGAAAGCTGATTTTTCATCTGGCTGAGGTGCTGCTGTGTTTTGTTAAGATGATTTCCAATTGAATCGTGAGCCATCCGAGCAACAGATGGGTCTACTGTCGTGGTTGTTGAAAGATAATTACTGTAGTGCTTTGCATGAGACTGAGCACCGTATAAGTGACTCTGAGAACTGTGACCATGATATTCTGAATAATATCCAGCTGCTTTTGAGCCTGCGTGTTTCCACGACTGGGCGCTCGCAGAAGATGCTGAAACCACAGCACACAATCCAATAGCTAAAAAACACAGATGACGGAACATGTGGTACCTCCAGGTCAATTAAATTCGCAACAACAAACCATTTCTCACCGCAATAAATTGATAAGCTCATTTTACACTAGATTTCTATTTTTCACTAATCGTACGGTGTGGTTTCCTTCCAAACGCTGATACTGTCCATCGGATACAGCACCGTGGAAAGTCGTACACCGAAAAGGTCTTTGGCAATGAATATCAAGTGTCATCAAATCCCATTCATTCTGCTGACTGTAATCAGTTTTTTCAGCTCATGCACCGTTTTTGCAACTGAAAGTCGCGCCAACGTTGTTGTCATCTTGGCAGATGACCTAGGACTTGGTGATATCAGCTTCTACGTTAAAACCATTCAGAATAAGATGCCGGTTGTTGAGACTCCTACCCTCGATAGTCTCGCCTCAAACTCGCTCTGGTTTACTGACGGGCACTCAGCCACGTCGCTCTGCGCTCCAACTCGTTATGCCGTTATGAGTGGAAACAACAACTACCGTTCGTACGCTCCGTGGGGTGTTTGGAGTACTTTTGGAAAAACTTCTTTTAAAACCGGACATGCAACGCTTGGAACTGTCGCCCGTGACGCTGGCTACAAAACTGGATTTATTGGCAAGTGGCACTTAGGTGGTGACTTTCTCATCCCCGGCCAGACGGAATTTTATCGTGGCCCAAAGAATGGTGATCTTACCGGGAAGGTTGATCTATCTAAATTGATTTCAGGTGGGCCAAAAGATTGCGGTTTTGATTATGACTTCACATCTCCATGTGGAATTCAAGGTCCAATTTATTTGCTTTACGAAAACCAGACGTGGAGTCCGATCGCTGCGGACTCACAAATTATTTACCTCAATGATGCCACTGCCATTCATCCAAAAGACATCACCGACAAGGGGCCCGGCCTAGGCGACTCCCAGTGGGACTCCCGTGAAATGGGTCAACAACTGTCAGCGAAAGCCGTTGACTTCATCACGGAGGCCAGCCAAGACGACAGACCATTTTTTTTATACTACTGCTCACCAATGGTTCACCGACCACATTGTCCCCCAGAATTTTTTGATGGAAAAAAGATTATGGGGCAGACACCGACAAACCACCTTGACATGCTTCTTGACTTTGACATGCAGGTCAAGCGCATTGTTGACGCCCTGCACGCAACTGATGACTACGACAACACCCTGCTCATCATCACCTCAGACAATGGTGGCCTCGCTGATCAGCCCGCTGGAAAGAAAGGCCATCAATCCAACGGCGGATGGAAAGGCAACAAAAACTCTCCTCTGGAGGGAGGACATCGCGTTCCTTTCTTCGCAGTATGGCCAGGCCAGATCACTCCCGGCATCACAAAAGAACTGGTTAGCAATCAGGACATTATCGCAACGCTTGCCGCCTTAGTGGGTACAAAAATCCCGAACAACCAGGCCTTGGACTCAAACAATTTACTTCCGTTATTTACAGGCGAGGGACTCTTCGAGAAAAGAGATGTCTTTCTGCAGCAAGCAGGCTCACAGTGCGAAGTCATGATTCGAGAAACGCCTTACAAATTAATCATGCAGAGTGATCAAGAACGAACTCATTTTACACCAACAAATCTTTTTAACTTACAAAATGATCCGCACGAAGACACAGACCTTCTTGGACTACCAAACTATCAGCACATAATGCAGTCGCTCTTGTTGAAATACAAAAATGCTGTTGAAACAGAACATCGAACAGTCCCAAGCCGTTACGAAAAGAACATCGACACAGAGTGATGTTCTTGTTTGCATGGTTTCGCCGTTCCCAAATACATACCAAAAACACAAATCTACAAACGTATTCTGTCGTACTACCGTGTCCTACTGAATTTTTTCATCCCCAGTTGCACAGAAATGTAATTATATGAACAAGACGTTTTTTCAAACTGCAATACTGCTTACTGCATACTGTATAAATTTCTGTATTTTTTCTTTCGATATTAGGGCTGAAGTGTACGAGGTTCGAGGGTACGTCATCGGTGACGATGGTGACGAAGAAGCAGTCGATCAGTACCTATCGAATGCCCTGCTACCTTGCTTAAAACGTCACGGCATTGGACCTATTGGCGCTTTCACGAATGCTCCGAGTGATAAGACCGGGACCAAGACAGCCTTTGTGATCATTCCTCACACCGACCCCTTGGCAATGGTGCAGAATCGTGAAGTTATTCAGTCTGACCAGCAGTACCTAGGTGACGCAGCAGCATTTTTTTTACGTGGTAATAGGGACAAAAGCTACCAGCGGATTTCGAGTGAACTCTTAGTTGCGATGGACTGCTGGCCTAAGATAAAAGTTCCCTCAGGCGTCACCACAAATAAAAATCGTGTGTATGAACTACGAACATATGAAAGTGCTCATGAAAAACTAGGGCTACTTAAAGTTGACATGTTCAATAACGGTGAGGTGCCGATTTTTCTTGACTGTGGAATCACTCCGATTTTTATCGGGCAAGCTGTGATTGGCCCGCACACCCCAAACCTTACCTATCTGACAATGTACCCCAGTGAAGAATCACGACTTCAGGCTTGGAAATCGTTCCGAGAACATCCCGCCTGGAAAGTTCTTAGTAAAGTGGAAAAGTATGAAGGGACAGTCAGTACGATTCATAAGTATGTTCTGGTACCAAAAGCGTATTCAGAAATGTGACGCAATAAGCCAATCTGCCCAACTGCATCAATCAGATTTGGCTGGCTTGGTGAGTTTATTTAAAAGCTTTTGCTCTTCTTCGAATACCTTACGAAAAGGAGTGTAAACCGTTTCATCCGATGTCCATCGTTTGGGTTCTGGGTCAGGCTCTTTCAGCCTCCCCAAGGGATAGTCACGACCACGCATGCTTTCATCAATTGATTTGGAGAACAATGCATACTCACGCATCAAATCTTGGAAGATAATTGGCTCTTCCTGAGCAATATTTCTGGACTCTGTAGGATCAGCTACAAGATCGAACAGTTCCTGAGACTCTTTGTTCTGCTTGGACTTCTCTGTGTTTTTGGACGTGTTTAAGATGACCAACTTATATCGCCCGTGAATCCAGGCACCGCCACCGTTCCAGCGAAAACCCATCGGCTTATTGCGTTCACCGGCCTCACCATCAAAGAGTTGGCACAAACTGACACCGTCATGTACCGGCAGCATGGTTTCTTCTGGAAGCCCCACAACCTCGAGAATCGTAGGAAATATATCGACTGCACCAGCCTGAAATTGTGAGATTTTTGGCTCAATTCGTGACGGCCACTCAATAATAGACGGGACTCGCAACCCTCCCTCGTAGAGCGTTCCTTTGGAACCACGCAATGGCACCATGCCGTCAACCGAATCATTTAATTGACCCACCGTTGGCTGAAAATCTTTATTCGGCAACCCCCCATTATCTGATGAAAACCAGAGCAGTGTATTATCTGCGACACCAAGCTTCTGAAGACCACTACGAAGCGTACCGATGCTTCTGTCCATTGCTACAAGTTCACCGTAGTGCCTTTGAGCCTGAAAAGATAACTTAGCAAATGGATCTCTATCTGATTCTAGGGATGCCCAAGGAGCGTGTGGTGTTCCAAACCAAATCACTGTGAATGTTGGTGCATCAGGATTTTTCATAAGCTGTTCCTCAAGGAACTGAAGAGCTTCGGATACAACTACCTCTGAAGAATCCCCGCTCTTTTTTTCAAAAACACCGGTAGGCTTACCACGACGTCCCATCAATGGATGCATATCAAAAAAATTCGTTACCGAAAGCCAGTGCTGAAACCCAAATACGTCTGGACGGCGTTCATCGTTTGGTAAAATTGGGACCCCAGCTCCTCGAATTCCATTCAAATGCCACTTGCCAAAATGACTCGTAACATAACCGACTTCAGCAAGTGCCTGAGGAATCGTTTTTTCCTGCAAACGTAACGGGTATCCGTGTGACATCACGCCAGTACGCTCATGTGTTCGCCCGGTAAGCACCGTTGCCCGAGTCGGCGAACACACCGGACCCCCTGCGTAAAAACGATCAAGTCGAAGACCATGTGCAGCCATATCATCAAGATGTGGTGTCTTGAGAAACGGGTGTCCGTAATAGCCTGTCTGCCCCCACCCCTGGTCATCTGCCATCACGAGCACAATATGTGGGCGATTTTCACTATTCTCACGTGCATCACAAACTGACCAAAAGACAACACAGACAGCCATCAGAGAAATAGTTGTATATTCTCTTTGATTCAATACGTTCATCACTCGCCTCATTAGATTTTTGTTCCTGAAAATTGCCTTGCAAAACAAAATTCGAAAAAATATATGGAATTCATTTATCACTTTACACGTTGCCTTGTATAGCCTTCATCTCCTGCAGCAGTTCGTGCCTGCTCGAGGAGAAATTCAACAACCGGACGATATCTTGGATCCTCAAGAAGATTTTCACTCTCCATTAAATCATTTGTAAGATTGTATAGTTCCTGAGGAAATAGTTTCTGTTGCCATGCATAGCGATGATCAAGAAAAAGTTTCCACTGTCCAGCAACTGGTGCTGCATTAGACCGTACTGCAACCCAGGCCCTCTTGTCTGACGTTTTTCTTGACGCCTCCTTGTGATCATTCGGAAAGATTGCCACACGCGGGTCAGTCAGTGCTCCCTGCATCGCTGCAAACTGACTGATACTGTCTTCTGCTCCATAGGAATCACCATGAAGTGGTGGAAGCGGTTTGCCAATGGCTTCAGCTACCGTTGCAAACACATCGTTGAGAGCACACAGCCTTGGACAGTCACGACCCGGAGTTTCTGCTTGACCATCTCCTACGCCTCCATGTGGCCAGCAAGCAACAAACGGCACGCGATGCCCACCTTCATAAACTGACCCCTTATGGCTGCGAAGCGGCCCAGTACAAACTTTTGATAATTGCTCAGCACCGTTGTCACTCGAAAAGAGAAACAACGTATTATCGCGTAGCATGTGGCCCGGCCGACGTGGGTCGGGTGTTCTGTCAAGAAAATCAAGTAGCCGTGCAATATGAACATCATTTTGATACACAAAATCAAGTCTCTTACTGTTTGTTGATTTCCCGCTTTTAAATGTACTGGCACCAACAACAAGATCTTCTCCTAATGCATCAGATGGCGTGTATGGGCTATGATTCGAAGGAGACGCGAAATAAAGGAAGAACGGTTGTGGTTCTGATGAGGCCTGCTCCAAAAAGTTGAGTGCCATTGCATCGAGTCTTTGTCCGACCTCATGAAGCTGATAAGAGCCATCTAGTTTTTTCCCATCACCCGTCGCGCCAAGAACCGATCGTCCATCGATCCAGCCCGGGCCAATTCGTTGCGTCGAGCTGTTTTTCTTCTGCCCATCTGGACCAGATGTTCCGTGACTTCGGGAAATCCCAAAAAATACATCGAACCCATGGTCGAGAGGACCATCAGCAAGCGGCTGGGTAAGATCAGCATCATCCCATCCCGTAGCTGCAATTCCTTTTTTATTGCGGTATGTCAAGCCAAGATGCCACTTCCCAAACATTGCTGTTCGATAACCCGCAGATTGTAAAAACTCTGGAAATGTAACACGCTCTCGTTCAATAAGAGGAGGGCATTGAACACCAAACAGCACCCAGTGTTTGAGTCGAGTCCTCCAACAGTATCGTCCAGTGAGTAAGGCATACCTTGTTGGAGAACATCGACTTGATGGTGAGTGGGCATCAGTAAACCGAACCCCCTCTGCCGCGAGTCTCTCCATGGCAGGTGTTACAAGCTGCACTGTGTCTGCATTATGAGTCCAATCCTGATAAGCGCTGGTATCTCCGAGCCCCATATCATCAGCTAAGAAAACAACCACATTTGGAGGCTGTTCAATTTGACCCGACACCGCAAAACAAAAGCTAGGAATGCTTAAAAAAATGACACATAGCGGGTACTGTTTCATAATTGATAAAACTGCTTCCAAAATATGAGATACTGAGCTGTATTTTATAAACGAAAAACCCTTACATTTAATTAACAACATGTTTTCACTCTGTCTTAATGTCCTGAAGATTTGCTTTCTTATACTTCCCTTCTATGCGAATGCAGAAACATGTTTTGCCCAAAAGCGATTTGCACAGATCACATTAACGTCCAGCGATCATGACGGCATCGTGGCAACGAATAGCCCCGTCACCCTGACAGCTTCGATCAAAAACAAGCTAGATGAAGTTATCACTGGGACAGTCGTGTGGAGTGCCCATTCTCCAGTTTTTAAATCACCTTCACCGGTTCAGCAAGCTATTACTCTAGGGCGGCAACAAACTAGTTCTCATACATTTTCTTTCTCCATGCCCTCCGCAGGATTTGCAGAAATCGAATGCCAACTCGTCACATCAAAGAACAAAAAGACTCGTTCAGCACGATATCGTATTGGATCTCATGTGGAGGACATCGTATGCCCACTCACAAGAGAATCAGATTTCTTCAATTTCTGGCAAGATTCCTTAGCTCAACTTGCTTCAACAGCACCCAATTTCCAACTACGACCTCACGAACAACCATCACAATCAAAGGTTTCCCTCTTTGAAGTCTCCATGCAGAGTTTTGACAATGTATGCGTGCGGGGCTGGCTCGAAATACCGAAACAAGATGGGCTCTTTCCTACTGTACTTCGAGTGCCTGGTTATGGACAAAACATGAAGCCTGTTGGTGACCAAGAAGACCTGATCGTCTTTTCTTTCAATCCACGTGGACATGGCAACAGCCAAGATGACATATCTGGCAAGCCACAAGACTATTGGGTACGAGGCCTTGATGATCGAGATACATATTTTTATCGCGGAGCCTATCTTGACTGTGTCCGCGCCGTTGACTTCCTCTGCACTCTCGACAAAGCAAACCAACAACAGATTGCCATATGGGGAGCCAGCCAAGGAGGAGGCTTCGCGTTCGCAACCGCGGCGCTTGATAACCGAATTGATCTGTGTGTTGCAGACATACCATTTCTTTGCAACTGGGCGAACTATTTCAAACTCACACACTGGGACGAAATGGATAACTGGCTAAACAAAAAACAACATCGCTCTTGGGCACATACGTTAAAGACAATGAGCTACTTCGATACAATGAATCTCTGTGAACGAGTCACTTGCCAAACGATCATGAACGTCGGATTACAAGATCAAATCTGCCCACCGACAACAAGCTTCGCTGCGTTTAACAGAGTTCCCGGAGCAAAGACCTACAAGATCTACCCTGCGCGTGGGCACGGACTTGGCAAAGAGCATCAGCAGAGCACCTGGAAACAAATCAAGGACTTATTCCGTTCCGCCAAGACAAGTATTCCATGATTAAAAAATCTGGAACCAATATCTTAAAACAAACATCTACGATAAGCTATGTTGTCTAAAACTCAATTTTTTTAAAGCAATAAATTTCTTCTAAATTATTCATGAAACAGAAACCTAAAACATCTCGCTACACGACGAAAAATTACACTCGAACATAAGGTTTACATATTGCCATGTCTCGTTTTTCCTTAATCTTTGCCACACTCAGCATCAGTACCCTACTTTTCCTTCAAAGCCGAGCGGCTGAGCCGCTTCCCTCGAAGGTTCTTACGCAAGAACAACAAGCAAAGCTTACGCCACAGAGTGTTCTCGCTGAACTCATGGCAGGAAACAGAAGATTCATATCGAATGTCTTGACAGAACGAAACCATTCCAAGCAGGTTCGAGAAGCATATGCTGGACAATTCCCTAAAGCTGTAGTCCTGTCGTGCCTCGACAGCCGAATTCCTGTTGAAGATGTTTTCGATCGTGGTGTTGGAGATATTTTTGTAGCTCGCGTCGCTGGTAACTTCATCAATGAAGATATTCTTGGCAGCATGGAGTTTGCATGTCACGTTGCAGGCGCAAAACTCATCATTGTGCTGGGCCACACTCACTGCGGTGCCATACAAGCAGCTATTGATAATGTTCAAGTTGGAAATATCACACCTATGCTGGCTAAAATTCGTCCTGCCCTTGAAGCCGCGCAACCGTTTCGTGGTGAGAAGACCAGCGAAAATCCAGAATATGTTGCACACATCTGTCGTGAAAATATCCGTATGGCAGTACGACGGATTCGAAAAGAAAGCACAATCCTCAAGGGCCTCAAAGACGACGGATTAATAGATATTATTGGTGCCTATTACGACCTTGGCTCTGGTGAAGTTTCTCTTATTCAATAGATCAGAAAATAAATCGTTTAAGTTTCTGAATAGTAACTGTTTGATGAACTTGTTTGCGGACTATCTTTCTTCTTGTTCAATTACAACATGCGCAGAGCTCTCTACAACATGCGCAGTGCTCTCATCTTCACTCACGATAATTTTGATGTGCGTTTGCTGATGACCAGCATTCGCATGCATCGTGAGTTTTCGGCCCGAATTGGTCCTCAATGACAGCTTGTATCGACCATGAAACCCGTCAAACACGCATGCTCCCTGATGGTCAGTTTCACCCGCTACACGAGTGACTAGTTTGTCACTCAAAAGACTTCTTAGTGCTTTATATTGAGAGGTTGGCTCCCCTCCTTCACTGAAAAGTTGATTCCCAGTGAATTTCTCATAATTGGCCCAAAGGTTGAAAACTCGAACTGCCGGATGACTAAAACTGGCTACAGCTACTTGAACAAAATATTCTGCCAGCTTGGCATCAGTCCATTGGCCCGAACGATAACCACCCTCAATTTCACCCTTGATAATTCCGAATTCAGTAATATGTATTTTAATGTTACTGTCTTTGTACTGATCGAAAGTATCGATTATCTCTTTTGGGCTCGCCCAGAGCCGACGTGGTTTATGTGCATGCATTGATACAAAATCTATCCCCGGATAGCGAGCAGTGAGTTCCGTAACACCCGGCAAACGATTTTCTTTATTAAACGACCAGCAATCACACACACCAAACTCAACGTCCGGAAACTCTTGTCGCAATTTTGAAAAATATGATGTCTGATCAGAGTAAACCTTTGCTCTTTGAACATGGGTGTGCCAATCTTCATTAAAGACCTGAAAGAAATTTACTTTGCCTTGATATCGATTAAGGACCATCCTGCTGTTGTTCAACTGAACTGCTGCTTTCTCAGCATCGGAACCCACAGAAGCAAGCCATTCCGGGTGGTATCCCGAAAGAAAATGCCATTCGACACCGATCCTATTGATGTCACAATAATCAACCATCGCATCAATTTTCGAGAAGTCATACGCACCAAAACGCGGTGCATAGTTCTTCCACTTCGTGAGGTTCTCAGGACATGTAAAGTGGAAAATATCATTTAACTGCTTCCGTTTTCTCACACTTTTTTCTGTGGCTAAATTGCAATGACCAAAATGAAATTCATGGCTTTGTAATTCTGCAAAAAGCTGACATTTCTTGAACGCAACTCCGTGTTCCGAAACAACTCGTATGTGGATGTCATGTTTTCGTTCTCGCTCCATACTAGGAATAATGACATCCTGTATGAAGCTATCATTGCTATGAAAGAATGCTGAAACTGCTGGGTGGAGAGAGACATCACTTGGTACCTCAGAGAGCCTGTTCTCAGCACGGCCAGAAACACTGAACAGTAAAAAAAGAAGGGAAAGAAAACAACTTTTTTTTAGAAGTCCACAAAGACACTGGCTCACCATATATTCAAACTTTCTTTACTTTTTGTAGTTCGTCTGACAGAGACTCAACAATCGATGACCCTGATAATTTAAAACTTATGGCGTTACATTATGATAATAATATCTTACATTCGTAACGAACATATTCTTCCAGCACGTAACAGACACGCCCTTTAGAACAAATACACACCTGTGTTTTGATTCATTTTTTTTTGCACAAAACCTGCTGATGAGAGACTGATATACAACTTTTGCGGACAATCGTCTTCCGCACACGGGAAAAACAAATTCATAAAGCACACTTTTTCTGGAGTGTCCTTAAAGTTTCATACCACAATGTGAAGCGCATGTTAGATCAGGTGTGGGACCAAGCCACTCCTTACCTTCAGAATAAAATGTCGTGGATCTTGAAAATTGGTGGTGTGCCCACATACTCAGCCTCTAGTCATCTCGAATAACACGCTCATCACCCACCATTCTGTGAAACTGTGTTTCTAAAGCAGCCCGATAATTTCTCTCTTCAGGAATATCTTGGGCCTCGGATGGATCTTGGCTTAAGTGAAAAAGCTCAACACACCTCGCATCGCTTCTTCCACCTTTCTTTTTCGTGTTGTACTCAAGAATAGCTTTCCAACAATTCAGGGAGCCGTTCGTTGCAGTAGCGGTGTACGCTGCCCACGTATTAAAAATCCTCTTTTTATTTCGTTCCCAAGGCCTATTCGATTGAATGTAGAGTGAATCTCGTATCAGTGGTCCATCGATGCCATCCGATCTTAAAATTTCAGAGAAATCATAACTGTCACGTGCTTGATCAATTGGTACTTCAATACCAGCAAGGCCACAGATTGTTCGATAGAGATCATGGAGACCTATTATCTGATTTTGTATTTTTCGAGAACCTGGAATACCTTCTTCCCAACAAAGAATTAGTGGCACCCGATGCCCACCCTCATAAACAAAACCTTTTTCACCGCGCAAGGGGCTTCCGTCTTCTGAAACACCCTGGGCATTGCGGTGGACGCGACTTGGAACACCGACACTTTTTTCAATGCGATTCCCACCATACGGACTATTGTCTTTTGCGTCAGCGTACAGAGACTGAGACCATGAAGAAGCGGGGCCAATAGCAGCACCATTGTCGCTTGTAAAAACAATAAGCGTGTTTTGAAATAACCCAAGTGACTTCAGTTTTTTAACGAACAGACCAACGGAAACATCACCCTCTCGAATCATATCTGTTCGTTTATTGATCGTTGTGCCGGCAATTGGAATCGCCTCAGTCACGCCAAGATCATTCGTACTCATTGGATCACATGTATTAAAAGAAACGGGGGGCACATAAGGCGAATGGCCTGCCTGTGAACAATAATAAAGAAAGAATGGCTTATCTTTTTCAACAGTAGCCACATGGCGATCGATGAAACCGAGGGCGTCGTGCATCAATAACGGACCAACGGACTCCGTATTCCAGTTGTCCATTGCATATGCTGTTTTTTTACTATTTTTTGCAGCGGTCGCCTTAAAGACCTTACGGGCGTTTGAGTCATTTTGAAAATACTGCCAGGACTTCTGTAGATTATTCCACCGCGCAAGACGATCATTCTTGAAAAACGCATAGGGTTCACTCTGTATGCCTGCTGGAAGTGTCAGCGAATAATCAAAACCATGATCAAGCGGCCCGTCATAGAAACGCTGGCTTACGTCTGCGTCATCAAATCCAGTGGCCTGAATTCCACTTGGCCTTAGAAACCTCGAACCAAGGTGGCTTTTCCCAAAGAACGCTGTGGAATAGCCGGCTTGCCTCAGGACGTCAGCAATCGTTTGTTGATTCGACACAATCTGGCTACCTGAAAAATGTCCCCAGGTGCCACCAGGATTACGACCGCGAAAGACGTGATTACCAGTAAGCAGTGCATATCGCGTTGGTGCACAAACAGACGCAGACGAATGAGCATTCGTAAATGTCACACCCAATTTCAAAAGATTATCGAGATGTGGCGTCTCAAAACCAGCTCCATCCGGATTCAGCGCACGAACATCGCCGTACCCCATATCATCCATGAGGAATACAAGAATGTTTGGCAGTCGCTCTGAAGCACGAGCAGAGCCACTTACGCTAAAAGCAGCGCAACAGAAAAGAACTGACAAGACACAACGACTTATTTCAGTGACCCTCACCTATAACCCCACTACTTTCTTGCGAGATAGACACATCACAATTATGCCAAGCAACACCTACTCACCTAGAACTCTATAACCCTAAATATAGCACTGGTATTCTCTGTCTACTGAACTGATTCGTAGCTCGTGCTTACCGGAAAAAAGACATACCACTTTCCAATTTCATTCACCATGCCCTGTAAAATACCCTCATTGATTTCCAAGGCCTAATCAGAAAAACATTTATCGTTACAAAAAAGAACAAGTCTTGTCCGCTCCCACACGGAACCATTGAAATGAATACTGTAGTCAGCAGTGCCTCTCAATCATGGAAGCTGCGCAAAACAGTACTCTAAGATCATCAAACCAGAATCCTGACACGTAGTACATCATTTAGTGGATTTAGTACCATGACAAAACGGCGGGTTTTTCATGACACAGCCCATGAACTACTCGTATTCCGGCCGAGTACGTCTTCGTTGAGTCGACTTCCGACTACCCTTCTTGCAAAAATTGAAATAGAATATTTTCAAGGCAGCCGTGTTTGAGTAATTCATTTCAAAGCCACAGTTTTTATGATCCCCTTTGGGTGGGAAAGGTATCGCATGAAACGTTTTGTGAGATTTTCTAGCTTCAGCCTTCTGGGAATTTTTATCTTAAATACTGTTGCATTCGCTGGGGAACTTCTGCCAACCGACTGGCCGCAGTGGCGAGGCCCAACACGTGACAGCCGGGTTGTTGGCACACAGTGGCCGAACTCCCTTGATGAAAATCATCTCGAACTGTCTTGGGAAGTTGAACAGGGGCCAAGCTATTCCGGTCCTATTGTTGTTGGGAACCGTGTATTTACAACTGAAACCGATGAGAAGAAAACAGAGGTTGTCTATGCATACGACAAGACAACTGGTGACAAACTCTGGAGGACTGAATGGGAAGGAGCCATGACAGTACCATTTTTCGCCGCGTCGAATGGGAGTTGGATTCGAGCAACACCAGCATGTGACGGAGAGACTCTTTACGTCGCCGGAATGTGTGATGTGCTTTATGCACTGGACTGCGCAACTGGGGACACAAAATGGGATGTTGATTTTAAGAAACGCTTTGATTCGCCAATGCCATCCTTTGGTTTTGCATCTTCACCACTGGTGCACGGTGATGCAATCTTTGTGCAGGCTGGAGGTGGTTTTATTAAGCTGAACAAAACAACCGGGGAAACTATCTGGAGAGTTGCGAACGATGGTGGCGGTATGTTTGGAAGTGCGTTTAGCTCTCCTATCATTACAACGCTTCAAGACAAAAAAATTCTTCTTGTACAAACAAGAAAATCACTCAAAGGAGTTGATCCTCTAACGGGTGATGAAATATGGTCGCAAGATATCGAAGCCTTTCGTGGCATGAATATATTGACGCCTACAGTTCATAACGAAATGATTTTCACAAGCGCTCATTCTGGTCACTCCCAGCTCTGGAAACATACCGATCAGAGTACTTCACTTGAGGAGATTTGGTCCGGGAAATCCCAGGCCTATATGTCGTCACCAGTTATCGTCGCCAACCACATTTACCTCCACCTACGAAACCAACGAATCGTCTGCATTCATCTAGAAACAGGTGAAGAAGCTTGGAGAACAACACCGTACGGCAAGTATCAAAGCATGGCCGTTCTAGATGACAAGGTTCTCGTGCTTGATGAAAGCGGTGAATTACTTCTGATCAGTGCAGACCCAAATGGATTCGACCTGATAGATAGACGACGTGTCGCTGAAAATAATACGTGGGGACATATCGCTGTAAGTAAGAACCAGATATTTATTCGCCGACTTGATGGCCTTGCCGCCTATACATGGAAATAAATATTTCATGTAGCCTTAAAAAAAGTGGCCTTCTGGATAATTTCCAGAAACATTCTGCTCAACGCGACAATGCTTTTGTCAGTTTTAATGTCTCTGACGGAGTCTCTCCAAAACGAACCTCGTATTCTTTCGAGAATCGTCCAGCATGCCCATAGCCAACGGCCTTACACGCCCCACTCACAGAGTGCACGTGGCTTTTTTTGGCTTTGAGTAGTTCTCTGGCTCTATCAAGCCGCATTATTTTGAGCATCTGCTTTGGACCCATAAAGTAGTGGTCAACAAAACCCTTCTGGAGGGTTCGAATGCCTACTCCGACTGAGTCTGCAATATCACCCACAGTGATTTCTGTATCTAGATTGTCACTCATAAAGGTACGAATGGTCATGAGTGGCATATGACCGATTCGGCCAGCTTCGAAACTTCCTGCTCCCCACTCTCGAATCCCATCGGCAATGCATCCGGCCACAGCTGCCTCCATATGCTTGAAAAAACTAGGCAGCTGCTTGGTACCGACTGTTCCCGATGCCCAATCATCTAATGATTCAGCAAAACCAACAAGCGTCTGTTTCAGAACATTCCTGTAAGAACCTTCCAGCGTATAGCCACAACGCCCACGAAAACCGTCAGGGAGAGACTTGTTCACAAGAGCCATGTCGAGGCCATAGAAAATTGCCTGCATAGGAACTGAACGCCACTTGTAATGCTCCCATGGAACCTGAACCACTGCTTTCGTTGCATCTGCAATGAACCCCTGACCATTTACCTCAACTTCAAGGTGCCCATTCAGCGGGAGAACTAAAAAATATCTCTCTTGAGGAGCACTGGACTCTGCGTGCACTCCTGCTGTGCATGCAAGATAATCCAACGATGACCGTTGCAGCTCACAACGGTTATGCACCATGTGATATTTTTTCTTACCGTGAACTTTACTTTTGAACGGTCCCCAAACAGATGCATGTTTTTTTCGTGCATCATAAATATCTTTTGTATCAACAAAAGGGTAATTCGAGAGAAGAGGTTTCATGCCGGTCGCTGCCTGGAGAAATGTACTGTTACGATCGGAATTTTACTATAAACGCTTTTTGGACAAATACATTCTGGATCATTTTTTTCACCCGGAAAATAGCAGTTTTGGAATTTCGCATTTCGGATAGAAACCGACGCGACTGAACTTGTTCAATAGGCAAACGTATTAGTTGTCATAACCTCTGAGCAACTTGTTGTTGATCATAGGTGCCCCTGGTTCGGCTTGACGGTGGTCAAAAACACCGTCAAGCCGTTTCATTTTTTCAAAACTGCTTGCGAATGGGCATCTGACAACGTCTCGTCTCTTATTGCTCGACAGTTGTTCTATAAACTCGTACGTAATCTACCAGCATTTCCGAAGGCAATTGACTTTCTACAGTTGGTCCACCTGCCCAATCCGCATTTCTCAAGGCGTAATTAAG
>JABAAH010000140.1 GCA_014238855.1 Planctomycetota bacterium
TTCGCCATGTTCCCGCATAGTCCTGTCTAGCTTTTTGTTGGACTTTCAGCTCTTTATCAACCTCGAGTTGCTTTGCACCATTCGGTGGCTCAGCGGATCCCGTTGCAGAAAATATTATGAATGCCAGACAGATGACAAGCCAACGCACAAAAAGAGAAGGTTGCATTGATTTTTCTCCAGTAGATTCCCAATTGCATTTCGTCATTGATTCTCATGGTACCTTGGATGACGACTTTCGGCCATGACCATGAAATTTTCAAGAAATCTATTGCTTGCTTCTGACCTACATTGCAACGCACTATAATTCCCACTCGGCATCACTGCGTAGCATTGTTTCATGCTCACTGGAAAAAAAGATGCTCACTGGAAAAAAGATGAATAAAATTTTTCTCCCTACTTGTTGTGAATTATTCTTGGCTGTAGTGATTTTTGTTTCACTTTTTGTTCTATATGCCGACAACTGTACTGCCCAATCATTGCCTTATCTTCCTGATGAGCTCACGCAGGTTCTTAAGGAAGGTCTTCCGGACACGTTACCAAAGGCAGTAGAAACGGGTCACTTTGAAAAACTACCTGCTGGAAATAGTTTCGTGTGGTTGGCAGACGCAACCGGAAATCTTGAAAAGGGAAACAAATTAGCGTTCTCTAAAACGTTTGATACTCCACTTATAGAAGACGAAGTCGGTTTCGTTGCTGTTCGATGTCGACTCGTTCATACCAATATGCAGTCCAAGGAAAATCGCCCAGGGCGTGTCTTGATTCATATTGGTGACCGAGACACACTTCGGCAGACAGCGCTCTACCACAAAGGCACGATTGGTCGTGAGTGGGGATGGTATTTTCATCCATTTCGAGCAGCTACAGCACTTCCAAAAAATACGGGCAAGATTCGAATCAGTTTCGATCTTCAGACGCAACAAATCGAAATTGAGGACGTTCGACTGTATCTGGCACCCCCGGGTTTCGACATGGCTCGCCTGCCCATGATGGAGGCTGGGTATCAGGGTCGTGAACCAAATGCTCCCTGGCGTGAAGCAGCAGCCGCACGAATAGAAAAATACAGAATGTCACCGCTGGTTGTTCGTGTTTTTGATGCGCAGGGAAACGCTATCCAGCAAGCTGACGTACGCATACGAATGCGTCGTCATGCGTTTGGTTTTGGGAGCACGTTTCACGTTCGCCTTGTTGATGATATGAGTTCTAATGCCATACGGTATCGACAAATATTTGAGGAGCTTTTTGAGGCACTCGTACCTGTGCCTGCGCTGATACCGCAGCACACACCAGATGCGAAACAAGGAAACTACGCAAACCAACTTCTTTCTGATCTTGCAAATACTCTGCAATGGGCGAACGACCGGCACCTTCCTATGCGCGGACACACACTTGTCTGGGGGAATCTTCAACCATGGAGCAACGCTTTTGTCGCAGCGAAGAAACCAAACAAAATTCTCTCATCTATACGAAAGCATGAGACATATGTTTTGAACTTAACGAAAGATGTCATCCATGAATGGGATGCCATTAACCATCCTATTCGATTTCAAAAAGATCTCCGTGATGTTTTCGGTCCATCAGTCTATTCAGATCTTTTGGCTGAGCAACGCACAATGACATCTGCAAAACTGATAATAAATGAAGCGCTCTTCGATAATGATCGTGAAGAGCGTTTTTTTCAATTCATGAAGAAGTTTCAAAGCCAGTCGCCATCCAAAGCTGACGGCATTGGTTTTCAAAGTCACTTTTCAGTAAACAATCTTCGAGGCATGGAAGACCTCTGGAGGCGATACGAAAGATTTGCACCACTTGTCGATCGACTTGTTGTTACTGAATATGACTTTGTGTGTAATGACGACAAACTTCATGCAGATTATTTGCGTGATATCCTCACGTTGTCATTCAGCCACCCAAAAATGACTGGCTTCATCAATTGGGGCTTCTGGGCTGGCTATCACTGGAAACCTGAGGGCACATTGATTCGAAAAGACTGGGCTGAAAGACCCGCTCTCAAAATCTGGCGTGACCTTGTGCATGAAACATGGTCAACGAATCTTGATCGACAGACCGATACCAATGGCCAGGTGAAAACCAAAGCGTTCTTCGGTGACTATGAAATTACGGTCTCTGTCAAAGGCAAGACTCTTACAGAGATCTGGACGCATACAGCTCACAGCGGACCACTACTATTAAAATTATGACAGACATAACGATTGGAATAGCAGATATGCTTTCTTGTGCCTTTTAATAATACTTTTATTACTACAATAATATTCGCAACTTCTTTCTCAATAAGGCGTTTCATACCCTAAGATTTTTTACTCTCATTACATCCATCAGTACTCTCCGTTGGCGCCCTTTTTTTCAGGAGTAAAATGTGGCTCGTTCTTCAAAAACTCGTACTT
>JABAAH010000141.1 GCA_014238855.1 Planctomycetota bacterium
CATAGTCTTTGGCATCTGCCATACCGAGGGCCGGGTTAAACAAAAGATACGCTGCGACAGATGTGTCATAATTACTGTCATCATTCGCGTCATTTAATCCGGGGTTGGTCGTTGCAAGCAGGCAGATATGTCCGCCAGCCGATCCTCCTCCTGCAATAATACGTTGTGGGTCAACACCCAGTTCTACAGCATGCTGTTTGTACCATCGAATCGCACTCTTAGCGTCTGTTACGCAGACACGTTTTCGAGAACCCTCACCTGCATCTGCCTTCGTTGCTAACTGATACGACACAGTTGCTGCTACGAGACCGCGGCTTGCAAAGTAATGGCAAAGATAACGGAACTGATCTCTTTTTCCGCCACCCCAACCTCCACCATGAAACATGATGATGCCAGGAACTGAGTCATGAGTGGCCTCATGACTCTTTGGAAAATAAACCTCTATCTCCCGAGTCGCACCGTGCTCTTCTTTATAGAAATAGATTTTCCCTTCCAGCATATCTTCACTGTGCGCACGATTTTCTGAACAAGAGAAGATGATGCCTACTAATAAACAAAACGTTATTGTTCTCATTTGTAACCATCCTTGCTCTATCAGAATCATAAAACCTCAATCATTTTCACCACGAAACCGCGCAATCTGATTACGCCACCAGTCGCTTTCCACAATACTGAGAAGCGCCCGATTAATTGACTCTCGCCTTGGGTCCCCCTCTTTAATGCCAAACGCATAAAACTGGTTTTCAAAAGAACCAGGAAGGACTGTGATTGTCCACGACTCCCACCTTGCAAAATAGGTCAGCACTGGTCGGTCGTTCACAAATGCATCCAACCGGCCACGTGCAAGTGCATCTGCCCCTTGTTTCATTTCGTCGAAAAGAATGCAAGGGATTCCTCTGCGTTTGAGCCAGTCGGCTCCAGTCGACAGTCGGATGGCACCAACCGTTCTTCCTACCAGATCTTCTGGTCCACGGATGCGATGTGTAAGCCGTTCTACGGTGAGTGAACTAGCAACTGCGCCAGTAAATCCTGAAATGAGGAATATACTACTAAGCATCCAGGCCACAGCAGCATACCGGCCGACATGAGTACGTGGAACTTTGTCACCGTATCCTACTGTGGTCATGGTGACAACAGCCCACCACACGGCATCTCGGTAACCTTTTACCGTAGTCGTATCTTCTGATGAATCACACGTTTTCTCAAAAAGATAAACAATGAAAGCAATTGCTAACGGTGCTACACACATGCAAACCATGAAAATAATAAGACGGCTTGGCATGTAAAAATTAGGAAGCCATCCTGTGTCGGATTGTCTGTGTTTAGCAACGGCTATTCCAAGACCAGTTAAATAAAATGGATGGCTATAGTCAAAATCACGTTCTCTATCCGATGTTACTGTGAGTGCACCTACCGCAACATCGTATGATCCGTTTGCGAGGCCGGCTATTGCATGATCGAGCGGAGTTTCTTCAAATCGATAATCAAGATCAAGTTTTGTTGCGATGCGTTTCCAGAGTGCAACGGAAAGCCCTTGCCATTGCTCATCATTGTCTAAAAAGCTGAACGGTGGGGTGTTCTTGACTGCCACAAGAAGCTGCTCGTCTGTGTCGGCCTCAGTGATGTCTGCTGAAGCGAGTGCTGCGTAGCAGAGGGTAGATCCTAAAAAAGAGGCTGGCAGCGCGTGCAAAGCGATTACTGCAAGCAATACACAAAGCGTGTAGGTCTTAAGCAGTAGCAGTCGGGAGACGCAAAGATAGAAGAGGGAATGTGGGCTCATAGGAAAATACGCACCATTGTGTAGTCGAGTGACTCGTTAATTGATCTCACTAAGAAGATCATATTTTCTGCGTCATAGCGAGGGTTGGGAAATATTACTTTGTACTGATCCTGAGGAAGGACATCAAAGAGAAGTATCTGGGGTGGTGCATTCATTGATGTGCTTGCTTTGAAAGTGCTTTCTGGGGAATGAGGGGAAAAATATTGAGAGCCTCATATGATATTAACCGGTTCATGTGATTTTACAGGTTAGGACTTGCGACACTCTTGGTGAATGTTTGAGTGTCGGATTTAGAAGGATCTATACTGCAATCCATGAATGTTTCATTCATTTACCTGCGGGTGTTATTTCAATCCTGTATTTTATTTCAAAAATGAATTGATTATTTCGAATGATAGTTTGATTCAGGCTCTATTCACAGCGTGCTGATCAGTGATAATTCTCCGCTTATAACTCCTCTTTATCTCTGATCGTTATGTAGGTCAGATTGCAATTCGAAAAGCCTCCTGGGCGTTTTTTCTAAAAAATCGGAAAGTGTTTCTCTGTTTACAGCAAAAAGGGAAGGGTTTTGATCTAGAAATTCTTTCTACTCCGGCATTTGAAAC
>JABAAH010000142.1 GCA_014238855.1 Planctomycetota bacterium
TTATGTCACCAATTGGGCCGTTTCGTTGTTTTGACACAATGATTTCAGCTTCACCCTTCACTCGTTCACGGTCTTCATCTGTTGTTTGATAGTACTCTTCACGATGGACAAACATCACCACATCGGCATCTTGCTCAATAGCACCAGATTCACGTAAATGATTTAATCTCGGCCGGTTATCTCGTGCTGCCTCAGCTTGCCTGTTCAATTGAGCAAGGCAGAGTATAGGAATATCAAGCTCGCGAGACATTGTCTTTAGTCGTCGTGCAATACGAGCAACTTGTTCCTGACGTGGATCTCGTGGGTTATCTGGTTCAATGAGCTGTAAATAATCAATGACAATAATCGAAAGCCCTTGTTTTCGTTTCAACCGGCGTGCTACAGCAGCGATCTCCGTCAAAGTTCGACCGGGTGTATCATCGATATAAAGCGGTGCAGAACTTATCTCAGAGGATTTTTGAACAAGACGACGTCTGTCTTCCTGTGAAATTGTTCCATTACGTAATCGATGTCCATTTACCTGAGCGGCCGAACAGAGAAGTCGATCTGCAAGTTCAAGACTCGCCATTTCAAGACTTACAAATAAAACCGGCTGGTGGCTGTTAATTGAAATATGCTCAGCAATATTCATCGCAAGCGCTGTTTTTCCCATGCTGGGTCGAGCCGCCAATATGATTAACTCAGAGTTGTGCAGCCCACCGCAAAGTGTATCGAGATCAGTGAAGCCAGTTTCGACGCCACCAAGTGCATGCTCGTGTTTCATGCGAGCATCCATACGCACCATGACGTCTTCTAGAACGGCTTGGATCGGCTTTGCTTCAGCAGAACTACGGTTTTCGAGTATCGAAAAAATCTTTTCTTCAGCCTGTGAAAGTAGTTCTCTTGGCTCATCATAGGCATCGTATGCATCCCGAAGAATATCGGTACTAGCATCGATGAGCGATCGAAGCATTGCCTTATCGCGGATGATATGTGCATAGTGTGAGGCGTGAGCAGCATGAGGGACAGAGTGAATGAGCTCTGCAATGGCCGCAGCGCCTCCAACGGCGTCAAGTTCGCCCTTGGTTCGCAATCGTTCCAGCAAGATGGTCGCATCAATTCTCGCACCACCGTCATGAAGGTCGAGGAGGTGCCGAAAAATTATTTGATGTGCTTCATCAGCAAAGTCCTCTGGTCGAACAGATAGGGCAACGTCATCACAGACATCGGGTTTAAGAAGAATACTGCCGAGGACATTTCTTTCGGCTTCGATATTTCCTGGACGACCAAGTCTAGAAATATCCTGCTCATCTTGGCTATACGATTGATTTCTTGTGCGTTTGCCGTTCCTATTCTGCTTTCTGGAGCTAGCTGAATTCTGAACAGACTGTGTCACACTTCCACGAGACTCACCCATTCAGAGGCCCTCTGCTTCATTTGGAACTTTTAGTCGCGATTTACACCCAAGCAGATGTTTTTTCATTCCTGCTCATATTTCCTGGAATCAAGATTGGCTAGGCATATGTACCAAGAGTCATCGGTAGCCAGTTACTTAGGAATCTCGATTCGAAATTAGTGTGCGTTGTTAAGGCTATTCTTCACTCAATTTTCTTCACTGCTTGCAGGAACAACCCAGACCTTGAGATCGCCTTCAACCTCGCTTGCAAGACGTACTTTCACCGTGTAGAGACCGACCTCTTTCAGAGGACCTTGCAGAATGATCTGGTCTGGGGGAACAACAAGATCCTGTTGCTTGAGCGATCGTGAAATCTCGGGTGCCCCAACGGAGCCGTACAAATGGCCTTCGTCATTTGCGTTTGACTCTATCGTGACGCTTGTTCGGACTAATTCTTCAAGTAAACCACGGAGTCCAGCCAATCTTTCACGAGCAATGGCTGCAAGTTTCGCCTTATGTTTTTCAACCATTCTCTTGTGGTGTTCTGTAGCGACGGTTGCAAGACCTTGCGGCAACAAGTAGTTGCTGGCGTATCCTGGTCGAACTTCAACGACCTCACCTTGTTTTCCAAGATGCTCCACGTTTTGGATCAGCAAGAGTTCGATTCCGCCCCTCTCACCTTTCGGAAGACGTTTATGACGCTGGTGTCTTGGTTTTTTAAGAGTTGTTGTGGACATGTCCAAAATCCTTCAGAAGTTAAAATGTGATTGTGTTGTGATCGAGACTTGTAGATTTAGAAAGGGATGTCGTCCTCTGCACCACCCGCGGCATTTGCTGCACCAAAACCACCGCCAGTATCATAACCTGTCGATTGGTC
>JABAAH010000143.1 GCA_014238855.1 Planctomycetota bacterium
CCCAGTGCGCTTCGTTCGCAAACTGGTTTGAGCAACCCTGCACAACAGTGATGTCAGACTTGTGACGAGCAAGTGGAGAAAGACCTTCAGATAATTCGTAGTTGGCTCCCGTTTGATTGATGTCGGGATACCATGTTTCTTTGGTAACGCCGAAGCCAATGCTCATAAACACACAACGCTTGGAGGGACCACTCAGGCCTGTTGCGGCAGCCTTGGCAAAACGGCGGAACCCAAGTGATTCCAAGGCTGGAAGTGCAACGAGTGAACCCGCTCCGCGTAACACCTGACGTCGACTCAAATACATGGAATACTCTCTAGCTATCCTAAAACTTATCTACTTAACTATAGGACGTTTAGAGTATGAATGTCCACAAATGGTACTCCTTAAATATCAACTGAAAAAAAACAGCGCCGACCGTTTATTTCCTGACTTCTGCGTACTATTTTTTGAATTTTTTGTACAAATTCCCACAAACATAGCCCCACGACACAGCATTGGTTCAACAGAAGACAAGCCTCTCCGCCACAACAATTCATACCCTGGAGAGTCGTCCCTACGATTGACACTCGCAACGAGCGTCCAGAAAAACTTTGAGACCACATGAACTACAAGAAATAACTAGACCAAAACGCGGACCTAACGACTTCTTGCAAGTTCTTCTGACTCCACCTGTGCGATGCCAAAAGAGGTTGCAGGCGGCATTTCAGACGCGGTGACTTGTTCACGAATCGCAGTTTCAATCAATGCAAACAAATCTTTCATCGATGATGTTCCTGCAAGCCTCTGACTTGGTCGTACCCAAACGGTTAATCGCTGTCCGAAAAGGCTAGCCAGAATCCCAAGTTCAGTTCCCTTCCGTGGTGGAGGTGCAGCAGAAAATCCAACAATCTTACAGTCACCTAAGTCCACGGTATCTTGACTAATACCGAGAGGCTGCGCGAACCGCCTTCTTGGATCACCTAGATAACTAAATACAAATGTCCCAGGCCTCATTGACCGAACGAACCATTTCCTGAATGGATTTGGAACCTTTTGAAGAACCGCGATTGCATCATGAAAACACCCCGCCAGACCGTACTTCCCGACGGCTCGTGAATCACGAATCATTTTTGGCAAAAGATCTTCCCAACACTTGCATTCAACGATTCTTCTTCGATAGAAGGCATAACCGATACCATTACAGGCCGGCATCCGACGATCAAGTCGCGGCCTCATACTTACAGGCTGCACCACACCAACCCATGATTTTTCTGATTGACCAGGAGCCTGGCAAAATGTGCCAATAACACCCGTCAATAACGACATCAGGAATTCATTCAGACTCGCGCCTCGCATATCCGCATTGCGACGTAACGCGACTGTTTCCTCAGGCGTAAGCTGAATGGAAAGAAGCTGAGAGGACCGTACGACATTATCATCTATACCGTCACACGGAATTGCTGTCGCCCGATCAAGAAAAAACCACTTCGCTTCATCCACAAGAAATCGAATAGCGTCAAACCAACTCACACCTTCAACCACGGGACGAGCAAGTTGATTTCTTGAATCCAGGAGCTCAACAGCGCCGAGCTGTTTTCGCTTCGCAATTTTTTTCTTGCCGATGTCACCGAAAAAATCATTGGCATATGCCATGAAGACATCGCCACAGAATTCTGTAGCACCAATTCCATCACATGCTGCGTGATGAAACGTCATATGAATCTCAGTACAACCTGCCCGTTTATCAACCAATTGAACCACAAGAGGAACCACGCTAGTCTCTATGGTTTCGACTTCTCGTCCATACTGATCAAACTGTTCAGCCTGCTGAACGACAACACGTCTGTCACCTGACACCCATTTCTTTCCCTTGAGTTGACAGGTCAATAACGGATGTTGAGGAAGCATGGTGTCCAGTGCTTTTTGCAAGCGTTGCCTATCAACCCTGCCCTCGCATGACCATACAAAAGTAAAATTCATGCGTGAGTCAACACAGTCATCATCAACCATGTACTGTTCAAAAGGTGTGAGTGACCACATGACTTCGTACCCTGAAATATTTACTGAACTGGTTTCTGATCTTCTGAAAATAGCTCACCACGGGGAGATGGTTCACTGAGCCGTAACTCAGTGACCTTCAGGACTTCGCGTAGGTCCCGACCGA
>JABAAH010000144.1 GCA_014238855.1 Planctomycetota bacterium
AAGCTCCAAGGATTTCGCTGGCCGCCACGATGTCTTCTATATCAAGATCACCGGCAAGAGAATCGCCAAGAAGGAGGCTTTGTGGTGAGTCGGCTTCTCCAGATTGAGAGACATCGCTTAGATCGATATCAATTCCACTGAGATCAATGTCGTCTCCAATGACAATGCTTTTTGCGTTTGCGATGTCCTGTTGTTTGGAGGCTATTTCTTCTTCATCGGCAGTAGACAGACCCTCACCTGCTCCAAGAAGCGTGGCTGGAACATCGAGATCTTCTCCGTCCATGTCACCACCGATGAGTAATGATCCTTCGCCTTCCTTCATTGGTAAAATACCTGTCACCCCGATTGCTGAACCATCACTGAGACTTCCGCTGTCTGCAAGCGAAATACCTGATTCAAGTTCTGCGAGAACGATTTCAGATTCTGGTTTTACATCAGGTACTGACGGCTCATCATGTGGACTTTCGAGAACTTCATTATTCTGAGTTCCGGAATCACTGCCTGATATATCGAGTTCGAGTCCATCGAGTGAGATATCACTACCAGGGGTTTCCGGCAAGTCGTTTTGTGCGTCAGCATCGTTTTGGTCTTCGAGGTATCGGTCGAGTTCGTCGGGTTTGAATTTAAGACCAGACGTATCACGGAGGGGGAAAAGTTTCCGTTGATCAACAAGTTGTTTTATTGCATCTTCGGAAATGTTGAGATGTGCGGCCGCCGCAGCGATGTTTAAAAAACCACCAGCCATAAATCAGCCTGCCTTTATTACGGTATAAAACCCAACTCCGCTCTATTAGCGAACTCGGCCATCCCCGCTAAGAAAGTCTACGCAGTCGGTTCGCCTCGATCCAGTCATCGCATTCGATACAACCGGCACGGTCTTGTAATGCTGGTCCATCATGACACGAAATAGGCAAAATCACGACTCGGCAATAAACCAGAAGATGAAACTCTAGGGATTTGGTTGGATTTTCCTGGTTTCAATGGGCGATTGCGGAATTATTTCAATTTGGTTGATTTGGGGTTTTGGAACTAAATCAATCCGGAGCATTTTTTTTATAGATGATGGTTTCGGATCAGTGGCATTGAAGTTTTCAATTTGGAGGTCGTATCCAAGTGCCCGTGTGCTTCGAAGAGAGACTTTGCCATTCGAGGTTTCTATGTGATAGACGGCAAGTACTTTTGTTTCTGGGTCAACAACAAGGAGCATTTGAAGTCCGGTTTCAATTTGCGATGTTGAAACCCAGAGACCACCTGTATCTTCAGATGCACTGAGAGCTGTTGAAAAGCAGATCGCAGTTAAAAAACAGGACACAGCGAGTGCTCTGCCAGAGAAAAATTGAATACGGTGTTTTTGGTAATTCACAGTTGGCGTTCTTGAGGTTTTTGAATTTTTGCAATATCTGGTGAAGCAACAGTCTGAGAACGTCTTTTGAGAGTAGCAAAGAGAGCGCTCAAGGCTTGTAGTCACCACTTTTGATCATTGCCCTACTGTGAGTATTGCAGCCCGGGCCTGTTACAAAACAGATCGAATCAAAGTTTTCAGGATTTTTTATGGCAAAGCGAACCTCCCTGCCCTTCCCTGCCTGCCTATTCCTCTTGCTCTGCTGCACTTTCTATGCGGTAGCAGTGAATCTGATTGCGCTAGCTATTTGGGTTCAAACATTTGGGCAAGAAATACCGATGAGAGAATTATTCGTGTTTCGTGCACGACAGACAGTAACGAGCAAGATTGTTCACGGAGGTGACCAGTGTCGAGCCTGACGAAGATGTCGAGACTTTTACTTCGATCACCCCTTTTGTGGGGCACAGGTGTAGCTTTCTGCTTTTTCTCCCTCGTTCAGCGTGGAATCATTCGTGATGAATACATTGTTCGGTACCTCGCCGGTCACTGGGTTGAGTACATCGAAGTAGGCTTATTCTGTATTGGCTTAAGTAGTTTAGCGATGAAGCTTCTCAGCACGCTTCGCCAAAAGAAGAGTCTTGCGGATTGCTCCCTACCGGCAATTCCATCAGGTGGTCAGCATCCTTCCGAGGCCGATGGATTGCAGAGGCATGTTCTTA
>JABAAH010000145.1:0-283 GCA_014238855.1 Planctomycetota bacterium
GAACGTTGGGTGAAAAAAAAGAATAGACAAAGTCCGGTATATGCTGTGGCACAAATCGCTATGGTTGTGAGTAGCATTTGACGTGACCGTGGCATGTAAAATAATTTGAAGAATTATTCTTTGTAAGAAGCTGGCAAGAACACAAGTGCGCAGAAAATTAATAGCTTAATATGCAAGTTCATAAGATATTCACATAAATGGCCGCGACAAATGACGTGCCTTGTAGTCGAGCACATAGCAAAACTGAATAAAACGCACCATGTGGTCTAAAAGAATAGGCAAT
>JABAAH010000145.1:293-2044 GCA_014238855.1 Planctomycetota bacterium
GTAAACAAAACTGGAGAATAAATTGTGCCAGGGCGTTTCCAATTTTGAATCGAAAATGTCAGAGTTGTCCTGAGATGTACGAAATGTGGTGCAGGTTAAAAAACGGAGAGGACGGGATTCGAACCCGTGGACCAGCTTTTGACCGGTCACGTCTTTAGCAAAGACGCGCATTCGACCACTCTGCCACCTCTCCATATAAAAAATCAATACGACCGTTTTCCTCTAGACGAGAATGTTCGAGCGAGTCATTCTGAGGGACGCACAGATTACTTGCAAGGAGGCACTGGAGTGACCGCTTGGAAATGCATAGTTTTGTAATTCATCGGCACGGCATCAACTATTCATTAGTTGGTGTCGTTTTGCTGTTTAGTAGTCAATTGACGTTAGAAAAAACCGTTTTTTGCGATGAAGCAAGGAGTACGGTTGAGGGGCTCGACGTTGCGAAACATGTACGGGTGCTGGCGGATGATACGTTCGAGGGTCGCGAGGGTGGGCGCCGGGGTGGGCGAGCGGCCGGAAGCTATATAGCGCAACAAATTAGCCAGTTCGAGCTTATGCCAGCCGGTACAGAAAGAAGTTACTTTCAATCATTTCCGACACGATTTGGAACGCTTCGGAATATCTTGGTCATGATTCCTGGTAGTGACACGGTCTTAAAGAACGATGTCATTGTAATCGGAGCACACTATGACCATGTTGGATATGGCAATGCACGGAATAGCTTCGGTCCATTTGGCTACATTCATAATGGAGCCGATGATAACGCATCAGGCGTGGCGGGTCTGATTGAAATAGTGAAAAAGCTTGCGTCGCTACCAAGACCATGTCGCCGAACAATTTTACTTGCATTTTGGGATGGTGAAGAACAAGGCCTTTTAGGTTCCAAATATTTTTTGAATAATCGCCCAGACTGTATTAAGGGCAAGAGAATTATTTTTTCAATTAATCTCGACATGATCGGTAGGCTTCGTAATGAGCAATTAAGTGTTTTTGGTACTCGTTCGGCGATCGGTTTAGAGACGCTTATTACAAGAATAAACAATCGCTCCGAAGAAAGTCTGTTGGAACTAATTTTTAACTGGGAAATAGCACCAAATTCTGATCACTACTCATTCTTATCTGCAGACGTGCCAACGATTATGTTTCATACCGGTCTTCATCCAGACTATCACCGCCCGTCCGATGATTCACACCGTATTAACTTTGCAGGGATCCAGCCGGTATTAGATATTGCCTTCCAAACACTCTTGCAGGTTGCAAATGATGCAGATGACATATTTTTATTTCGTAAAGAGGCCTTTAGCGAGTCGAACGCTTCTCGCAGGAAACTTGAATCAAAGGCTTTTTTGCCAATAGGTAGTCGGGGTCGCTGGGGCATAGGAATTCGGAACGACTTAGCGAATCTAGGATCTCCCGTTGTTGTAGCGATTCGTGAGGGGTCACCAGCAGAGAGGGGTGGCTTGCAAATTAAAGATCGTATTTACAAAGTGAATGGTGTTGCGATCACTGATCAAAAAGGACTTATGGAGAGGTTGTCAGGCGTTCCTCCGCATGCAGGCCTTGATGTAGTTGTATCACGACGAGGTCAGTTTTTGTATTTGCATTGGACAGACTGACAAGTTTGAGTTTTATGAAACTGTAACTGTGCTGTGGAGAACCATGTCGTAGGGGCGACATGAATAGCTAGACAATCATTTAATAGCTAGACAATCATTTAATAGCTAGACAATCATTTTTCTTCCCAGTCGTCT
>JABAAH010000146.1 GCA_014238855.1 Planctomycetota bacterium
GAGAGTTATCGTTGTTGGGGATTACAACAACAACATTGGCGACGCTGCTATGAAAACGGTCGAAGGGGCTGGATTTAGACCAACGTGGAACGATTTGAAGATTAATGTCTCCAGTGACTTCACATACAACGCCCAGAAACCCAAAAAGAATCTAGGGGTAATCGATCACATTTTATACAATTTAGATTCTGACGGCCGGGCAACAGACGGAGGCATCATCGAACTAGAAAAACCTTTGTCTGACCACAAGCCCATCTGGGCGGAGATAACATTTCCGCGAAAAATCAAGGAGATGCAGGCCCTCAAATAGATAAAACTTTTGAGACAATGTGATGCATAGCGCCGCGTTATTTCTCACTCGTAAAGTGAGGCGTTAGCAAAACGAGAGCTATGACGTCGTTGAAAAATCTATGACTCAACTACCGAGCCCAAGAAGATACTAATATGCCGATTCGTCTACCACCGATCACTCGGCGTCAATTCGCAAAAAGCTCGCTCACACTGAGCGCCATTGCTATGACGACGTCTCCCGCGGTAATGGCCGCGGGTAGCAAACCTGTCGGGTTGGATCAAAACCGAGTTGCTTTGCTGGCAGATACGCATATCAGCGCTGATCCAAATCGTGTCTACCCGGGGACGAAGTGGCCTGGCTCGCCAGTCAAAGAAGACGAGCACGAAAGCGTTCACATCGCAAATAGTCTTATCGAGGCGGCCAAGGGTGTCATCGAACTTAATCCTCGACCGGCTCACCTCATCGTCAACGGTGACTGTGCTCTCAGCAATGGAAAAGAAGCCGAATACAAGCAGTTTCTCAGACTTATTGAGCCGATTCGTGCTGCGGGCATCACAGTTCATGTAACAATCGGCAATCACGACAATCGTGAGAACCTATGGAAACTGCTCCCGTTTTTAAAGGAAGAGCAGATTGGGATTCAGGCGGGTGTCGTTGAACTGCCGCACGCAAACCTCATCCTGATGGATTCTGGAAAAGGAGCGTTGGGAGGTAAACAGTTACGTTGGCTCTGTGACGAACTCGATGAACGAACGGATCGGCCGGCCTTGGTCTACGGTCACTTTAACCCGTACCCCAATCGTGGAATTCGTCCTAACAAAGGAATGCATGATGGGCCATCTCTGCTGAATCTCCTCGCCAAACGAAAGCATGCGCGAGCCTATATCTACGGACACACGCATGAGTGGCAATATGATCGACGGGACCATCTCTGCCTCATTAATCAACCCGCAGTCAGTTACTATTTCGGAAAAGGCCATGCCCATGGATGGGTCGATATGAGACTCACTGAAATGTCTGCTGAACTGGAATTGCGCTGCATCAACCCCAACCACAAACAAAACGGTGATCGGAAGCAGATCACTTTAAAAGACCCGAAGACACTGAACTAAACAAGACATCGCCAAAGTTGCTTCGAAAAGACCGACCAGCAACCAATCAAACAGTTTTTGCGAAATTGCTATCAGATGCTGCTGCGTCCATTGTCTTATCCAGCAAAAATACAATCTGCACAAATTCGTAGAATAGGAACTCCCCGCCAAGTCAAAATCATTGGGTTGCGTAAAGCCTGATAAAACAATTGCCGGTTTTGAAAGCCCCGAACTGTCCTGCCACGTTTCAGGGAAACATTTTTTATTGACAGACACCGGTAAAGCCACCGATTCCGGCGACTTCTTATGTTTTCTAGCAAAAACAATGGCGAGTTAGACAATCTTTCAGCAGGTACGACATACTGTTTCTCAGCACTCTTGGAAATTCAAATCCTGGAAACCACATCATGCGATTCAATGGTATTCACACGACCATTTTATGCATCACGATACTCGGGAGCTTTCTTGATACAACTTATGCGGCAACCGGTGACGCTGCAGCAATTGAAACAGCAGTCGTTGAGTTTCATGACGCACTGAACGTCTTGTTCAAAGGCGATGCTGGCCCCATGAAAACGTTGTGGTCACATGCAAACGACACTACATACATGGGTCCGA
>JABAAH010000147.1 GCA_014238855.1 Planctomycetota bacterium
GGAACCACTACTTTTATTTTTTCTGACGGATCAATTCGCAGAAAATCGATATGTAGTGGAATAGTGCCGAATGTGTTCCACTGAAGTTCGCGTACCAGGGCCGGTGATTTCACTGCTCCAGTTAACTCAACGGTTTTGCTGCCGTGACGAACCATTGCTTCAACGGCGTCGCGTCGTACAACTAAATCGACACACGTCTCGCCATGACCATATAAAACCGCAGGGACGTGGCCCTCTTGACGCATTTTTCGGCAGGCTTTTGTGCCAGTAACGCTACGGGCTGTGACTTCGAGTAGATCGCTCATCGGAAACTCCTTATTTGGGCCCCATATTGTGCCATTCTTCGATCTTTTCGCAAGCGGGAGCTCTAAATTACGGCCTGAATACTCAATTACTGAAACATCATGCTCACTGACTCATTCCGGTGGATCCGCTTTATGGCTTGCCCGAGCAAACTAGCTACCGAGAGAACCGTAATATTTGGGAGGGTTTTCTCCTGTGCAAGTGGAATTGAGTCAGTCACGATGATTCCGGAAAGGGGAGCCGCCTGTAATCTCTCAACAGCCGGCCCGACGAGGAGCCCATGGGTTGCGGCAGCAAAGATTTGTTTTGCACCGTGATTATTAAGGACCTCGGCTGCTGAGCAGATAGATCCGGCTGTGCTAATCATGTCATCAAACATGAGAGCCACTTTCCCTTCAACGCTTGCACCAATGATATTTGCACTCGTGGTCGTGTCAGCACTTACGCGTCGTTTGTCAACAATCGCGAGAGGTGCATTGAGCCGTTGGCCATGGCCAACGGCTCGTTTGATTCCGCCAACATCAGGACTGACGACAATCAGATCATCCGCTGGTAAATCGATTGACTGTAAATGATTATTAAGAACTGGTGCTGCATAAAGATGGTCAACGGGGACATCGAAAAACCCTTGAATCTGTGCGGCGTGGAGATCCATTGTAAGAACGCGATCCGCACCTGCCCGTGTGATTAAGTTAGCGACAAGCTTGGCAGTAATAGGAACCCGACCCGAGTCTTTGCGGTCCTGTCTCGCATAACCGAAATAGGGAATGACAGCAGTAATTCGATATGAACTTGCCCGCTTGAAACTGTCGATCATCACCAGCAGTTCCATGAGGTGTTCGTCAACTGGCGGACAGGTTGGTTGGACGATAAAAATGTCTCGCCCTCGAACATCTTCGTCTATTTTGCAAGAGATTTCTCTATCCGGAAATCGGCCGATAGACATCTTCCCCATAGGAAGGTTGAGATAACGACAGATGTCCTGAGTTAAAGAAGGGTTTGCCAGCCCACTAAAAATCTTTAAATCATTCATGTGGTGATCTCAGAACTAAAAAGAGAGGAGAGGGATCGTCAGAACACTCTTTTACGGTATTAGGAAGGATGTTCAAGGATTGCTACTCTCTGCCGGGTGAGATAGATGTCATGGGCTTCTCAGGCTACGGCTACCTATTTATGAATTACTTGAAGAGCTTCGGCCACAGCATGGAGTTGCTGAGGCGTGTTGACAGAGAGAGTTTCACTTGGATCAAGGCAGGCAATCGCATCGACTTTTTCGCCGAGATCGAGGAGGACTTTCGGGCAATCGGTGAGATAGTATTCACCGGCGGCATTGTCTGTGGTTATGCCCTGCAAAGCACGAAGTAGCTGGTCTGAGGTGAAAATATAGGTGCTCATGTTTACTTCTCGAATGAGCCGCTCAGTTTCTGTTGCATCCTTTTCTTCAGTAATACGTAAGAATTGTTTGTCGGTGCCTCGTACAATCCGGCCTAATCCCGAGGGGTCTTTGGTCATTGCTGTCCCGAGAAGACAAGCAGCATTCGTGGTTTCAAAAGACTCAAGTAAGCTACGGATGCTGGAAGAACGCAGCAAAGGTGAATCACCACACACGATCACAACCGGTC
>JABAAH010000148.1 GCA_014238855.1 Planctomycetota bacterium
GAAACGTTTCGAAGTTCACGAGCACAAGCATGAGCGCAGTAAGAATATATCCCGCGGCAACCATGATCGCTGTCTGTGAATAGAGCCACCCAAACCATGGGTTGATCTTTTTGAGAATCCAATCTGGATCAATCCCACGAAACCGAAGGCACATGATGCTGCGAAGCCAGTTTTTCCATTCTGACCAGACCCGCTGCCGTCGCCGTTCATTAAGCTGTGGCCCCTGACCAGGCCTATCACCAATGACAAGTCCACTGCGATGAAGCGTGGAAACAAACCTCGAAACCTCATCGACGGTAATTCGACGAGGAGGGAAACGCGCCTCGAAATCATCCTTGAGATCTTCGAGGCTGGCTTCACCGTCAAGCATCTCAAGCAATGCATATTCTTCAGGACGAAAACGGTAGTACGACAGACCAATAGGGTCTTTCACTACGTACCATGCCTGCCCCTGATACACCTGACGATTGGTTACTAAATCACCTCGGCATCGCAGACCCACAGGTCGCGACGTACTCGAGCGGAAGGCTTCAGCCATCGCCATAGGGTCACCTCACTCGCCATCTACCGTTGTCACTGTTCGATGAACAGGCGGCAATGGCGGCTGTTGGGAATGGATCGTCATGGTTGCTGTCTGACCAGCCCGCAACAACCACTCAACAGAATCTTTTGCCTGCCGATTCTCGACCTCCGCCCACACACGATAGTCGCCACCTGGCTCTACCAACGGACTGACAAAAACAATTCTGCCTTTAAATGATTCGTCTCGCTCATCTGCAAACATTACTGACACTGTTACTGGACGATTATGTACAGTTCGAGGCTCATACTTCGATGAGTCGACATACCCCTCAACTCGAAGTTTGTCAGTTCGAACAACTCTTGCCAACGGATCTCCGGGCTGCATCCATTCACCAAGATGTGGGTAGACCTGCACAATCATGCCATCAATAGGCGATGCAATCTGACGTCGTTGAATACGGTTTTCAGCCGCAAGGACCTCAACCTCTTTTGAGCCCGCATCAAGCGAAGAAAGCTGCCGCTCAAGTTGAGCCTGTTCAATCTGGAGCTCACTCTTCTTTTGATTCAGTTGTAGCCTGGCTAACTCTACCTCGGTCACACTACCTGGTATTCTTCGATTTGAAGCCACTGCTTTTTCAACTTCTACCTCAGCAACTTTTTCTGCAGCGACAGAATATCGAACATCAACATCACTGGTAGCTTTTGCTATGGCTTGATCATGCTCAGCCGATGCCTTCTGTTTCTCAAACCGTGGCTGAGAATCATCGATTCGAGCAATTGCACCACCGCGGCGGACTACGTCGCCCTCTTTTACTGACAACTCCAACAACACACCCGCCTCTCGAGCAGGTATACGAGCTTCGTCAACCACCGAGACAAGGCATCGGGTAAGAACTGGCTCTTGTGACTTCTCTACTGCAAGAGAATTTGCCCTCAGCAGCAAAACGCAACACATGGCTCCAAAAATAAATTTCATAATATTCACCTGATGCCTTACGTGCTTCTATTACTTGCGTGCTTCTATTATCAGAGCCCGAATTTACCAAAGCCGGAAAAAGATTTGCGTCTGAAAAAATGCCATAACGTCCATAAACCAAACATAGCCTAAGGCATGCTCGCCGCAGTTCACCCGTGCTGTCACCGTAGCTCCAGCACCAAGCTCTTCCTTTTCATGTCGTGCCGGATCAATCGTAATTCGAACCAGCACCGTATTCCCCTTCTCTCCTCGAACCTCTGCCTGCTCCCTGTCGGCTTCGTCGGCAAGATCCGGCCGGTTAGCGCGATAGCGCTCTCTTGCCTTTGCGCGTTCCGTGCTGGTCAGGGAGCCATGCCCGGGGAAATGTCGCGCCCAATACT
>JABAAH010000149.1 GCA_014238855.1 Planctomycetota bacterium
ATCGGATTGCCTTCAATGATTGCGGCTACATCTCGCAGCAGAAATGGTGTCCCACCAAGACGACCGAGTTGCTCCGCAAGCATTACCTGCGTGAGGGGATGACGTTTCGCTTCTTGCAATGTCGTCTCTGAAATAATCTCACAACTGCGACCATCTGAGAGCGTTGCCGTGATTTTTAGTGGCTCACCTACTGCCGCGAAGACGTTAAGACCGATTGGCTGCCGTCTTCCATGTTGGGATAACTGAAAAGACTTCCGCAAACGCTGGGTCACTTGTGGATCATCTGTTTTCCATACCTGTGAGCCGTTTTCAATTTTTTCAAAATCGATATCTCCTCGACCAAATGTGAGTTCAACAACACCGCCGCTTACAGATTCTGTAAGTGATCGTCCCCGATCAAACACCTCGTATACTCGTGCACCTTGAGACGCGACATCAGCCTGAGTATCGAAGGCAACACCGTCTCCTCGCTTTACTGATGCTTGCAGCGAAACCGTAATACACTCTCTTGAAATATTCCGAACATGCCCCAGGAATACGCCACGTTTTGCGCTGCTTGTCGCTGGAACAAGCATCTTATGGTCGCAGCCATTGAGCCACCCCGGAGAGAATCCTCGTGAAAAGGTGAGCTCCATTTCTTCGATCTGCTTCGGTTCAAAAAGCACTGGGCTTCCCGAGACCGCTGAATCAATTGCCTGACGATAATGTTTGGTGATGGATGCAACGTACTCGGGTGATTTAAGCCGCCCCTCTATCTTCAAGGACGTTACTCCCGCATCCATAAGTTCGGGCACGAGGGCAAAGCCCGCTAAATCCTGTGGAGACAACAAATATTTTTGATTTCCTAGTTCAACATGTTCTCCGTCACAGATCACCTCATAGGGAAGCCTGCATGCCTGAGCACACTGTCCACGATTTGCACTTCGACCACCGAGTGATTCACTGGTCAGACATTGCCCCGAATAGGCAACACACAGTGCCCCATGCACAAATACTTCCAGCGGCATATCAGTATTTTTTGCAATGTCTGTTATTTCATGAATAGATAACTCTCGTGCGAGTACAACACGTTGAGCACCAATTTTTTCAGCTAGCCGAATTGTTTCTGCACTGGTGAGAGTCATCTGGGTCGATGCATGAACTGGTAGATCAGGGCAGATCTCTCGTGCAAGGCACGCTGCACCAACATCTTGCAGAAGAACTGCATCAGTTCCCGAATCTGAAATAGCGGCGAGCGTTTCTGCAAAGCTTTGCAACTCGTTGGTGAAAATGAGTGTATTGAGTGTGACGTATCCTCGAACACCGTATCGATGCAAAAATGCAATCACACTGGGTAATTCTTCGAGTGAGAAATTCTCTGCCCGGGCCCTTGCATTGAAACCAGAATTCAGTCCGAAATAAACGGAGTCAGCCCCATTCGCAACTGCTGCACGAAGGCACTCATGATTTCCGGCTGGCGCAAGGAGTTCGATTTCATTTGACATTCAGTAAGTATAGTTTGCCAAGAATGCCCGTGCTGCAGAACGCTGTACATTTCCCCATGTCACTATGTCAGGAAAATATTCGTGAAAAGGTGAATGTGGACCTTTGGAATACGATACCGCACACGTGCGCCTGATTAAGTTGTTTATATGAGAAGAAGGACGTGTCCCAATAAACAGATCGCCCATGCCAAGTATTCATAAAAAACGGCTGCTGAAACTAATACAGTATCAACAGCCATTTTATCGAATTGCTCGGGAGAATCTTGCGTTTACCCCGACAGTCATCAGTTATGAAACAGAACACATCATTTCTTGTTATCACGAACAAGCTGCGTCTGCCAAACTTCAGGAAGCTCCAACAACCCTGCCATCTTTGCG
>JABAAH010000014.1 GCA_014238855.1 Planctomycetota bacterium
CGCATGCTGGCTGAGCCACAGCAATGGATTGGTGGTTTTGATCTACCGTTTGGACAACCACGAACACTCATCGAACATGAAGGGTGGCCAACCCAGTGGGATACATTTGTAGACTTCTTTTGTAGACAGTCGCGAGAACACCTCCGGAATACCTTTCGGAAATGGTGTGACGGTCGCCCACCAGGAAATAAATTTGCATGGCGAAAAACTGATAAACAATCCGGATCGAGTCCGGCCATGCGATGGACTAATCCACCGGTCGCATGGATGATGCATGCAGGTATTCAACGAATGCTCAATGCTGGTCTTGCGTTTCCTGCACATCGCTATCCGCGCAAAAGAACCCATATCAAACGCATTGCCCTTGAAGCGTATCCTGGATTCACCGCACGTAAAATCACTCGTGATTCATACAAGAGTGACTCTCCAGCCAAACAGACTCGTGAACGACAAGGCCGAAGAGAGCTTATTCTCGATGCTCTTTTAGCTGGTCAAGCTGGGCTCACAATACGCCTTGAAGCCGACCGACGGTGGAGGAAACGTATCGTCGCAGATGCTCGTGGTGACTTTCTCGATGCAGTTCTATGTAGTTTACAGGCCGGACATGCCGCATTACAGCGAAACTTTGGACTCCCACGTACTCTTGATACCCTTGAGGGCTGGATTGCTTCAGTGCCTGTGAGGTAGAACGATGCTAGAGACAGGTATTTTATTTACACCGGTTGAGCACTATCGAACATGACACCGCCAGAGACCGATGTCGAACAAAAAGATTGTTTTGCCGGACCTGTATTACTCGATGATCCGCAGTCTCTCGAACTCTTCCAAGAGAATTCGCTTGGAATAAGTCGGCTTTACACCGTCGCCATGATGGCAGATGTTCTCGGTGTCAGTCAGGCTACGATCCGTCATTGGCGTCGAAATAAATTGATTCAGGCCACGCGGTCCTCCAGTTCAATTGATTGGTACGACTATTCCATGCTGGTCGTAGCAAAAGACTTATCACGACTCCTTCGCTCGGGCCTTTCACTTCGAGAACTGAGCCACCAGATTCATCTTTTTACCGATGGTGATGATCGCCGTGTTGGTGAGGTCATTAATCGAATTGTTATAGATGGTCGAAGACTTAGCCTTCGCTGGAATGACCATCTTCTGTCGGCTGGCGGGCAGATGCAACTAGATTTTTATGCCTGTGATGTAGATGCTGACACGAATCCCGATGTGTCACAGCAGGTTGAACACATGACAACACTCCCGCTTGTTCTATCCTTCGATTCTGCGCAGCCCGAAGTGCTCATCGAAATTCCTCATGAGAGCCACGCGGCTATCCCTTCCTCAACTGAGCTTTTGGATATTGCAGCTGATCTTGAGGCAGCTGGGAACTTTATTGAGGCCTCGGAGGCACTGCGAGCAGTGCTTCAATCAGAGGGTCCGTGCGCATCTGTAACCTTCATGTTAGCAGAGACGCTGTACAGAGCAGGTGATTTGGCTGCAGCAAGAGAACGTTATTATACGGTTATTGAACTCGATGAAGATCACCTTGAAGCTCGTACCAGCCTCGCATGTGTTCTTGCTGAACAAGGTGATTTTGAATTGGCGACTGCTGCACTCGAGGGCGTTCTCAAGCAACAACCAGACTATGCTGATGCACACTGGCACCTGGCAGGCATTCAGGAAGAGGCTGGGTGTGAAGAAAAAACTCGCCATCATCTTCATCGATTTCTTGCACTGGCACCTGAGAGTCCGTGGGCCAGTCTGGCACGCGAACAACTTTCGAAACACTAGATAGTTCTGGTGCGTTATGGGCCGAAACAGCTATTAAGCAAGCCAATCCGTAAGGACGCGTCCGTGAACATCTGTTAATCGGAAATCACGTCCACTGTGACGATACGTCAACTTCTTATGATCGAGTCCAAGCAGATGCAACATGGTTGCCTGGAGATCATGAACATGAACAGGGTTTTCCACTGCTTTGAATCCAAACTCATCTGTCGCGCCATATGCCACACCACCTTTGACTCCACCACCTGCCATCCAAACTGTGAATCCATGATGATTGTGATCTCGTCCTGTGGCAGTTTTCGTTCCCGCATCATTGGGCAGTTCAACGGTTGGCGTACGACCAAACTCACCACCCCAGAGCACTAAGGTGCTATCGAGTAGGCCAAGTCCGACTAAATCATCAAGCAATGCACCAATTGGCTTATCGGCTTCACCAGCGAGCTTTCGATGATTTTTTTCAATTTCCTGATGACTGTCCCATGGCTGCCCCGCTCCGTGCCAAACCTGAACATAACGGACACCGCGTTCAACAAGCCGCCTTGCGATGAGTAATTGTCGACCGTGCGGCGTATCCCCATATCGCTCAAGAATATGTTTGGGCTCTTTGGTGACGTCAAATGCTTCCCCTGCTTCAAACTGCATTCGCCAGGCGAGTTCCATACTCGTGATTCTCGATTCCAATGCAGCGTCGGTCTTTCTTTGTTGAAGATGTTTCCGGTCAAGGGCTGCCATCAAATCAAATTGCTCCCGCTGTACTTTTTCATCAAGCACCGGATGACGAATACATTCAACCAATTCATCTCCTTTTTTCTTTTTTGTATCGATATACGTGCCTTGGAATACACCTGGAAGAAACGCACTTCGCCAATTTGCTGTACCAGATATTGGGTATCCACCGGGACACATTGCAACGAAACCAGGTAGGTTTTGATTCTCTGTCCCAAGGCCGTATGTCACCCAGGCCCCTGTTGAAGGCCGGACAAGCCTTCCATCACCGCAATTCATAAGCAGCAAGGAGGGCTCGTGGTTTGGCACGTCTGCGTGCATCGATCGAACAACAAGTAGTCGATCAGCATGACGAGCCACCGATGGAAAGAGTTCGCTCACCGGCAGTCCACTTTCACCATATTGTTGAAACTGAAACGGCGATGGCAACGCCGCCCCCGTTCGCCGCTCCGTTTTCAATGCTCCCGGAATTTCACGGCCAGCGTATTCTTCAAGTTTTGGCTTTGGATCAAACGTATCGATATGGCTTGGCCCACCATTAGCAAAAATGTGAATCACGGCCTTTGCGCGAGCAGGAAAGTGCGGATTGCGTGAGGCAAGTGTATTGGCCTCGTGTTGATTCAGGGCTGGTGGCTTCGCATTGAGGCTCTGTTGTAGAGCTGTTGAAGCAGCCATCCAGCCAATACCGAGACCAGCGCGCATGAGCGCTTCTCGCCTCGAACAATTCTGAAAGAGATGGTGGTAATTCATGATCTCAGTCTTCATCAAATGTGTGGTTAATCGACATATTGAAATTCAGCCGTTGACATAAGTGCTTGAGCCAGTTGAGGCCAAACACCAAAGTCATCTGATGACAAATCTTCAGATTTTTCTATCCATGCTTGCACCATTCGAATCTCATCTCGTTGGGGACTCCGAGCGAAAACTATCTTCCAAAGCTGTTCGATACGTGCTTGGGTGTTGGATTCATCTGACAACCGATCGGCTACCTTCTTTGCTGCGTCAATCACAAGTGGGGAGTTCAGCATGACAAGCCCCTGCTGAGGAACAAGTGTTGTAGACCGAACATGTACTGTGGTGTCTGGATTTGCAATATCGAAGGCCCTCAAAACCCCAGGCACATCTTGTCGATCGACCCAACTATAAAGCGTTCTCCTTGCTCCGTTACGTGGATCAAGCGGATCCATACCAGGACCACCACCTTCATTAAGCTGGAGTGTACCCGCAGCCATGAGAAGGCTGTCCCGCCAAGACTCCCACGAAAGACGCCGTCGACGCGATCGGCTGTAGTACATATTCTCCGGATCACTGGCTACCGTATCCTGCTTTGCAGTTGATGCTTGGCGCCATGCCTGACTGAAAATGATCTCTCGATGAAGACATCGTACGCTCCATTTTCCATCGTTCACAAATCGACTTGCGAGGTCATCAAGTAATTCAGGATGAGATGGAGGCTCACCCCGCAAACCAATGTCTCCCGGAGTAGCGATCAGCCCTTGCCCAAAATGATGAGTCCAGACCCAATTCACGAAGATACGAGCTGTCAAAGGATTTTTAGGATCAACAATCATCTCTGCAAGATCAAGCCGGCCACTTGTTCGTTTATCAACAAATTCCCCACCGAGAATATGAGGAACACGCCGATCAATCTTTTCTCCTTGCCTCCCCGGACTACCTCTCAAGAAGACAAAACTCTCAGTGGGCTTGGACTTATCAACAAGCACCATAGCTCGCGGAGGGCCACCTCGTGCGTCTGCCTGATGTGCGAGAACCCGCCTCTTTCTTTTACTATGTTCATCTCGCTCTGATCGCTTCGAAACACTCTTCCATTCATTTTCAAGCACGACAAAGGGTGTTCCTGCTTTACCAAACACGAGCCAGAGCGAATGAAGATCCTCTGACTGCTGAATCAGACTCTTCGCTTCGTCATTTTCATCGAGAGCAACTTTCGCAATAAGACGGCCGTATACAGCTGCAAGATCACTTATGGAGTGAGGTTTTGCTGAAATAAGTTCCTGCTCAACGCATGTATTGAGATTAGGAACGGACTCAACACATTGCTTCAATATTTTGTCTGCATCAGATGAAAATACATCATCAGGAACATTGGAAAGATGAACCCAGGGGCCGAGGATGGGATGCGTGTCGCTCTTATTACGAAGAAGTCTCTCTAACCTCCCAAGAATAATGGGTCGCATCTCATAGCCATCCTGCATCTGTGGCAATCTTCCATCTTTCTTTTCTGACGGTCGGGCAACTTCAATCAGATAATCTGGTGCATGGGCAACTGCCTCTCGAATTGCTCGGTCATAAATTGCCCGTTCATGGTCAGCAAGGTTCATCGCAAGTTCTGCCATCTTTTCGGCAAATTCCGAGGCTTCTTCTGTCTGCGGAGGCTCTCCGATAATTGGCAATTCTTCCGGCGTTTCAGTACTGGCAAAGATGCCATGGAGGGCATAGTAATCGTCGATACCGATTGGCTCATACTTATGATCGTGGCAGCGTGCACAGGCAACAGATAGTCCCATAAGCCCACGCGTCACGAGATCTATTCGATCATCAATAATGTCATGAATATTTCCACGAAAGGTTCGACCAACTGTCAGGAAGCCAAGTGCCGCGAGATCCTTTCTTGGCACTTCGGGTGTGATACGGTCGGCTGCCACTTGCAGTGTGACAAACCGGTTGTAGGGCACATCATCATGAAAAGCTTTTACGACCCAGTCCCGATATGTCCACGCAAATGGACTCTTGTTTGACTGCCCACCGAAGGCATAACCAATCGTGTCCGCATAGCGAGCCAGATCAAGCCAATGGCGAGCCCAGTGTTCCGCGTGCTGTGTCGAATCAAGAAGACGCTCTGCATATGCACGATAAGCGGGCTCACTAGGATTTGCTACGAATGCTTCAACGTCATCCACAGAAGGTGGGAGACCAGTAAGATCGTAAGAGAGCCTTCGAATGAGTGCATGGGGTGATGCTTCCTCGGCAGGCTGAATTCCTTGTTTAAGCATTGTACCGGCAAGAAATCGATCAATTCGATTGCTGGACCACTTCTCGCGCAGGTGAACTGGTAAATCTTCGGGTAACACTGGCAACTCATGCCGTCGGATCGGCTGAAATGACCAATGGTTTTTCTTTGTCGAAGCAATTCTCTCAGGAATAGAATCACTTCCATTCGAGATTGGGGTTTCCTTAGACCCGACACCACTCCAGGGAAGACCACGCGCAACCCATTCTTCAAGTATCTTGATCTCGCCTGCAGTAAGTTTTCCATCAGGCGGCATAGCCAGTTCGCCGCTTGCCTTAATAACAGTGATAATTTTACTCTTCTGAATATCACCGAGTTCAACGACTGCACCAGTATCACTACCCTTCAACACTGATTGACGGCTATCGAGTCTCAGCCCAGCCTCTGCAATGTCTTCGGAGTGACACTCATAACAGTTGTTCACCAAAAGCGGGCGTACCTTTGTCTCAAAAAATCGCTCCTCATCTTGAAAGCTTACTTTGGTCCCAACTGCGAAAGCAGACCCTGCGAGCATGATCACAGAGCAGGTCATTTGGATGTATGGTCGTTGATGAAGTAGATACACTCTTCTTTTTTCCCGCTGCAATTAAATCAGCTGATTGTGTCTTCCTGCATTCTAATGCCATTCATACGATGCGTCTTACAAACACCCTAAAAACACTCTAAAATTGCTCAAAACACCCATGCATAGACAGTCAGATTTTCTAGGACGGAACGCATATCGGTGTATTACCGAACAGTACTTCGTATATGAGAACACGCACGTCGAAATAAAACAGATTATGGATCAGTTTCACAAAACGGTGGTGATTGAAATAGAAACTGTATGCATTTAAGAACACAAGAGCCGCTAGTAAGTGCCCCACGGACCTCGGATCGCATGGACACCAAATTGTACGGTGTCACTTGGATGTTGAGGGGTTGGCATGAGCGGACGCGTTCCTGGTGCGTATGCGGCGCCCGGGTACGGCTTCCTGTACTGCTGGTACAAAGGCATTACTCGAGAACTGGGAACGCCCCAGCTATACTCGCTCACGAACTCAGCTGTTGGTGGTACGACGAGTGGAACAGGTCTTCCCACATCAGGGTTATACCAGCCGCTATGCCAACTTTTATTTCGTCCTCTCAAGAAATATCGTTTCTCTGTTGCTCGATGACCTCCAGCCATAACCGCTTGCGAAAAAGTAATAGCAACTATTCCAGCAATGATTGCATAGCTGAAGAGTGAGATTCGGTGGGCCTTCATAAGTCAGCTTCTTTCCTTGCTGTATTTATAAAAATTAGAATTTGTAATCTTCTGCCTACCACCAGTAGGCACGGGTATCGCTTCGCATGCCCATCGCACCGGAGCAGCGAATGTACCGCCGTTTGTGCTGATAGAGAAACTCATGCGGCATAAAGGGCGGATATGTGACCCACGTATGGCCAACCCGAGCTGGTACAGGTTGTGGTGAAACGTAGAGCTGTGCTCCTACGCCGGGATATGGCCCGGGAGGTATTGGTGGGTAGTAATAATTTGAAAAGACATCTGGCGTCGGAGCCTCAACGCCTCCATTAATCGGGTTGGCAGAAGATACCTGTGAGAACAATCCCGCAGATATGACAACGCAACTCATGATGGCGAGTCGTACACTCATTTTTATTTCTCCGTGGAAGCTCTCGATTCATTCGATTGCTAGCCTGCATCAGTCGTCTCACACCCGAAAGCCAACCCCTCCATGGTTCACAGGACGGCCCTCCGTGGCACTTCCCCATAATCCATTACACGTCCTTTAAAGGAAGGATTCTCCCTCAGAAATCTTCGGCATACCCGCCCCAGTGGCACCATTGCAGCCCCTGCGAAGCCGTTCCAATCACCCCACGGATAAAGTCTGCCCCGGCAGACCTATCGGCACGGTTGGATTTTCAACAGGAAATATCACTACACTTTGCCTCACTTACCCGGACCACCGCATTCCGGACTTTACCCAGCCGTATCCCCCAATTTTTAGTTTCATGACCGCTTCTTCAACACGAACCAAGAAAAAGAAAAAAACAAAATCTCCTTCATCTTCCGGCGAAGCTTCTTTCCGGCCTTCGGCACCCCCGGCAGAGGTAAAACGGCCACGAACCAAGCGACGTGCCACGGCACAGAAACTGGCAACTGGACAACGAGATATTTCAGTCAGTGAATTCTTTGCAAAGAACCGCCACCTACTCGGCTTTGACTCACCCAGAAAAGCACTTCTCACGAGTGTGAAAGAGGCTGTCGACAATTCACTCGATGCATGTGAAGAAGCAGGAATTCTTCCAGAGATCTGGGTACGTATTGATCAAGCAAATGAGATAGGCAATCGATTTGCTGTCAGTGTGCAAGACAACGGGCCAGGCATTGTCCGAAAACAAATACCTCTCATTTTTGGAAAACTTTTATATGGTTCAAAGTTTCATCGTCTGAGGATGAGTCGCGGACAGCAAGGAATTGGTATTTCGGCTGCTGGAATGTACGGCGTACTCACAACTGGTAAACCCGTAAAGATTATCTCAAAGACCTCTCGTAAAGATCCTGCACATTATTACGAACTGCGTATCGACACCAAGACAAACCAGCCTGAGATTCTCAATGGTCGAGGTGCCGGTGTGGACATTCCACCCGGCAAGGCAGGCGATACCATGATGCAGAAGCGTGGTATTGAATGGGTAGCGATCAATGACCTTGAAGAAGAGATTGGACACGGAACCCGTGTCACAATTGAAATGGAAGCAAAATTTCAACGTGGTCGTGGTAGCGTCGAGGAATACTTAGAACAAACAGCTATCTCAAACCCCCACGCTCGATTCCATTTCCAGTCACCAGATGGTAACGAACGCTTGTTGGAACGCGCGAACTATGAACTTCCTCCCGAACCAAAAGAGATCAAACCACACCCATACGGTGTTGAGCTAGGCCGCCTTATTACGCTGCTTCAAGAGCAGCCAAAGATGACCTTGTCACAATTTTTAAATCAAAGCTTTTCTCGTGTATCACCGACAACCGCTAGAAAGCTTTGTCAGGCTGCCAACCTCTCGACACGTACAAGTGCCGGAAAATTAGGCCGCGGCGAGGCAGACTCGCTGTATACAGCTATTCAATCAACTCGCATTCCACCGCCTGCAACAGACTGCGTCGTACCTATTGGTGAGCAACGACTTTTAGCAGGACTCCATCAGGTTGTACCTGGAGAATTTTTTACAGCAGCAACACGACCTCCCGGAGTCTATCGCGGCAATCCATTCGTGATTGAAGCTTCACTTGCTTATGGAGGTGCTGCAGCCGCACAAAAAGTCTCGCTAGACGCACTGACTCAACTTGCTGTTGAAAGTGATGCACGAAGCCTTCGTCAGTTTTTAGCAACAACATTTGGTGGTGTCGGAACAGATGCAGCTGACAAAATTTTAAACGAAGCAAAACTCGCACCCCGGCAATCCCCCTCAAAGCTCAAGAAATCTGCTCTCCGAGACCTTCATGAGGCGATGAAACATGTCAATCTTGATGAAGGCCATAGCATGAATGTCCTTCGCTTTGCGAACCGTGTACCTCTTCAATTCCAACACGCAGCCTGTGCAATCACACAGACCATTTTGTCAACGAACTGGCGTTCGTACGGCCTCTCCCAATCGAGGGGAAGCCTTCCAAGCGGCCCAATCACTGTGATGGTACATATGGCAAGTGTTTGGGTCCCGTTTACGAGTGAATCAAAAGAAGCGATAGCATCATACCCGGAGATCCAAAAGGAAATACGCCTAGCCCTTCAGGCAGTAGGACGAAAACTCGGAATGTATCTCCGACGACGATTAAAAGTTGCACAGGAAGGCCAGCGACGAACTATATTCCTCCGTTACTTAGGCGAAGTTGCCACGTCCGTCGCAACAATCAATGGAGGAAATCGAGACAAGATCTACGAAGAACTCCTCCGGGTGGCAAAGAAGAAAACAGCCGAAGCGGATATTAAATTAGATGAATCTGGCAAACCGTTGGAAGAGCCCGAAGAGCTGAACCTCGGTAACAATGTCATCATTGTTTCACAGCATGAAGATCATGAGTTAGCGTCAGAGATCGCAGATTCTGAAACAAAAGAGATGCCACGAAAAAAAGTTGGGGGGAAAGTTAAAAAAAAGGTCATTAAAAAACGACGAGTGAAAAAATAATGCCTGGTCTCTTTGTATTTATTCAAACAAGCATTTTTGTACTTCACTTCGCTAGGCATATCGTCCTGCAGAAAATCACAGCTCCGACATGAACCGAACCGCCCCCCTGACCGGCGCCTTGGACTCGTAAATCGTGGCTTTATTTCATGTCCACACAATTTTCCCGGTGTTCCGTGTTGCATTCAGAGTCGGTAGTCGTAGCCCATGCCAGGCTACCTCGCGAAGCAGCACCGATAACCAATAGCAAATACACTGCGTTTCTAAACCTTGTGTGAAAATTAAAATTTGGCCCGTAGAATACCTGGTAGTCGCGACGGCCATCACTTCTTTTGCACCAGTACCAGTGCTTCTTTTATTCTTCTACCATTTCAACTGCTGGTGGATGAAGAGCTTCCAGCCGTTCTTCGACTTCCCTCATCTCTTCTTCAAGTTCTTCGATACGCTCGTTGAGTTCCATGAACCGCTCACGAGCCTGTTCCATCATCTCCCGTGCGTGCTGCATGTGATCTTCAAGTCGATTACGCATTTCTTCATGTATCAGATGAGCCTGTTCTGCCATCTCTGATGGGTGTCGCACTTGGTCATCTTCTCGCGTGTGATGATCATGATCAGAACGACCAAAATGATGACGTCGCTCTTCCCCTCTCCTTCTTTGCTCATTACCAACATGCTCCCGACCATGCGGAGGACGACGACTGTCGGGATTACGGTCACCACCAACACGATGCTCTATTCGGTCAAGGCGCGATATCACTTCATCGAAACGGCTCACCAAACGATCGAGCATTGGACCACCTTCGCTGCTACGAGTTTCATGATCGTCAATCCGCTTTCGGTCTCTACTGGGGCGATCAGGGCCACGTGCTTCCCGAGGTCCATTTCCATTTTCACCAAATCGAGGTGGTTCTTGTGCGCCTAAACGCCACTGCGGAACAAGGAACACAACGGAAAGACCAGCAAGTATGGTGATTGTAAAGAATGCTGTTTGTTTCATTGAAAATTCCTTTGTGCAAGAATGGTGTAAAAATCCTGTTTTTCACTAGCCTTATGTTTTTATTAGCCTTGTTTTTTCCTAGAGTGCTAATGCGATCAAGTACATTAAAATAAGCAGTGAGCAAAATATCATCGAGTCGCCCCCATCTTATGAACGATTCTATTTGGAAAAAGTTGCCTGATCCAGTACTTCTCGATTTCGGCATTGATCGCTCGGGAAGGGGCTACCGTCTTGAAAACATGGGGGGTGTAGTTCTCATGCGGCCACTGCCATCAACGCAAGCCAGTCAGCAACAGCCAGAACTCTGGGAGAAGGCTCATGGCAGATTCAAAGAATCTCGGCGAGGCCATGGTGACTGGACGTTCTCGGTCCCTCTGCCTGATCCATGGCAGATTAAGCTTCCACTTTACAGTGGATTGCTTCAGCTTCACGTACGACCCTCACCGTCAGGACAAGTAGGGATTTTCTTGGAGCAGTTATCTCAGTGGCAATGGCTTTCTGAAAAAACATCACAAGGAAGTCGAGTGCTCTCACTGTTCGCACACTCCGGTGCAGCCACACTCGCTTTAGCTCAGGCTGGTGCAGAAGTGGTCCACGTCGATAGTTCACAACAAGCACTTCAATTAGCCAGAAAAAATGCAACAGCCTCTGGCCTAAATGACGCATCCATTCGATGGATTTGTGAAGATGCTCAACGATTCGTCACACGAGAAAGAACTCGCGGTAATACCTATGATGGTTTCGTGCTTGATCCGCCGTCATGGGGCCACGGCCCAAAAGGGGAGGCTTTTTCTATCGACAGGCACCTTCTACCGCTTCTGACAGACTGCGCACAATTGCTCTCCCCAACAGCACATGGCCCCATTCTTCTCACTGCACACTCCCCCGGATGGCATCACCAACGCCTGGCCACAGCACTCATGTCTGCGCTTCAAGTGATGCCGTCCAGAGTACTACCGGTCTCTAGTGGTTCACTTTCATGTATGGATCTTCGTCGGCGAACGCTCCATCTCGGCGGGTTTGCTCGCTCGAGTGGCATTGTGGACACATCGCAATAAGATGAGTTCAATGAGGAGATCACAGAGAGGAGATCACAGAATTGCCAACGCTTCAATCAATAACAACTAATGAAACGATCACAAGTCCGTCAAACCCTCGTGTCCGAACTACACTGAAGCTTCGAGATGCAACGACTCGACGTCAGACTGGCCTCACCCTCATCGATGGACAACGCGAAATACGCCGTTGCCTCGCTGCTGAGAAAGAGATCATTGAGGTATTTTTCGATGCCGACTCTTTCTCTTCGCTATCGGATACAGAACAGACGGATCTTATATCAATAGTTACTCAGGCTTCCGCTCAAGGTGCATCAGTAACACCGCTCAGCAGCCGCCCCTTCTCAAAAATTGCTTTTGGAAATCGGAATGAGGGAATCGTAGCTGTTGCACGATTTCGCGCTGAATCGTTGACGGACTTTAAGCCTCGATCAACCTCACCAATTTTTCTCTTGGAAGGAATTGAAAAGCCAGGAAACCTTGGTGCAATTTTTCGTACCGCTGATGCGGCTGGATTCGGTGGTGTTATTATCTGCGGGCAAGGAACTGATGCCTCGAACCCCGCTGTCATTCGAGCAAGTCTAGGAACCGTGTTCAATGTTCCTATTGCATGTGATACGTCTGCCGCAGCAATTCAGTGGTGTGAGAATCACCAACAGAACATTGTTGCCGCCACCCCCGTGGGCACTACTGACTGGCATGCAGCTGAAATGGCAAAACAGCCTGCTATCTTACTCGGAAGTGAAGCACATGGAATCTCTACCCTCTGGTTCGATGCCGCAAAGAATAAAAAAATTGCACTCGAGACGGTTGCTCTTCCGATGCTTGGCCTTGCTGATAGCCTCAATGTTTCGGCCACAGCTGCCGTACTTGCTTATGAATCTGTACGACAGCGAAACGCATGAACATAAAACACCGATGTGAAAGTACTTGCATACTATGCCTGAAAATGATCTAGCAGACACTGCCTTGCTTGCTGCAGAACTCACTGCGACCCTCGAAGATCATGGGACAGACGTGATGTTTCAAAAACTCGAGGATTCACTTCGACACACTGGTCGTTGGCATAGTCTTTTTGATGTTCAACTCTTACGAGCTCGTGCATCCCTGAAATTACCGCTCGCTGGGCCGTTAACGAACACCGATGCCACAGCTAAGAAAACACTTGACGAAAAAACAATTGCCGCGTGTCGTGAAGTCGGCTGGAAACTCTTTGACGAAGGGCAGATTGCTTCCGGGTGGATGTATCTGCGAGCGTCTGTCGAAACCCATGAGATCGTGGAAAGACTTGGTCACATAGCTTCCCGACTTCTCGAACAAGAGGAGTCTGCAACGAATGACGAGGAGTATCAGCCGCTTCAGGAAATTATCCAATTGGCTCTTTGGGAAAACCTCGACCCGGCTCTTGGCATTCGTGTCATGCTGGCTGCCCAAGGAACGTGTAATGCTGTAACGGCTTACGAACAGTCGATTGCTGGACTTCCTCCGGCACAACAAGAACCTGCTGCCACAATAATGGTGCAGCATCTTCATGACGAGATTTTCGAAAATCTAAGTAGAGACCTTACCGAACGCAAACTCGTTGATTCTGCAGTGATCGATGAAGTGAAGGCTCGCCAAGGCACGATCACTGATCTCTTAAAGGCTGCAGGTGGTCTTTCTGACGAAGAAAGCATTCATGTCGATGCCTCACATCTTCAGGCAGTGCTTCGTTTTGCAAGAATATGTACGAGCGTGCATGATCTTCAACAAGCATATGCGCTGGCATGCTATGCGTGTCGGTTACCAACTGACTTTCAATATCCTGGTGAAACACCATTTACTCATTTTGGAGAGGCTTCTCGTCTGTTCTACTCGGCACAACTGGGTGAAGAAACAGATCAAGCCATTGCATTCTTCCGACACGAAGCAGAAGAGGCAAATGAGTACGAGGGCCCCGCGGCCTGGGATGTGCTTGCTGTCTTAGCAGCTCGCATCAATCGACCAGCTGAGGCGCTTGATGCCATCCTTGCTCGACCCACCGAAATAGCCCACACGCAGAATTCAGCAATTGCTGCGACCCTACCACCATTGATCGAACTTTCGCACAATGCAGCTGGTGGTGAAAAGTTACGGGCGGCCTGTATTGAGCGAGCTGACATAATCACCTTCGCTGCGTCGCTAGCTCGTGATTACGTGCAATAGCAAACAGTATGCTGAGCAGAAAACAGTGTGCCGAAACTTTGTCTGGGAGTCACTTCGAACAGCCTGCCGCAGGACAGCCTTGTGCAGAACAGCCTCGGGATTTCCAAAAATCAAACCAGCCATGTGGGCCACAGGTTTGACAGGTGCCCTCAGTTGCATAACCACACTGTTTTGGTGACCAGAACCCTTTCCCAGGAGGCATCTGCCATGGTGCGAGTAAATCGAGTGATGGTGACTGAAAGCATCCACCTGTCCACTCATTACGGCAGTTACAGGGATCTGGATGAAAAGGTTCATCGCAGAATGCCCCCCAATAACGAGGACCGCATCCTGTATCATCACACGGCGGTGTTTTCCCACCATACGGCCCTCTGCACTTATTGCACTCACCAGCAGATGCAGTACAAAAAAATTGCCCACTTGAGCAAAAAAGAAGGATAAGAAGTAGGCACGATTGTAATGCAGGATTTCTCATAGAGAACGTATCGACAAGTAGTGCATGACGCTGTTTAGGAAAAGAATTCCACTGGTAACGACTCTATGGATTCACCAGATTTACAGAGCTTCCTACCCTCTGTGAATTACCCCAAACAACTGAATCAGCGTACGTCCACAACATCAACGGGGGCATTTGCAAGTGCCCGGCCATAGACTTCTTGGTACTTATGGGCACTCACATCCCAAGACCAGTCCTGCTGCATGACACTATGGACCAGGTCCTGCCAAAGCTTTGCATTCCCACGGGCAGCGATCGCTTGCCGAACGGCTGCCTCAAGAGCTGCTGATTCAAATGCCTCAAACACAAAACCACTTGCAGTGCCATCCTCGCATGTCTGATCACTCACGTTCACTACGGTATCTACAAGGCCACCTGTAGCTCGAACGATTGGAATCGTGCCGTACCGAAAAGCATAAAGCTGCGTTAAGCCACATGGTTCATACTGACTTGGCATCAGCAAAATATCTGCTGCTGCCTGAATCAAGTGTGCCAACACTTCATCAAAACCAAGAACCACATCAATAGCTTCTGGATACTGAGAGGCAACGATCCTGAGTGATTCCTCAAATTGCGGATCACCGGCACCTAGAACGACAAATCTTGCAATACCTGATCCAGCCATACGATGAAGCAGGTCGATGACAAGACTTACTCCCTTCTGCTCTGCGAGACGACCAACAAAAGCCAAAAGTGGTCGATCATCAGGAGCAGCATGTCCAAGTCGAGTGGCAAGAGCGACTCGCGCCGTGTACTTTCCCTCCTGGACGTCATCAATGCCATAATGATGAGGAATGGATCTATCAGTTTTCGGATTCCACAACTTAGTATCAATACCATTGACTATGCCCGTCAAATCGGACGCACGTTCTTGGAGTACTCCTTCGAGTCCACAACCACCCGGAGCAGCCTGTATCTCTTGAGCGTAGGTTGGACTGACTGTGGTCATCTGGTCTGCAAAAACAATTCCGGCTTTGAGCATATTGAGCTGGCCATAGAACTCAAGTTGCCGCCAGTTAAAGTACTTCCAGTGAAATCCTGTGAGAAGCATATCCCAGTGCCAAAACATTCCCTGATACCCAACATTATGTATCGTAAGAATTGAGCGAGCTTCTGAGAGCGTCGGCCACGATTTGTAAAGAAGCTTTTGGTACACCGGCACAAGACTCGTTTGCCAATCATGGCAATGGATAATGTCGAAAGGATCAGGCTGTCTTGCAGCCAATTCCAACGCTGCCCGTGAAAAGAAAATAAATCGTTCAGCATTGTCGGCGTAATCCTCAGCGCCCCCGTAAAGAGTATCTCGATCAAAACAATGCTTATTCCCGACAAGAAACACCTTATGTTTTTGATTGGGAAGAGAACATGAATAGACAACGGCTTCAAGAATACTTTTTCCGACAGGCACCGAAAACTGTATGTTTGTTTCTTGGATGGGTAGATTTTTCTCGAAAACCTCACGGTAGGCTGGTACAACGAGCGTACAATCGCAGCCAGCACGCTCAAGCGAATCTGGTAGCGCACCGGCAACATCGGCTAGCCCCCCGGTCTTGGCAAACGGTGTTGCCTCGCTAGAAATTTGCAGCACCCGCATCCGAAAAAAATTCTCCGTAGACTCTTCTCCTACCGATCACAGACGAAACCCGCTACTGTGTAGCATACCCTCCAGCCTTGGAGATGACCTCCTCCGAAGGTACTCAATATGCCACTTGTAAACCCTGCTAGCGTCTTTAATCTCCGTTTCCCATGTCCTTGGAAGGAACGGCTTTGGCCTCCAGCGGAAAGCCATCTCGACAAGGCATGCTATTTACCACGACTCGCGGGGATAATTAATGTTCCTGATATTCTTGAAATTGCTATCGGTTGGAACGAAGCAGGACTAGGCGTCCGTGCAAAAGTTGAAGGACTTTCAGGAAACAGATGGTGTCAGCCAACCAAACCAGAGGATAGCGACGGACTTCATCTCTGGATCGCAACTCGCCCAACGGGGGAAAGCCACCGCGCGGGTCGTTTCTGTCGGCGACTCGCTCTCCTGCCGACCGGTGGTGGAAAATCTGCTGACAAACCAGTGGCTGTTGCTGCACAAATCCCACGAACAAGTGAGGAGGCCTCATCTCTACCACCTGATGCAGTTTTTATAGAATCCGTCAATTCATCAACCGGTTGGCAGATAGAGGCTTTTCTCACTGCAGCTGCACTTCCAGGGTGGGACCCTGAAGAAAGCCTGCGACTTGGTTTTTTTGCAGCGACAATTGATAGGCGACTCGGAAAAATACCGGCCTTCGCACCACCCGAATTTCCTTGGGAGAGTGACCCAACAACATGGGCCGAGTTGCGGCTTATCAGATAGTGAAATTGCCAAACATATTTTGCTAACGTAGAGATGTTGGCCCTCTTAAGCATTCTCTAAACTGGGCACCTATTTTAATAAGGGGCTTCAACGGATCGACCAAATGACTGAATCTGAAGCCGCGCCGGCGGCAAGCTCTTGTGAAAAATTTTCCCGTATGGCTTGGTGATCATTCGTGGATCAAGAATAATCACGCGTCCACTATCCTCTCGAGTTCGAATCAATCGGCCAAACCCCTGTTTCAATTTAATCACTGCCTCAGGCAATTGATATTCAGCAAAAGCATTCCCGCCCGCCTGCTTTATGGCCTCAATGCGAGCCGCAACAAGTGGACGGTCGGGTACTGCAAAAGGCAGGCGTGGAATAATCACTTGAGTAAGCAGATCACCAGGAAGATCAATGCCTTGCCAGAACCCATCTGTACCAAGAAGAACTGCCTGCGGGCTGCCCCGAAAGTCTTCAAGCATCTGGCTACGAGAAAGCCCATCGGCTTGACTGACAAGCCGGATCTTGTTGCGAATACAGAATCCAGTGAGTTCACCAGACGCTTTGGCAAGTGCCTGATGGCTCGTGAATAACACCAGCGTTCTACCGCATTGATCGACTATAAAGGAACGAAGCATTTCTGCGACAGCTCGATCATAGCTTTCCCTACTACTTGGATCAGGCAGCCGGTTCACAAGAATAAGTTCTGCTTGTGATTCATAATCGAATGGACTATCCAGCTGACGCCTGATCGCTGATTCAACGCCAAGCCTCTGGCACAGATAGTGAAAACCTGTCTTTTTTGCACTTTGCTCGGACTCTGTAAGAAAAGTGTCGTCGGGCGATTGTCCTTGAGTTTCTGTAGCAAGCGTCGCGCTTGTGAGCACCACAGTATCGACTTTACTAAAGAGCTCTCGCCGCAAAACACCGCTTACGTCAATGGGGGCACTTGCCAGTTTTACACGTGGCACACCACGACGACTATTTGCTAATTCGACCCACCAGACGCTACCAGGATCATCCTGCTCGAGCCACATACGGATCGAACCTGCTTGTGATACCAAACGATCTGCAAGTGACTGAAAATCTTGTCTTTCAGCATCACTCGACAGTCGATCAGATACCCCTCTTATCTTCCGACCAAGTGCCAGAAGTGCCTCTCCCAGCGTGTTGGTGACAAGACCTGGCTCTGAAATTCGCCAAGGCCCGTCGCCACGATGTGCGACAGCGAGAACAACTTCAGAAAAAAAGTTTTCTGCAATACGACGAGCCTGAATAACCTCAGGCCTCACATCATCCAGCTTGTAGTGCACGAGCAAACCACGATTTGTTCGCTCGTTGTAAAGGCGTGAAAGAAGTCGCTCAACTGAGACACTCGACAATCCAACACCAAGATGATCACTTGCGACTGACTCGACCATATGTGCTTCATCAAAAATAACAATGTCGTACTCAGGAAGGAGACTTGCTCCACTTTGACGCAAGGCAAGATCTGAAAAAAATAGTGCGTGGTTGACAACAAGGACTTGAGCATTATTCATACGCCTTCGAGCCGCAAAATAATGACAATCATTGTACCGAGAACAGGCACGACCCATGCAGTTCCCGGAGTCGCTATGAACTTCATCCCAGACTGAGCCTCGCGGAATTGTTGGTAGGTCTGACAATGACCCATCGCGAGTTTCTTCTGACCACTCGAGGAGTCCCTCTAACTCAGCGACTTCTTCATCATATTGAAAGAGGCTTCCTTGACGCTCTTTCGCGAGAGCCAGACGACGAAGACTGACATAATTGCCACGGCCTTTGACCAACACGGCTGAAAACTCACGTGGCATCACAGCAGAGACAACTGGAATGTCTTTTCGGATCAGTTGTTCTTGTAATGCAATCGTGTGCGTCGCGATAATGACCCTGCGTTGATTCTTTCCATTTGTCTTATTGAAGTCCTTACTCTCCAGCTCTCCCTCCGGTCGATTTTCTGGTTGGTCCTCTTCTTGATCTGTCTGATCAGCTGTTGCGGCAAGTACCGCAGGTATCAGGTAGGCGAGGCTTTTCCCAGTTCCCGTCCCAGCCTCTATGATCGCATGCTTCTTTTGATCAATTGCTTCCTCCACAAGATCAGCCATAACGACCTGCTGGGGGCGTGACTCCCAGCCTGGAATGCGGGCAGCAAGGCGACCGTTGGGCATTAAAAAAGATGACGATGAATCCATTGCAACAATCTACACGGAAAGTGGAAACGCCCGTCGAAAAGCGTTGGTAGACTATTCTTTCCTGTTCCTTAAAAATCGACCCTACGATACAAGATTAGAAACCCTCGACGTACACGGCAGATGTCATTATGAATCAAAAATCAGCTGAAAAAGCCTGGGGCGGTGTATTCCGTGTCCCAACAGACCAACGAGTGGAATCCTTCTCTGAGAGCATCTCTTTTGATCAACGCTTGGCGAACGATGACATTGATGGATCAATCGCTCACTCACAAATGCTTGCTGAGTGCGGATTACTCACTCAAAGTGAAGCAGATGCAATACGCGTGGGCCTTGAAGACATTCGGAAAGACATTTCTGAAGGAACTTTTCAGTTCACTGCAAGCAAAGAAGATATCCACCTTCATATTGAATCAGCGCTTACTGAAAAGCTTGGGGATATTGGCCGCAAACTTCATACGGCACGGAGCCGGAATGATCAAGTTGCAACAGATCTACGTCTTTTTTGCCGCCGTGCAATTGACCGAATAGACGCGGGCCTCCTTGAGTTACAACGTGCTTTTCTTGCGATGGCTGACCGAGAGCATGATCTTATTATTCCTGCTTACACACACCTTCGACGCGCACAACCCGTTCTTGCGTCACATCAACTCTTAGTATGGTGTGAGAAGTTCGATCGCGACAGACAACGTCTCACTGACTGTCGGCAGCGAACCAACGTGATGCCGTTAGGTTCAGCGGCGCTCGCTGGAACGAGCTTGCCTATTGATAGATCAAAGACGCAAGCGGCTCTCGGTTTTCATGCAATTGCTCCGAACAGTCTCGATGCCGCCAGCGACCGAGACTTTGTCTGTGAACTTGCCTTCGTACTCTCTCTGACTGCAGTGCATCTCTCTCAGTGGGCTGAGGAATGGATTATCTACAGTACAGACGAGTTCGGTTTTTTAAAACTACCGGAGGCATTCTGTACGGGCAGTTCGATTATGCCTCAGAAAATTAACCCTGATGTTCTTGAACTGGTCCGAGGCAAGTCTGCTCGTGCCATAAGTAACGTTCAGCAAATTCTTGTGTTACTCAAAGGGCTTCCCACTGCGTATAACAGGGACCTACAAGAAGACAAAGAAGCTGTCTTTGATTCAATTGATACGCTCGAAGCGATGCTCGGTGTTGCCGCTCCACTTGTGGCTGGGACTCAGTTTGATCGAAAACGGATTGGAGAGTCGATTGAAAAGGGACATCTAGACGCAACGACACTGATGGAGGCACTCATTGTTGAGGGTGTGCCGCAACGCACGGCACACGAAACAGTCGGCAAGCTTGTTCGGTTAGCTCTCACGAAAGAGTGTAGTCTCGCTGAGCTTTCCGATGATGTCTTTCGGGCAGAATATAACGGTTGGAAGGCCTCTCTACGGCAGGCTTTGGGGTCCCCACGGGCAGTTGAACGGATGGTGAGTTTTGGCTCGACTGCTCCGGCTTGTGTTGCCGAACAACTTGCTGCGTGGCGGCAGAAGTTGGAGACTGCCGCGAAGTAAATTCGTTAGCAGCTGAAGGGTGTCACGTGGCTAGACAAGGTTGGCTCACCAGATGGCTATCTCTGAGTATTGTTGTGGCTCTGTCCACCCTGGTGTTCGCAGAATCGATAAAGGACAAGAATGATGCTTCGGTACTCGACCCTCTCCAGTGGGCCGTTGTCGATTCCCTGAGATATCCAGAACGTACAACACCTCAAGAGTTGCTCGAAGCGGCTATCCGTGCTGCCTCTGTCGAGGCACTCGAGCCCACTTTGGAATTTCTCGAAAAATTCGATGATGCCTTTGCGGCAGAGCCTGATAAAGAAGAGACCCTTGCAGCACTCGGTACATATTTCCAGACTCCTGAACTGAGTCGTTTTCAGAGATTTCTGAAGCGAACTGCTCCACCAGAACAGGTCGATGCAGTTGTTTTCCTTGTAAACGGATTACGAGCTGCTGCTCAGCTAAAGAGGACCGACTCCAACAGACTAAAAAAAGCATCTATAGATCTGCAATCTGACGATATTTTTATGCGACAAACAGCTGCAAACACTCTCATGGAAGGAGGGACGTATGCCCTTCCAATGCTCGTCGATCTCCTAATGGACACAGGTTCGGATCACAAACAGAACTCACTATCAAAATCAGAATTTCGGTCAAGAAAACTTACTGAAGAGATCATTGGACAACTCGGAGAAAGAGGAGTGCGGGCTTTAGTAGCCTGGCTTGGGTCTGATGATTTTAAGCGATTCCCAGGAATCATTGACGCCCTGAATATTTTGGTTGATTCCGGATGCCTACCAGCAGGAAGAACGACAAACCCCAACGCATCTGCAGAACTGGATGTAGCGAGTGTTCTTTTCGCACCCGCTTTCATTTCAGAATTAGGTGACTCAACGCGAGTGGCGGCAATGCGACTTCTCGTCAAGATAGAGCAACAGGGTCTTACGGACTTTGGCAGTGAACCCTTGACGAAAGACGTCGCCTGCAGAATGCTCACTACAAAACTCGATGAACTTCTTACACCACATGGTGTTCCATCCACTGACAGTCTTACGGACGGACCAACATCAAATACAAGTCCACAACCGACCGTTGAGCAATATCTCTGGGTCACGGATACAGAGCGACCTGAGATTCGCTACCTACCACCGAATGCTTGCCGAAGTCTCCGTGCTGGACACATCGCACGAGATCTTTCAGGACTTGGATGTGCCCATCCAGACACCGTGCGCCTCGTGCTTCTCGCACAATCCGAAGCTCTCCTTGTCTTCCAAAAATCTCCTTCATCAGCATTGAATACCTTGCCCATTGAAGTGATAACAGGAGCGTTACGTGGACCCGAAGGTTTTTCAACAAAACGAACAGCAGACGTGCTCGATGATGCTCTTAACCGCTCCATCCCACTTGCAGCAGCCGTTGCAATTCGTGCAATACGCGAGTCAGGAAAAAATACGGCGTTATCAAGCCCTACGATTCGATCACCTCTTGTACGAGCGTTAGCCTTTCCTTCAACGCTGGTTCAATTCGAGGCCTCACAAACACTGGCTGTCATTTCACCACAACTTCCGTTTAGCGGATCAAGTCGGCTCCTTGATCGACTACTTTATTTTGCAAATTCAAGTGGTGTCGATGAGGCTCTTATTGTTCATCCGAATCCTGACACTGCTGAATTCTTGAAGAGTAGCATTAGTCAGTATGGATTTGTTCCATCATCTGTCTCGAGTGGCCGTCTATGTGTTCAAAAAGCCCGACAATCACCTGATCTACAACTCATAATTCTATCTGCCCGCCTGCCCGATCTCAGTGCACCAGAAGTTGTTGAGTTATTACAACAAGAGTCTCTTGGTAAACAGTTACCAATACTTGTGATGCTTGATCCCCTTGATGACAACAAAGCGTGCGGTCGACGCACCCGTCTCGTGCTACGTCTTCATGACGTAGAGAATGCTCTGCTTACAGACAGGCTCGATAGCCAATTTTTTCCTACTCTGAAAAGTACTGCCGAGGGAGAAGAAGTCATACCACCACGATTTCCTGAGACACTCACGCGAATTACTGGCCCACAAGCAATTGATGCAGGCTGGCGGCAAGAACAAAGAACGAAACGACTCCAACGTGCCTCCATCGCTCTCACCATCCTCGGACAACTTGGGAACAGCGGATGGGATATTCGAAGGGCTTTTCCTGTCGCATATCATGGACTTAAGCATTCACAAACATTTGACCCTGCAATGCGACTCCTCACAAATATGCCCAGTCCCGCTGCCCAACGGTCACTTTTTGATTTAGCGTGGGCCCCAGATGTAGATAAAAGCATTCGGAAAAAAGCGGTCGATTCTCTTGGCACAAGTCTTGAGCTACATGGTATTCTTTTAACAAACAGCACCTTACGAATTATCAATGACATGTACAATGAGGCTGATCACGGAGATGTTTCTTCGATAGGCCGTGATCTCGTTGCCCTTTTCCAACCGCCAAAAAAATGAGCGGGCGCTGATGCTCAGGAAACCAACTGAAGACTCCCTAAAATCTATAGCAGGCTTCATCGGAACAAGTCCTGCCATGCAAGAGGTCTATGCGATGACTCACCGCGTGGCAGCCTCCACTGCGTCAGTGCTTTTAGTGGGCGAAACCGGCACAGGCAAAGAACTCATAGCACGTGCCGTCCACGAGCTCTCCCCGCGAGGCAGTGGGCCTTTTGTAAGAGTGAACTGTGGGGCTCTGTCAGAGAGCCTTTTAGAGAGTGAACTATTTGGTCACGTACGGGGTTCTTTTACAGGGGCAGTAGCGAATCGAGCAGGTCGTTTCGAAGCCGCACATACAGGAACAATATTTCTTGATGAAATCAACTCAACGACTCCAAAACTTCAAGTAAAGCTACTGCGGGTATTACAAGAACGTGAATTCGAGCGTGTTGGTGACACCGAAACGATTCACGTAGATACTCGCGTTATAGCTGCAAGCAATCGAGAGCTCCTTGATGAAGTTGCGAAAGAAACTTTTCGTGAGGACCTGTACTATCGACTAAACGTAGTTCCGATTTACCTTCCACCACTTCGTGGCAGACGAGATGACATTCCATTACTGGTGAACTACTTCCTGAACACCTATTGTCAAGAAAATGAACGCGACGTCATGACAGTGCAGCCAGCAGCAATGGAAGCATTGACTCGACATCATTGGCCGGGCAATGTACGCGAATTACAAAATGTTATTGAGCGTTGCGTCATCATGTCCGACAGCGATGAACTTACGATAAAAGTTCTCCCACCAGCTTTTCGTGGCGAACAGTCGGCTATTGCTTTGCCTGGCCGGGGTGGAGACCTAGACAGCCTCGCTCGTGATCTTGTTGAACAAGGTATGGCATCAGCACCGGACGGTGACATGAATCTTTTTGAACGGGTAGTAAGCCGTGTTGAGAGAGAACTTATCGCTCAGATGCTTGCAGTCTGTGATGGTGTACAACTCAAGGCAGCTGGGCGTTTAGGGATCAATCGAAACACGCTTAGAAAAAAGCTTCTTGAACACGGGATCGATGACCCGTCTGAAGAGTGAAGCAACACAACAGGCACTCACAATACGGGCACGAGACCCTGATCGCTGCATATAGGCGATTCTCTTTTAAGCTTCTACCATCTCGCGAGCATGATAGCTTGATCGAACGAGTGGACCTGATGCCACTTGCTGAAAACCCATGCTACGAGCGATATCTCCGAGCTCATTAAATTCGTCTGGATGAACATATCGATCGACTGGGAGACTCTCTAACGTTGGCTGTAAATATTGACCAAGGGTCAAAAAATCGACCCCTTGATTCAACAAATCAGTAAACACCTGCAGAAGTTCCTCTCGCGTTTCACCAAGCCCAAGCATTAATCCACTTTTTGTCTTCGTACTAGGGACTAATTTTTTTGTATCTGCGAGCACTTGCAATGTCCATGCATACACACTTTTGCGGCCACGAACACGTCTATAAAGTCGAGGTACTGTTTCAGTGTTGTGATTAAAGACATCAGGGCGACTCTGTAACATCAGTTCAAGTGCGCCCGGCTTACCGATAAAATCAGGAACAAGCACTTCAACTGACGCTCCGGTTGCTTGCCTGACTGCCTCAACAGTTTTTCGGAAGTGATCTGCACCGCCATCAGGCAAATCGTCACGTGTCACACTTGTGATAACGACATGCTTCAGACCAAGACGTTTTGCAGCCTCAGCGACTCTTTGAGGCTCATCGTCCTCAAGCTTTTCCGTTTTCCCCTTTGGTACTGAACAAAATCCGCATGGACGAGTGCATACATTTCCCAAAATCATAAACGTGGCAGTTCCGGACGACCAACATTCCAAACGATTTGGACATTTTGCAGACGAACACACTGTTTCCAGATTGAGTTCCGCAATCAGGCCTGCTGTTTCTCCGTGCCCACCACCCTCACCAAGGTTTTGTCGTAACCAAGGTGGAAGTCTCCTCGACATGAGTATTGATGATTCTTCAGCAGAGGAACAAGCATTGTGCTCTACCGTCTTTGAAGTATTGAGTATCGGCAACAGACTTACTGTACTCGGCAAACTTGCTTCATTTTTCGACACGGAAATTACCTCAAGCACTCTTAGTTATTCGATCACGCGATCGTGTTTCAGTATTTTGGAATACAGGCATTCCAGACTGTATGGAGACGTCTCCGCATCCAAATGCATCTACCATCGACCGCACAATCGCCGTCCGAACATCCTGCAAACGCACCTTACGGCGAATTTCAGCCTGCACTGATCCCATAGTACGCTTCTTCATACCAGTGGCGACAGGGACGGTATCAATCTGGCGATAAAGCCCTAAGTCTGGGCAGACATTTACAAAACCACCGTGCCAGACAACACCACGACGAACTGCAATACTCACTGTAGCAATCAGCCCTGAACGGCCAAAAATACCTGGCTGACGAGAGTCCCGAACTGTTGAACACCTGAGGCTTTGAATGGCTGATTCAAGGCCGAATTCAAATCGTTCGAGGAAGCCACCAACATCATATGACGAAAGACCTAGTTTTTCTAATGGGGCAAATAAGCCAATGCCAACCTGTCCTGGTCCATGGAGCACAGCACCACCACCCCGACCAACAAAGCGTACGGGAATACCCTTGCTAGACAATTCATCCATAGAAATATCAATGTCTGTGTGCGAACCAAGCCGCCCAATCGTAATTCCAATGGCTGGTTCATAAATAATAAGTGTTGGTGGCCGCCCGTTTGGCTCTGATACATCCCACGCGATTCGCTCGGCCATGCTTTGATATGCATCTTGTTGAAGTCGTCCCGTAAGCCAAACACTTAATGACCGCTGATTTTTATTGGGATTTTCATGAGAATATTTTTTTGGTGATACCATTACACTCGTCCTTGCTTCTTCGAAACCGCATCAAGAAGTTGCGACCAAGACAGCCAACTCCAGTGGAGTGGCTCAGCAAGTGTAGACGGCATTACCTGTCGCTCACTATCTAACGCGAGCCCTCCTGTTTCTGCCTCTTCGAGTACTCGATCCACTGTTATGCTGAGACGATCGAGCCAATCTGGTACTTCAACTCCTGAACCGGCTGCGACCCCAAGAAACTCTTCGGCATGTGTTTCAAGTTGACCACCCGCGCCTTCGGGTTCACCCACGAGGAGTTCTCGTACGGCAGGCTCTACGAGTGACTCAATTTCGTCCTGCTCTAGCATCGCCGTAAAAGGCCGCTGCACTCGATCAGAAACACTAGCCAAACGAACTCCAGTCTTTTGTTGAAGCACTAAGAGACGTTCAATAAGGTCATTTGCCGTGCCCACGGTCTCCTCTTCCATGCGTTGTCTCCAAGCAGATGCTGCCTCAGTCGCCCCACTTTGAACCAGTACCCGATGAGCCATACTTACAGGACGAAGGGTCCAGACGATTCTTTCATACTCTGCCTTTATCCGTAGAAATTCGAGTAACACATAAAGATAATCACCACGATCAGATTGTGTTGTCGTTGAGTTCCAGTCTCTGTATTCTGAATGATTTTCTGCAACACTTTCCAAGATCAATCGAAGTCGACTCGTTGCTTGTTTCAGTGAAATCTCACCAGTGTTAATTGCCTCTATCAATTTAACGGGGCCGGCTTGATTCGATCCACCATCTTCATCTGAATCAGAGATGCGCCAATCTGTTCCTGCCGCATCTTGTTTGATGAGCCGCTCGAGATATGGACGGACACCGCCACGAAGAATGCTTCGCAAGGAAGACGGTGTAAGCAAATGCTGAGTAAATAAGCCATTACCATAATGCTTAATGAATTCTTTGACGACCAGAAATGATTTATCATCTCGTACTCGCTCTAGCACAGAAAGTCGCAACTGCCGAGCGTGAGTCGTCCACGTTTCCAATAATTTGGGAATAAGAATTGCGAGGCCGTCCAAAATTCGTTGTGTTGCTACAACACTCGATGGCTCAGCTTCGCCAGGCCCAGCTACTCGAGCGCTTGCTACTATTCGACCTACGAGCGCAGTTGTCGCAGACTCGAAAACACGATCAAACTCACTTACACTTGCTGCACCAGGTGGACGCCGACTTTCAAGTTTTTTTGCGAGACGCACGAGATCAATTGTTTCCTCTACGAGACCACGGCGAGGTAAAACAGCTACGAGCCTCTCCAGCAGCCGTTCTCGCATCCTTGCCGCAAACACACGATCAGCTCGACCACCTCTCGCTAGTGGCACATAAAGCACAGTCTTGCCACGAAGATGATGACGAATACGTTCCATTTGCTGATGAATCATTGGCTGGTCATCCACAAAGACGGCAGCCAACAATTTTCCAACTGCCGGCTTTGGCATGATTTTAGAAGGAAGACGACTCGCTTCATCGTGGGAGGGATTTGTTTTTCGTACAACCCCTTGAGCAATTGCGATTCGTGCTGACAACATCCAGATTGTCTCACCAGTTTGAAGTGCTGCCTCAACTAATCTTTCTGCCGCTATATCACGCTGCCAACGAAGACGATCAAACTCTGCCACGGTCATTCCGGGCGGCTGGTGCTGATCTCGTGAAATAACATGCATGGCAGCACGTACCATCGCCCGACGCAATCTCCTCAAGGACTGTCGCCAGCCTCTCAAAGAGTCGATTTCAACCGCAGATGTCTCGATTCGCCCAGCGGCTGCATCAAGACAACCAGTGACTATCGTCTGCCGAAGCATCACGATAACACCTGTCAAAAAATCTGCAGCTTCTTCAACTGCTACCACTGGATTCGAGGCACCGGCAGGAAGATCTACATCGAGCATCCCACCATCTGTTCCATCATCTGTCGAATCCTGCCACACCATGGACTCATATGCCGATGCAACACTTTCATCTGTACCGATCTGATCATCATCTGTTTCATCAGACAACACAGCCCCTGATTCATCTCGACTCCGAGGTTCTTGGCCGGAAGCAGCAATATCGATCATTTCCGTAAGACCTGCCGTATTCGCCTCAACTAATTCGAGAAATCGACGTACACGATTACAGCCAGAATCACTGAGATCTGTAAGTGCGGACCGCAGCCATCGATGGGCCGCAACTAACCATGAGTTCCCGGAATGATCAATTTCATCACCCTCGAGCAGTGTGATCCAGTGCACGAGTAATCCCATTGCGGCATCAAAATCTTTTTCTTGCAAAAGTGCATCTGCTGCCGCTGCATGAGTTCTTGCAGATGAAAAATCTGCTACTGCATCCCGCCAGAACGTGGGCGGCAAGGGGACCGGGGTAGTTGCACGTCGTTCTTCCAAGACGGTGACAACTTCACGAGCAGACTGCACCATTTCAATGCCAGAAAGATGCGGTATCCCGCCGACTGATGTTGTCGCATATTGATCCCACCAAGATGCCAACTCTTCGACTAAACCACTGGCCTTCTTGGCAATATTTTTATTTGACTCAAGACAGGATCGCTGCCAAGTCAGGCAGGCACACTCAAGCAAATTACCGACGCTCCCAATCAGGTCATCTACTCGTGAGTCTGGCAACGCCTCTCCTCCAGGCTCATGAAGTGGAAACTGGCCAGCAAAACCAAGGATGTTCCATGGATCAACTAATGCACCACAATGAATTCCTCGCATTAGAAGATTCTTTGCTTCACTCAGCGTTTCTACCGCCTTTTGGAGAGAATCATTATCTCCACGACGACACATTCCCTGAGCGATAACAATACGGCTCGTGATCCGAGCCAGCATTCTTGCACTGGCTGCCGGTACCAGCCCTACTAACCTCTCAGCTGCATCTATCCGCCCAAGTCTGGCAAGAACTGATGCCAATGTCACACTCCCAACTTGTCGGGCACGACGGTCAGCTAGAAGCATGTTGATATGTCTTCGCACGCCACCGAATGGCTGCTGTAGACTTTGAGCTTCTGCTTCGAGCCGGAGGCGGTGCTCATCAGGAAGCCGAGTTATGAGCCAGCGATAAAAGTTATCTCGATAAGCGGCTATCCGAGGAAGAAGATCCGTGAGAGACATGCCGGATTGCATAGCCCCTGGGCCACGACCAGAGAGCCCTGAGGCCATCAGCATGACACCTGCTAGGACAGCGGCTGATTCCTGCTGAAGCTGATCTATTGGCACGCCAGGATGCGATTCTGCTGACCAAGACAAGATGCCCTCGAGGGTTGCCTGCTGAATCACAAGGCGCCGATAATAACCTTCACCATCAATACATGCTGGATCCCAAAGGCCAAAAAGATAATTTGGACGACTTGCTGCTGGATGTAAAAAGTCAAAAGCTCGAGGATCAATTGCTAGTTCGCTCAATAAGTCCAAATCAAAATCAGCCTGTTCGAGGAGTTCTTTTGGAGCCTCCTCTAGAATCTGGACAGCTTGGTCGATAAGCCTTGAAAAATGACCGTGAGCTGCTCCTACACCGCGTATGTAAATCGGAAGAGGCCTCACACGTTCGTGACGATATGGCTCTGATAGCTGACCATTTTCAAGTACCGCAACAGGCCTCCAACCCATGTAGTCGTTGATTTTATAGAGCACTTTTTTAACAACGTTATCGTCTTCTCCTTCCCACGGGCCACCAGTTGCAAGAACCGCTTGGAAAATTGCCATCAGAAAAAATGGTCGCTCTATTGCACCAAATGCCTGATGTTCTAAAAGATCACGGTGGAATTCACGATACGCCGGCAACACTTGTTCGAAGACAATTCTGACAACACCCTCTGCTTGGTCAACATTCCGAAACGCGGGATCAGTCTGATGAAGGTGGGCCAAACCTTCCCGTAAGGCGTCTGCTACCTTCTGCACTGTAGTCGCCTGCTCCACGATCTCGCCATGTTCGGCACATGGTTCAAACTGTGCATAAATATCATTGATGGCTCTCCACGCCGACACATCAATAGCACCAGCCGAGAAATTCAAATACCCAAGTAGCAAGGCAAATGAATTCGGCTTTTCAGCAGCGGATTGGAAAACCTTTGGCATAAGATCAAAAAAGTGATTCGGACTATCTTCAAATGTTTACTACGGATACTTTTCGATCACATATCTTACCAATCACAGGTCAATACGCAGCAGGGGTGGCTGTTTCTGCGGAGAGAGAACAAAAGGACTTTGATCTCTCTTTTTGCATCATTTTTCCTGTGAAGTAACGTATTGGTAGTGGTGGTACGAAGACTTGAAGATTTTGAGGAACTTCGACCAAAACAATGATCCTTTTCGGAGAGAGTAGATATGTTTCAGTTGTGGAGATCGCGGATGTGGCTGTGGCTTATTATCCTCGTAATCATTGCTTCCTTACCTCGAGCAGATGCCGAGAGTTTATATGGAACTGCAGTTGATCCATTCGAGGTTGGACGTGTTGGACTAACTCGAGAATGGATTATTCAACTTCCATTCGACTCTGATCGATATCGACTCAGTCAGGTCGACACGGCACGTTGGATGATTGTTGCACAGTCTGAAGATGGCATCGTACACGCGATTCGTGCAAGTGACGGTGATACTCCTGAAGCGGATGGTCCACTTCCGGGAACATTACTTTGGTCAACACCTCTAGGACTACCAAAGGCTCCTCTTCATTCTGCCGGAATAGATCGTGACCTTGTAACAATTAATCGTGACATGGATGCTTTTGGAATCGACAGCCGTACTGGCTCTGTCTTCTGGAAGCGCAGACTACCATCGCCTCCGTCTGCGGGAAGCCTTCCTGTTGGTGACTGGGTTTATGTTCCTCTTTGGGACAAGACTGTATATCGCCTTCCCGTAAATCCGTACCGTCGTCCCTCGGATTCAGATTCTGAAAAAGGTGCTGGTTCAAAAACAACGTCCTCCAGCAAACGAAGCCTTGACCCTGTTCGCATAAAATCACATGGTTTCATCGAGCAGCAGCCTTCACGCTTCGGCGAGGGTGTTCTTTGGTGCACAGACCATGGACGCCTGACTGTCATAGAGCCTGCTGAAGAAAGCTGGGAACGACATGAATTCTTTCTTCATGACAATCCAAATGGTCCGGTCGCGGTTCGTGGCACAGTGATCTTTGCTGCGACTGAAAAAGGAGAATTAACACGTTTTGAAGATGCGACAAGAGGCCTTCGACTCACATGGCGGTTCCTGCTGGAAACCAGCCTTCACCCCAACATGCCACGACCACAAATCATGCTTCATAACGAGACACTTCTCGTTTCTCTTGGTGAAGAAGGCATTGCCGCACACAACGCTAGCAATGGGGAACGATTGTGGAAAACCTCCCTGCAAGGGACGTTTTTGGCTTGCATTGGAAGTCACCTATGGTGCTACGACATTATGAATAGGATTACCGCTATCCGCTTAATTGACGGCCAAGAGGACGCCTGGCTTTGTCCTGGCCCCTTTACTATTCCTGTTACAAATCGTTCTTCGGAGCGTATCATTCTCGCCTCACCTCGAGGACTTCTGGCTTCCCTCAGACCAAGAGTCATCGCTGGTGAACAATCCGCACTTCAGTCCCCAAGGCCTTCTTTAAACGCCTCCAAAGACACAACAAAAGAAACTCCTCCAGAAAGTCCTCAACCTTCTACTGAGAAGCCCAAGACAATAAATGGGGGAAAACCCACGCCACAACGCAAAGATGAGCCGTTTAATTTCTTCGGCAAGTGAGAAGCGTAATTTCTATGGTGCTAGGGGCAGACCTCGGGCCCATAATTCAAGCGCGAGAATAAGACAGCCAATAGAAATTGCTGTGAAAGACAGCATCATCATTCCAGTATATGCGTTTTGCCGCTTCGGGTAATTCGGCTCGCTACTATCAACCATCTTTACATCTCCAAAAGAATCGCACCGCTCAGACTAACTGTCGAGTTTAAGACGTGTTGCAACACGATCTCCTCGCTGAACAATTCCGCGTGCAAAGTCTTTGAGCACACGAACAACGGCACGGTCAGGCTTTACACTGACAACACGAAGGCGGCCCAGATATTCATCGGCTCGAAACACCTCTAGTTCATGTCCAGCTTGAAGCCCATCGTCACTCCCAATCGAAACTTCAACAAGATCGTCTGCAACAGCAATAACAACACCGCCAACAACTGGTACAACCGTCTCGGGTCGCTTTAAAGAAAGGCCGTTTTGCTGCAAAACCACTCGTGCATTTGAAACCTGTTGCTCAAGTTGCTTTTTGCGCTCGGTAGCCATTGCCAAATCAGATTCAGCTTGATGCAATTCAGCAGCCAGTTCAGCACCTCGGTTCACCGATCCCTTAAGGTTTTCTTGGAGACCATGGATTTCTTCTCGTAACTCACCGACAAGTTTCTCTGCAGCATCTCGCTCATCTTTTGCCTCAGCGAGATCCTTGATGTCTTTATCCAGATCACTTATTTCCGCGTCACGCTTTTTCTTAAGGTCCGCTAATTGTCCATCTTTTTGTTGAAGAGCCGTTTCAAGTTTTGCAACGACCTGCTCCCGATCTTTTTCCGAAGCGGCAATCTGTTCATTCAGCTTTGTCAGTTCTGACTCTTTTGCTTGGCGTTCCGCTTGTGATTGTTCAAGATCAGTTGCCAACCGCTCTGATTCTTTTTGCCAATTTGTGTGTGATGAGAAAATTGCGATAGCAAAGCTCATGAACACAACGCTCATAATCATCACAGCAAAAACAAATATTTTTCCGAGAGTATTCATGCCCGAATCCGTACCGTCGAACAAGGAATTGAAATAAAAAACTGGCAATTCCAGGATTCTCCCAGAGCAGCCTAGTCAACAAAATATTACCCAACCATAGATATGATTCGTCCCAAAAGCTGGTGTTTCTCCAACTATCTTATGTTAGGGTACCTCTTCTCACCCAGTGGTCCAACGCCACTGTCGCAGTAATCACTACACATATCCCAGACAGAAAACTGCCCCAAACAAGCCAGAGTGTCCATCGCCCGTCTGGTGTTGCTTCGACAAAAAGTGTGGCTGTTTTTCTGCGTGGACCACACGCAAGCACACGCCCACAGCCATCAATTGAGGCGGAAAAACCAGTGTTTGCGGCAATGACAATCGGTGTCCGAACCTCTACTGCACGAAAGACAGCCGCCGTGAGATGCATGTCGAGTTCACTAGAGCCCCAAAACCAGCCGTCATTGGTCAAATTGGCCATGATGTCAGGGCCACCATTGATTTGTCGACAATACCGAATGAGCGAACGAATTGTCTCCGGAAGTGCTGTTTCGTAACAAATTGTGCATGTCAGCCTCCGGCCGTCAACGGATGCTACAAGCGGCCTTTGACCGGCCGTAAGACCAACTGGAAGCGGTGTAAGGCGATACAACCAAGGGAAGGTCTCAGCAAAGGGTATATATTCCCCAAAAAGCACAGGCTTCATCTTGGCATACGTCTCTTGAACTTGCCCATCGGCATCAAGAAGAACAGCACAGTTGAAATAGCGAGTTCCTGTGACAGCACTGGGTGTCACAAACTGTTTATCAACACCGACAAGCCAATTTGTCCCATATGATTTTGCATAGATTGAAAGTGGCTCTAGGCGTTCATTTTCGAGTTGCTGACGGCAAAGGGCCTGCAATGCAGTATCACTACGATCATCAATGTCTACGCGATTACTTTCACTCAGAATTGTTTCAATAATATTTTGAGGTAATTGTTCATTCGGATCGATTTCAAGAAGACCAAGCCGCCACATTGTCTCAGGCCAAATTATCAGATCAGGTAATGAAGAACTTTCCAAGAGGCCGCGACGAGTCAATTCATCGTAGTGCTGAGTCACTTCCTGAAAAGCATTTGGATCATGCTTCAGTTCAGTATCTATTGATCCTTGCACAAGCAACGTTTTGAGAGGCGCAACAAGAGGATCCGGAACCGTAGCAAGTCGCCAGGAACCATAGAATATACACACACACACAATGCCAAAAACCAACAATCCTTCTCTGACTATTTTTTTCTCCTGCCATAATCTTTTTATTTTTCGTTCATGAAAAATAATTTTCATTGGATGAATAGTTGCTGCTGCCACAACCATGACAATTCCACTAAGCCCAATGGCACCGGCAACATCTGCAATTTGCAGCAGGGCGGTCCACCGCCACTGCGTATGACCAAGCATCGCAAATGTAAACCCACCAAAGAGCCAGCCGCGCAACTGCTCGCAGGCCACCCATGATATTGGTGCTGCTGCTATAAGTGGCCACTTCCACCGCCTCATAAGAAGACTCGCAGACCATACAAAAAAAGGTACATACATTGCCAAATAGGCCGACAAAAACACCCAACCCAGTGACGTTGCTGGATGAGGCAATCGAAGCCAATGGATTGTCACAAGCCAATGAACAAAGCCGGCACACCAAAGCATTCGCCAGAACTTGAAAGATGAAGGACCATTTTTTTTTGTGATCAACCAGAGCCAAGGCATTGGTGCGAGCCATGCAAGAAACCACAAGTCATACGGCGGTTGAATCAGAAACATTGCTCCAGCACCACTAAATGCTGCGACCGTCTCGCATGTAAAAGCTTGATCACGAAATAGTCTTCGAGTGTATGACGGTTTCATTTATCTCCGTCCTCTGGAAGTATTTCGGCAATGACCATCCCGGGAAACACTATGGTATCTTCGTCCACGAATTGGCGGACGCATTGGCCTGCAACAGGAGCAAGTAGATCGACTGTCGCTGGATTTGCTGCGAGTTCAACAACACGATCGCCCTCAAGAACATTGCTTCCCTGTGGAACAAGCCATAACGAGAGGGTGACCGGAGTTTCACCAAGTCCAAGGTCTGGGACAACGATAGGCACAACTGCGGCTTGATCATATGACTGCATGATGTATGACTTCCAACACTCAATAGTTTTTCTGAAGCCAGGCAAGCATTACCTGTCCGACTAAACCTAGTGACTTCGCAGAGCAGTTCGCTGGAACGTCCTGTGTTGTATGCCAGTGTGGGTAGTCGAAGTCAATAATGTCGCAGGTTGGAATACCACCGGTCATTCGAAGGGGCACATGATCGTCATTAATGACATACTTTGGGCGTGGAACAAATTCCCTGACTTTGAGTTGCTCAGCAGTTGCCCAAATTGAGTTCACTACAGGGCGAGTGTCGGGCCATTCGACACTTTGCTGTTCCTGCCAAATTGTAAGATTGCGGTCGCCTACCATGTCGAGAATAACCCCACAGCGATAGGCGTACGATATGGTCCCAGCCTTTCGTGACGCAGCATACTGTCTTGCAAAAAAGAGTGACCCGAGACAGTATGAATCTCGCCCCTCTTCAAAAACGTATTCTTCAGCATCGAAAAATACAAAATCAACACCCACTGATCCTTTGATCTCTGCCATTGAGTCTGCGAGCTCCATCAAAACCGCCACACCGCTTGCGCCATCATTTGCACCCACAAAGACTCCTTTGGGCTGGCGTCGGTCCCGATCTGGATATGGCCGTGTGTCGTAGTGAGCTCCAAGAAGCACACGCTCATCCCTACTGGGATGCCAGGAAACAATAAGATTCTCCATATGAATCCATTCACCGGTTCGACCATCTCGACTTCGAAACGCTTGCCGGAAAACCTTTGCTCCAGCTTTTTGAAAATAACGAATAAGAAATTCCCGCTGTTTCTGCATTCCGATGGAACCACTTGGACGCGGTCCGAATTCACAAATAGCCTCGAGATACTCCATTGCGCGGGTTCCAGAAAAACGTTGGGCCACATTTGCTTCCACAGCCATTGCAGGCGAAGCACCAAACGGAATCGCCCCAACACAAAGAACAACACTCATCACGCCGGCACCCACGGGATACCTCCACAAAGAAGCTTCCTTCCAGCTTTTTCCTTTACATATCATGGGCAATCTTTCGGTATCAAAACACATTCTGCTTTAATCCATGCTACGCGAATTGTATCTTATTCGTCACGCGTTAGACGAGTTGGATCCAGAACTACATCTGAATACCGTTGTACGATGGATCCGTTCTTTGCATCAACATCCATACTGGCATCGAACTTGGCATCGAACCTGGCGCACCGAGGCCCACTTTCTATATTTCTCGGACTTCTTGATCATTGCATTTCGTATCTGATATCACGAAAGATGATCTGTTCCATTGAAAGAAATTAATTCCGGACCTGGCCACTGAAGCTTGGATACCGAGCAATTTCCGAGGGCTGGCAAGCGGGTAAATGGTCGTTCGACAGCTTCTGCAAGAAGTGGATGGTCACGTCCAATGAGAAGACCAAGTGCTGCCGTTAAAATGCCCCCGTGAGCAACTACAATTATGCTCTGGGCAGACCGACACGAGAGAGACTGAAGGGCTTGACCTCCTCGTTGTGCAAGTTGCCGCCTTGATTCTCCACCCGGTATCTGAAAATCAATGTCGCCAGAACGCCACCGCGCAACATCCTCTGGAAAACGACCTGCAAGGTCATCCCACAAGTGCCCTTGAAAGACACCTGCATTCAACTCCACAAGATCATCTTTTAGATTGACGGAGAGTCCTGTTGCTTTTCCGATGATCTCAGCTGTCTCTCGCGCACGACAGAGCGGACTACTCCAGAGTTCACACGTACTTTGAAATGGCTGAGATTGGCACCATGAAGCAACTGCAGTTGCTTGCTGACGACCTACGTCAGTGAGGCTTATGTCCACTTGCCCTTGGACTCTGCCCTCACGGTTCGACAAACTCTCACCATGGCGAATCAGAATCTGGAGCATAGCTCTTTTGTCTCTCCAAGAGATATCACTTGCGAATGCCGTTGCCCTGTTTGTGCACATCGGATAGACGTTTCATAAAATTAGAACTGGCATTCTGAAGCATAAAGACCTCACTATCGGCTTGGCTTGCTCCACGAGGACGCACAATGCATATCACTTCTGCGTCTCCTTCGTGTTCACGCACGTGATCCAGAAGAGCTTGCTCCCCTGCAGTCAGACTTTGTGAATGCTCAATATTTTCTATTGCGCCTGGCACTGGAGGCGATACGAGTTGTATTTCTTGTTGATTACCATTCACTTGATTACCATTCACTTGATTACCATTCACTTGATTACCATTCACTTGATGATCATTTATTTGATGATCAATGTCGTCAGGAGACCGTGGGCCACTCGACGCAGTTGGAACTGCATCTGCCCTATTTCTTCGATCAAAGGAAAAATCTGGCATTGAATCTGGCATATGGGGCACAGCTGACTTGTCAGCATTTCCGGCCAATTCATTTTCCGTTCCGGGATAAACGTGTCTATAAACGAACGCCAGTCCAGCCTCATCGAGATGCTCATGAATTGATGGGAGTGCGGCAAAAAGACCTTCATTATCCTCAGGATCTGCCGCATTACAGACACCTAAAAGTGTTCCATCAATTGCAAATAAGCCACCACCACTACGGCCCTGCACGGGCTGTCCGGCAACCTGCACGTTCGCTGGGCCGAGATATTTATCAACCGAAGCGACTCGGCTCACATGCATAGTAGGATCACGACCTCCATCACAACCAATTGTTACAACACCTTCTCCAACCTCACGTGGACGACCAACGGGACCAATTTGAACAGGCTCTAGAATCGCCTCGGTAAATACGCTGACCAAAGCGAGATCTCTATCAAGATCATATGACACCATCTGACCAGCGAGACGACCAGCAGCGGTATCCCCAAATAAATCGACCTCAATCATACCTTCGCCAACAGAGTCACGAAATATATGACCGCAGGTAAGTATCAACGCTTCTCCTTGTCGACAGTCGATCACTGTTCCTGTCCCCCATGAAGCGCCATTTGGGTCTTGCACTCGCAATCGTGCGGTAGCTTGTAAAAGGCTTTGCTGTAGTTTTGATTTTGTTTCAACAGCCAATGTTGGTGGTGGTTCTAAAGCTGATTGTTGTTTTTCTTGCTTTGGCTCGCGGAGTGACCGTGCAAGACCCTGGTTATCAAGTGATTGGCTAACAGTTCCTGAAAGTTGTGCTGGTGGATGAACTGTTGGTGCAACAGTAGGCTCTGTTGAAAGATGAGTCGTGGAATTACTTGTTGGAACAGGAACCCCAGGAATTTGTCTTACTTTCGGTACACCTGCGGTTGTAGCAAGTTTTGGCAAGCCCAATGGCTGCCGACTTTTCGCAAGTAACTTTTCGAGCTCATTGCGAGTCGTAGCGCCATCAATTCGCCCAACTTCCTGTCCCTTTACCAGCAAGATATAACAAGGCACTCCATTCACCTGAAATCGCTTGACAACATCATGTTCTTGATCGACATCCACATGGCGAACAAGCCAACCTGCTGCACCGATTTCTCCGATGAGGGGTGCCATCTGCTTACAGGGACCACACCAGTCCGCTGAGAAATCGAGCAAGACGACATCACCTGTTGCTGTGGCTGTTGCCGGAGCAATTGTTTGACAGCGACCGATACAAGGTGCCAGCCAAAGAAGACTGAAACCAAAACACAACCATACAAAACGAAAGACTCGGGGCATCCGCGACTCCATGAGGCCTGACCCGCGTAAGGCCAGTGATTGCACTCGTATTGTCTCGTGAGCATTGAATTCGACAGTAGCATCCGTGCCACCGTAAAAACGAACCGTCTCACAAAAACCTGACATGCGGATAGTGGCGGTGGCAAGGGGCCGCGGACAAGAGCATTTTTCTATTTCGAGCCTCCATTACGGAACGTGAGGCAATTCGGGTAGAGTACGGAAATCAGGGTTACTCAAGCCCTCTATAGAAGCTAGTCTGACCTCGTACTCAAGAACTTATGCACATTGTCTTTTCTTGAATTGAGATCCCATTTTAGACTATGATCGCCCGGGTTGGGCCAGCTCAGCCTAAGGCCAGCTTAGCCTAAGGTAGTAGCACCGATATTGAACTTCCACCGTCCTTTGTTCCTTCGCCAATAAGGCATCAATGCCCAAAACCCGCCGAATTCTGATTACTTCGGCTCTTCCATACGCCAACGGTCATATTCATCTTGGGCATCTCGTTGAGTATATCCAGACAGATATATTCGCACGATTCCAACGACTCTGCGGAAATCAAGCAATTTACCTGTGCGCTGATGACACGCATGGAACCGCCATCATGATCAGAGCGCAGAACGAAAACCGCACTGAACAAGAACTCATTGCTTCGATGCGAGACTCTCATCTTGCTGACTTTGAGGGCTTCCAAATTACTTTTGATCATTACGGCTCTACCGACAGTGTCGAAAATCAATCTTTGTGTAACCACGTCTGGCAATCTCTTCGAAAGCAAGACTTCATCGCACAGCGAGAGGTCAGCCAATTGTTTGATACAAAGGCTGGAATCTTCCTTGCTGATCGATTTGTTCGAGGTGGTTGCCCTCGGTGTAAGGCAGCTGATCAATATGGTGATTCGTGCGAAGTCTGTGGAGCGACCTATTCTCCGGCAGAACTCACGAAGCCTGTAAGTACAATCTCTGGCACGGCACCTGAAATTCGAAAGGCAGAACACCTCTTTGTAATACTTGAGAAACTACGACCTTTTCTCAAGACATGGACACAGCAGTCTGGGGCCCTCAATTCCAAAATTTCGAACTATCTTGTAGGACATTTTCTAAACGAGCCTTTACGCGATTGGGATATTTCACGTCCGGCTCCATATTTTGGTTTTGAAATTCCAGATGCACCTGGCCATTACTGGTACGTATGGTTTGATGCACCGATTGGCTACATCGCTACCACGGAACAATGGGCCAAAAAAAATGGAGGATCTTTTGCTGATTGGTGGTGCCCGGAAGATAAAAACCACCCAAGTGCTGAAATCCACCACTTCATTGGAAAAGACATTACCTATTTCCACACACTTTTCTGGCCGGCAATGCTCAAAATTGCTGGCATGAACCTTCCCACAAAGGTTCGTGTTCATGGATTCCTGACTGTCAACGGTCAGAAAATGTCAAAAAGTCGGGGCACTTTTCTCTTGGCTCGCACCTACCTTGACCATCTCAATCCAGCAGCTTTGCGGTACTACTACGCAACAAAACTTTCTGGTGGAATTGATGACATTGACCTTAATCTCGAAGAATTTACAACAAAGGTGAATACTGACTTAATTGGAAAGTTCATAAACCTTGCAAGTCGCACAGCCCGCTGGCTCAAGGAAACAGGTCTCTCTTCGACGTACCCCGAAGATGATGGCCTTTTTGCTCAAGCAGCCGCTGATGGTGAATCAATTGCCTCTGCCTATGAGTCCTGTGACTTTGCACGAGCGATGCGGATCATTATGCAGGCAGCGGATAGAGCAAACCAATATGTCGATAATGAGCAACCGTGGAAACTGGCGAAACAAGGACCTCAAGAGCAACACAGACTCCAAGAGGTGGCTACCGTTTCTCTAAACCTGTTTCGTCAGTTAGTTGTTTACCTGACACCTGTTCTACCAAAATTAGCTGACGATGTTGCTAAACTCGTAGGTGGCCCTATTACTCATTGGCAGCAATCGCAGACGCCGCTTGAAAATATTCCAGTTGGCACCTTCCACCCATTAATGAATCGTATTGAATCTACACAAACTGATGCTCTTTTAGCTGCATCTACGAACACACTATCTGGATCGCAAGGAGACACCATGACCGAGACCTCTCATAGCACCGGGACAGAACCTGGTGATCTGACTCAAGAATCTGCGGAGTCTCTTGAGTCCGATCCTCTTGCTGAAACCTGTACTATTGACGATTTTTCCAAAGTTGACTTACGGGTTGCACGGGTGATTCATGCCGAAGAAGTTTCAGAAGCTCGTAAGCTTCTGAAACTTACAGTGTCACTCGGTGGAGACGATCGCCGCACCATATTTGCAGGCATCAAGAAATTTCATAAGCCTGAAGATCTGTGTGGGCGACTTGTTGTTGTTGTTGCCAATCTTGCGCCACGGCAAATGAAATTTGGTCTCAGTGAAGGCATGGCTGTTGCGGCCAGCGGAGCCGGAGCCGAGGGTGTCTACCTGCTTTCGCCTGACAGTGGAGCACTACCCGGCATGAGGATTGGTTAACTCTACCACTACAAGGCCTTAATTTTGCTGAGAAAACGAGGCCCTTTGTCACCCGCCTTAATAGACTCTTCAGAATTGAGAGACGGTTCATCCTGGGACAAATCAGTGAAATACTTTCTCTTTCAGATTCCTAAAGAATATTATCGAATGAGACATTGAACGAACGACTGTCTCTATATCTGATTGAGGTAAGACATGAATAAAAAAAACATTCTCTTTCCGACAGACTTTTCAACAGCTAGTGATGCGGCACTTGTTCACGCGGAGAATTTTGCCAAACAGTCTTCCGCCACGCTCATAATTCTCCATGTTGAAGAACCACCGCTGGCCTACGGAGGTGGTGAACTTTATTACGGGCTTCCTGAGCCAAGCTCTGAACGAATACTCGAGATGCTCCAAGATGTATGCCCTCATGATCCAGATATTTCTTTTGAACATCGGCTTGTCATGGGAGATCCCGCATCGGAGATCGTCCGCGTTGCCAAGGAAGAACATCCGGAGCTCGTTGTCTTAGGAACACATGGCCGTACTGGACTCAGTCGCATATTGATGGGCAGTGTTGCCGAAGTGGTTGTACGTCATGCGCCCTGCCCCGTGCTGATCTATCGCCTGAATACAAACAACCTCTCATCGAAGTAATTGATTTTTTGAGCAGTTTTCCTTTCCTTAGCCTATTCCTTCCCGATGTCTATTCGCCCACTTCTTCACCGCCGAGCAGCTATTCGTTCTTCGCTTCGTCACCAACTCGAAAGCCGTAGTTTTATTGAAGTTGATACACCTGTTGTTGCGAGTGAATTACTGCCGGAAATTTATATTGACCCTATGAAACTCACTCACCAAAACAAGACAAAGTATCTACAGACAAGCCCAGAGCCCCAGATGAAGCGATTACTAGCCGAAGATTCTGGCCCTATTTTTCAGTTTGCTCAGTGCTTCCGCAGTGATGAGCGAGGACCACTTCATGACACCGAATTCACTATGCTTGAATGGTATGAGCCCGGGGCAAACCTAAGCTCAACCGCAGAAGTCATTGAATCACTCCTGCACGATTCACTCCATACCAAGGGACTTGAACGGCTATCCTGCAGGGACGCCTTTATTCAACATGCCAATGTAGATCCTATAACAGCCAGCCTGAGCGTTTTATTACAAGCATCTGCTTCTCATAGTGCGCGTCTTCCGAGTAGTCTTTCCACCCTTCCTGAAGAACAGCAATGGAGTCTCGTATTTGAAGTATTACTTTCTGACGTTGTATCTCCACAGCTTGGAATTTCCCAACCAACGATGCTCGAAGCCTGGCCTGCAAGTGAATCTGCATTCGCGCAGCTTGACCCATTAAACAAACAAATATCGCTACGTTTTGAAGTTTTCGTTGCTGGTGTTGAACTCATGAATGGGTGGCAGGAAGAAATTTGTTCAGCTACGATTCGACAACGGCTTCAAAAAACAAACTCTGCCCGAAGATCATTGGGAAAACCCGTGCTACCGCTTCCAGATAGATTGCTCAGTGTGCATGACAACATGCCACAAGGTGTTGGAGTCGCTCTTGGATTTGACCGCCTTGTGATGCTGGCGATCGAATCTGATTCAATTGATACTGCCCGCTACTTTAATTCTGATAACGTCTGAAGAGATTTATTCTGAAGGATCTACCCTAATGACTTGCCATCTTTCAACCGTCTGTAGTCCAGCGGTGCCCTGACCAAGCTGTGGCTCTTTTTGGGTTTTATGATTCAGCCAAATCTCAACAACCAAAGGGAGTCTATTTTCTGAATGTTGCTTGCACTCACTGACATCAACAGTTACACGCAACGACCCAGGAAACTGCCGATTATCTTCTTCGATACTAGAGAATATAATTCGATTGCACGCGGCAAGCGCTCGAATAGCTGGCATTTCCTGTAATGCTTTAATTTGAGATTGTTTCCTGCTGTCCGCCCCATCATGGTGATGTTGGTCATGATTTTTATTCTCCAAATATGCTTCACTTAGAGGTACGATTCCTGGCACGCAAAACCCGTATGCCATATCCCAATCACCTGCTCGAATAACGCGATGCCAACGTGATACTGTTTCACGAGCTCGACTGCGATCGATCATTGTATTTCCGGAGAATACGGCGAAGGACTGCACACCAAAACCAACCGATAAAGCCAGCCCTATAAGGGCAATACCGCGACCGCTCTTCTGTGAACCTTGTACCGATGTATCCCTGATCGCAGCAATCGACAAACCAACTGCAAGCAAGGGAACCACCCATAGAATCTGATTTATCAAAGCCAAGACGGAACTACATCCGGCAATAAGAGACAGTACTGCAAGCGTACTTATCGGTCGGTAGTCATCGGCATCATATTCGACTGTATCAGCAATCACAATTCACACCCTTACCCGCTCACGACCGAACCCTAGGCTTCGATTTTCCCGTTGCAGGCTTTTTCTTTTTTACTGAAAAAACACGCTGCATCTCCTCCAACGATGTGACTCCACTGAGGACGACTTCCATCCCCTGGTCTCGCATAGAACGATACCCATCTTTGCTGGCTACTTTTTTGAGCGTTGCAGTATCAACCCCCTTCGCGACTCCCTTACGAAGAGTGACTCCGGAAGCCAACTCAAATACTCCAATTCTCGATGCATATCCCCTGCCACAGCAAAGACGGCAGCCACCATGTTCAGAAACCGTGCGGATATGTGGCACGTCTTCTATTGATTTCTCAAATTTCTCAAGAAGTGGCAAGGGCGTTTCTTGTTCTTTTGCACACCTTGTACATAACCTGCGCACCAACTTTTGCGAAACAGAACCAACAAGGCATTTCGCAAGATCGTCCTGTGAAATGCCTAATTCAAGAATTTTTTCTATAGCTCCAATACTGTCTTGAGCCTGCACACTAACAATCACCATCTTGTCTTCCATGGCCCGCTTCACAAGTTCACTTGCAAAGTCTGAATCGCTGAGATCTCGAGTGACAAATCCACTCGGATATGAAAGCATCGCCTTTTCAACAGCTTGATTTGGTGATCCCCCAGCTTCAGCATCATATTTTTGTACTTTTACATTTTGTACTTCTAAAGGACTCTCATTTTTCTCTTCAATCGAAATAAAATCTCTCATCAGCCGATCACCAGCTGTCACCGTCATATTAAAAAGCGATGACTCACCATTGCCCTTTGATGCTGAAACAATAAAAAGACCACGCTTAAGATTCACCAACTGCTGAAGCGAATCAAGCATTTCTGAGGGCATTCCAAGATCTTCTGCCGTCTTAAACTTTTTGGGTGGCTCACTCAAATCAACAATGAACTGTTCATGACCTTTAATAACTTTTGTACTCAGACGACACGTTCTCTTTTTCCCATCGACTGTGACATCAAAACTGCCTACCTGGGTCCGACCTCTCTTTTTTGGAGAAAGGCCTGCAAGCCTCATGAGTGCAACAAGTGCTTTTTCACCAGTCACTGCATCGAGTGGTGGTGAATCTACCCATACTTCAGGATCTTTCTTTCCAAGCTTCCTGCCGTTTAACAAGTGTTCTCGGGTTCGTGTCGCCATCTTCATGCCATCGACGTCGTAGCGAACGTGAAGCCCTCCTTGCGCTAGATCCAACAAAACAATGGGAACGCGTGCAGCAAAAGCCTCAGCAAATATTCGTACTAAACCAGCAAACTCAGGACTTTCTGCAAGCTTCGCAACAAGAAGCGCATTCTCATCAGGCACTTCACGGCAGGTCGCAATGAGGGTGACTTCCGGTGGTGCCGCCTCTACCTCTCCAGTATCACTCATTGCTCGAGAACGAATAACAATATAGAGCACAACGGGCAGTAGCCAGATCGCAGCAAGCCCCCCAAGGGCACCCCATAAACCAGCAGTCTCAAGAAACGCATATTCCGTCCAATTCAGCGCAATAGACACAGCAAGTGCCACTGCAGCTAATGCAAATGGAGCCACAACAATACGAGTCCATTTTTTACTGCCAAGTCCCTGCCGGCGACTATCTTTTTTTACCCAGGCACTTGTCACCACAAACAATAAACTCAGCACAGCAAGAATAATGCCGCCAGGAATAACTGTTGGGAGGCTAAGTAACGCTTCTTTTTGCTCCTGTGGTTGTTCACCCTCAGTTGCTGCGTTTTTATCTACGTTGCCTTGTGGCTTTTTATTATCCTGCCCAACTGCAGGAATCGTGATGCAGAAAGTGAGTAAAACCGCAAGGAAAAAAGCAGGATGACGTCTCGGTATGACACTATTTTGCAAACGTATTTTAGATGAAAAATTCATAGCACCGTTTGATACGTTACTGATATCGTGGCTCATGAGATTCCCTTCAGTGCCATCTGCAATGCCTCACGGTTTGGTGCGACATCAAGCGCTGCCTGCCGATCAATAAGACCTTGATCGATGAGACTTTTAAGACTCGTTGTAAAATCCTGCATGCCATCTTTGTCAGACTTACGGATATGATCGGCAAGCATGTGTTCCTGTTCTTCCAAGATATACTTCCGCACAAGAACATCAAAAAACATTATTTCAATCGATGGCACACGAGAAACTCCCTCTTTGATCGACTTGAGGAGTTTCTGTGCGACTATTCCCTTCATATTGAAAGCCATCGCACTTCGGATAGCTGCGTGTTCTTCCTGAGGAAAAAGATCCAAGATTCGCGTGATCGTACTAGGAGCATTTGAAGCATGAATAGTGCCATAGACGAGATGTCCTGTCTCAGCGGCATGAATTGCCGTTTTAAAGGTTTCGGTATCTCGCAATTCTCCAACGAGAATGATGTCTGGATCTTCTCGAACCGCATGCTTCATGCCAATCTCGAAATTCTTGACATCAGTACCAACTTCTCGCTGATTAATAAGACACTTATCTTCTGTGAAAACAAACTCAACAGGATCCTCAAGTGTAAGAATATGCTTGCGATAATTTCTATTGATGTAGTTCAACATTGAACCAATCGTCGTACTTTTCCCAGAGCCAGTCACACCTGCGAGCAAGACCATGCCTTGATCGAGCGTACATAGTCGCTCAATCGATGCTGGAAGAAATAGCTTTTCAAAGTTGGGTATCGTGTTGTTGACTTTTCGGGCTACCATTCCAAGTGATCCTTGCTGATAGAGCAGGTTCACTCGAAATCGCCACCTTGTATCACCAATAAGTGCCGAATATGCAAAGTCCGCACCCCCTTCATCTTCAAGAATTCTCAACTGGCGATCATCAAGCATTGGGAGACAGAGTTTTTTCATCTGTTCGTGACCAATTGGTGGTGCCTTGAGACGCTGGAGTGATCCTTTCACTCGCATAATTGGAGGCTGATCAACTTTTAGATGAAGGTCAGATCCATCGAGTTTGACAAGAGCTTCAAAATATCTATCTATTTCAAGTTTGTCATTTTTTTTAGGGACAACTGCCGCTGGAGCGGAGTCCTCAGAAACAAAAGCAGCGTCTGCCGATTGTGCTTCTGGCTTGGCATCAAGCATTATTTTGCCCCCTCATGATAGGTAAACTCATCTTACTTTGAGACGTTCTCTAAGACCACACTTCTAAGACCACACTTCTAAGACCACACAATAGACGAATGCAGCCCGTCAGCCAAATAGTTGCCTATTCTGACGTACCGCTGGACTTTTCTGAACACTCCTCAACAGGACGAACTGGAATTCCACGAACACGCAACATGTCTTTTACTTCGGCAATAGAACACACCCCAAAGTGAAAAATTCCTGCTGCCAAGACAGCATCCGCAGCACCGAACTCAATAGCATCGGCGAGATGCTCTGGCCGTCCTGCACCTCCACTGGCTACCACGGGAATGCCGACCGCCCGACTCACTGCTGCAGTCATTTCAAGATCATATCCATCGCGAGTACCGTCTCGGTCCATACATGTTAAGACTATTTCGCCGGCACCTAATTGCTCGACCTTTTGTGCCCAATCAACAGCCTCAAGACCCGTTGGGACTCGGCCACCATTCACAAAGACCTCCCAGACTTCTTTGCCGTCTTTGATAACTCGTTTCGGATCAATATTTACGACAGTTGCACAGCTTCCAAGACGATTTGCTACTGCTGTTACCAACTCGGGTGTTTTTACCGCCGATGAATTGATGCTTACCTTTTCAGCCCCAGCATGAATAAGTTCAACGGCATCGTCTAAGGTGCGAATGCCACCACCCACGGTAAACGGCATAAATATCGTTTCAGCTACTCGTCGCACCATATCGAGCATAATTGCTCGACCTTCATGGCTCGCAGTAATATCGAGGAAAACTAATTCGTCTGCTCCTTCGGCTTCATAACGTGCAGCCACGGCCACAGGGTCACCAGCATCGATAAGTTCGAGGAATTTTGTTCCTTTTACAACACGTCCCTTTTCAACATCAAGACATGGGATAATTCGTTTTGCCAACATTTTGGGGTGCCTGCAATTTAAGATGTCTCATGGATTCGGTCAGTTTCAGGGCTCGATGCTGTTGCATACCGCTTTTTAGGAATCCGTCCTGCAAGAAATGCATGACGACCCGCCGCACACGCAGATCGCATTGCAAAAGCCATTGTGAGTGGATCATTCGCATGCGCAATTGCTGTGTTCAGAAGAACACCATCAACCCCAAGTTCCATAGCGAAAGCGACGTCACTCGCAGTACCAACACCGGCATCTACTATCACTGGATACTCAGGGTCACCGTCTTTGAGGTATTCGAGACAAATGCGTAAGCTATTCGCGTTAAGAATTCCTTGTCCTGATCCAATAGGACTTCCTGCCGGCATCACACTTGCTGCCCCCAAGTCTTTGAGCCGTTTTGCAACAATTGGATCGTCACTACTATAAACGAGTACAGAAAAACCATCATCCACAAGACGTTGTGTTGCTTCGATGGTACCAACAGGATCTGGCAGAAGAGTTTTCTGGTCACCAAGGACTTCCAGTTTGACCCACTCACTTCCCTTATTTCCAAGATCACGAAGAAGTTCACGACCAAGCCGAGCAACACGAACAGCGTCATCGGCTGAGAAACAACCTGCAGTATTTGGCAGTAACGTGTAACGCGTAAGGTCAAGATGCTCAAGAATATTCTCTCCAGCAGTATTGAGAAGGCGATCACGCCGTACTGCTACGGTCACGCAGTCAGTACCGCTGGCATCAAGACATTCCGCCATCTCTGCATAACTTGCATACTTGCCCGTCCCTACTACAAGACGACTAGCAAGCTCAAAACTTCCAATTTTGAGCGTTGCTTGCAAGTCCTGGGATGGTGCCTTGTCGACTGCTGTCTTTGTCATGCCGCTTAAGTTCTCCTGAATAAGATGGGTTCACACGTTGTTTAACCGCCACCGACGAGCGTAACAACCTCTACACGGTCATGCTCCTGAAGGACTCGTTCTGAAAGAAGTGCTCGCGGAACTACTTCTTTATTTAATTCAACAGCAACAGGGCGACCTTCAAACCCTAATAACAAGAGAAGATCATGTGCGGTGTGACCAGTTGAAACCTGTTTCTCTCGCCCGTTCACAAAAACGATTATTTGACCTTCTGGTTGAGTCTCATCACTACTCATTATTAATTTTCACCTCCACGAGGTTGAGCAACATCAAGAAGAATCAACGGCGATGCGACTCCTCCCACTACCCCGCGTTGGTTGCTGAACGGAATTCCATAAGCTGCAGTGGCTCCAGAAGTACAATCAGTTACATAGAGCACGGCCGGCGCCATCGGAGTTCGACTCCGCCGCATTTCAACCTGTCCAGCCACAAGTAAAAACTTTGGGTTTTTTACTTGTCCGGGCTGGAAACCCAGATCATTTAAAACATTGTGGCGAAAACTTGCCCCAAATGTGGACGTGGCAGGATTGATAACTCCTCCGGAAAGATCACCCGTCAAAAAATCAAGGATAAAAAATCCTTCTGAACCGACAGAAAGGGGAACCGTGCAGGCAGCAAATGACTCATCTGCCTGTGAAGTCATGGCATGCACCACAGGAAACTGCTCCGGGGATTCGTCCCAGCCGGTAAAAATATAACCAACCGCATAGCCACCAAAAAAAATGATGGATCCCGCCAGAAGGCAGAGGACTTGCGATTGCCCAAATGATGATTTGATTTTCTCTTGCATAGTGGTACTTCAAACTGAGGTGAAATGCCAAACTCATTCAAGGGAGGCTGGCGAAATACAGGGACTCTACTATGTTATTCGTTCTGTGTGTTCACTGCCTACTTTTTTCCCTACCTTTTTCAAAAGCTCCACGTAAGCTTTTTGCAGATGCCAAATTTTGTACTTCTTGCTCAACAAGCAGCCGAAATTTCCCAATCGAGTGTCTGCCGTCTGTAAATTGCTGACTCAATACAAAAGCAAGGACTGATCCTCCTTCGATAACTTGTGCTTCTTGAATTGTAAACACAGCAGAATGCGACTTGCCGATCGCTCCCGCTATTCCCCAACCCGTATCTTGTTTTCTATCGAGCGCACTGGCCACAGGCCATCCTGCCTGAGAGTAGTCGGTAGTTACAGCTTTAAAAACAACTGGTGTTTCTTTGTCTTGTGCAGCAGCGGGTAAAATATTTGCACTGAATTCACTCAATACAAAATTTCCATTAGCTGCTCTACCAGGCCCACGAGATGGCAAGGTATCATCTGGGTGCACCTCTATCCGAATCGCTGTTACCGGCAATCCATCTGGAACAGTTGCTGTAAGTCGGTATGTATCCTTTCCATTTTTCCCTGAAACGAGAACCGTCCCGTCAACCGAAATGACTCCGGTGGCCCCTGCTTCACTCTTAAATACTGTTGGCACAAGCGGCTTTACCGTTGGTTGGGCAGCTGGCTTTGAATACGATTGAGGAAGGGGCAATAGTTTTGCCGTAGGAGCAGGTAATACCTTGCCGCCACGATGAGTACCAATAAAAATTGACTGATCATCCGGAGCAAACGCGACACACCACACACTGGCAGACTGCTGGCTTGGACCTTCTTGCTCACGCTTTTTCTGAACATCCCAGAATTTAATCACACCATCGAGGCTCGCTGTCACCAACCGGCTTCCGTCACTATTAAACGCAGCACTCGTCACCCAATCTTTATGCCCAGCGAGCATTCCTGTCTGCTTGAAGTTGTTTACAGACCAGACTCGAATAGTTTTATCAGCACCGGTCGATACAAACTCAGGACGTGTTGGTGAATACGCAATTGACCAGATTGTGTCTTCGTGGCCAGCGAGACTTTTTATCTCCTTTCCATCAAGTGCATTCCAAATCTTTACAAGATTATCCCCACCTCCTGTCACGAAGGTTTTTCCATCTGGTGAAAAAGTAATTGCCGTCACCGGCCCCTTATGAGCAACGACAGTCGTCACAGCTTTACCACTAAGTGTGCTCCAGACAATAACGTTTCCATCTTCTCCTGCTGTTACTAATTGCGACCCATCAGGAGAAAACGCCACGGACCGAACCCATCCCTGATGCTGATTCAAATCTGCTTTCAGTTTCCGGCTTTGCATATCCCACAATTTCACCATCCCATCGTAACCGGCTGTTGCTACTAGTTTTCCATCAGAAGAAGTATCGACGGCCCATACAGCCGTTGCATGTCCTGAAAGATTTCCGACACGACTTCCATCGGCTTTCCACACAACAACGTCACCCGGCCGATAGAGAAGACTTTCTCCTCCGGCCGTTATCAAGAACGCTCCGTCGTCTGTGTAATCAGATGAAATGATCCATCGACCAAAAGAGGATATGGTGTCACCTTCACCATGGCTTTTTGCATCATCCGCTAGAGTAAGTGACGGGGGAAAAAGCAAAATCCCGAAGGTCGCAGCAATGACCCAATAGAGACGGCGTTGTCGGCAATAGAAATCTCGCATACACCACTCTCCCGTACGAGTACAGTATCAGATTCAAATGAACGTCACACTGCCTGTGAGTATAGTTTCATACGGCACTACATTTCCAATGAACCACGAATTCATCCGAGTCTATCGCTCCCAATGACAACGATGATGAGAGACGGCAGCACCTGGCCCGAGTTGCTTAATCTCACAACACCTTGTGCCTGCAATCCGCTGCGTTCTAAAAAAGCCTAAGGAGGACTTCATCTCCTCGATTCTGACGAATCACCGCTAAAAGAAAATTTAAGCGAATGCTCTACAGCATGCCCGGAATCACCAAACCCATTCAGCCCAATTACAACAACTCACCAAGCTAAAGAGTTCTGGCGAGGAGAATACGATATTTCAAGGCAATCGTATTCATGACTTTGAGTGACGCACGAGGCATCGAATGTCCTCTTGATTCTACTGAGATTCGCCCGAGAAATTACGTGCATGAAATTTCATCAAGACGTCTCCTTGCTTCTCGTACAGCTTCTTTGCGCTGTGAGGAACGTCCTCAACGATTAGCTTCTCAAATTCGACACCGAATTGTTTGAGAAATTTCATATACGCTAAATTATTTTCGTAGTTAAAGCCTTTTGTTCCCACATGAATGAGAATACGAAGTGGATATTGCTTCTGCTTCTCACTGGTGGCATATACGCGAGCTGTGTCATACGCGTTATAGCCTTCTGCAAATACAACATGATCACTTTCTTGGCCATCATTTTCACTAATTTTTTTCTCGGTTGCAAAACCACCACCGCCAGGAGCGGCCGAACAAAACAGATCTGGATGGCGAAACATAATCCTTGCCGTACCCCGCCCTCCCTGGCTGAAGCCTTCTATGCCTCGGCCTTCTCGTGAGGCAATTGTTCTATACGTTGAATCGACATGGGGAATAAGTTCGTTAATAAAAACCGATTCACCCTGCCCGTTTGGCATTTGTGGGTAATCGTAATGGCTCATTGGTCCACCATTGATAAACACGTAGATCATCGGTGAGATGCGCTTTGATCGGATTGTCTCATCGATCACAGCTGAAAGTCCTACCGATTTGAGTTCACTGCCTGGACGTCCACCATGAAGGTAATAGACAACTGGGTACCGTTTCCCTGAGCCTTTTGTGGACGCATAACCCGGGGGCAAATAGATGCAATAGCCAACATCAGTCCCCATTGACTCGCTACGGAAGGTTTCATGGTCAATGGGCAGGTTCTCGTACGCTTTGGATGGCTTGTTGACCCAACTAAAAACCTCTCTCGTTTTTTTGTTTTTTTTCTTTTCCTGGGCCTGCACTTCCTGACTACTACTCAGGATCATTGAAACCAGCAGTACCACTATTCCTGTTCGTAACATTATTCCTGACTCCATGATGCGTTGACTGTTGCGGGAAGCAATCATTAGAAAAACACTTCGTTCTATATTCACGGTCTTAGATATGTCACATCAACTGGATCCTGCAACTCACGCTGAAGGGCAATAAACTGATCGAATAATTTCATAATCTGATCAGCATGCTCAGGTTGCCCAGCGAGATCGACTGTTTCGTATGGGTCGTCCTGAACATGATACAGACGAATCACCTTGGCATCGGGATACATGATCAACTTCCACCCGTCGTGAGTAATTGATCGCTGGAGCTTAAGATAGCTTCCGTAGATTGATCCGTAGGGTTTTTTAAGTGCAGTCGATGTTCTGCGACTCAAACGAGGAAGCAGGCTTCTAAAAAAGACATGCTTCGGCGGCTTTACGCCAGCAAGCTCTAACGTTGTTGGCATTACATCCTGAAGATATATCGGGGTCGGGTCAGTGACACCTGCAGAAACACCTGGCCCTACAACAACAAATGGTACTCGAATCGAATGGTCATACTGATTTTGTTTACCGACGAGACCGTGATGGCCAACGGAAAGACCATGATCAGCCGTAAAGAAAATCCATGTGTCATCAGCTTTCCCTGACGCATCAAGTGCTTTCAGAACCCGACCAATCTGGTCATCAAGATGACTTATAATTGCATAATATTCACGACGATGAACCGCAACTGCCTGCTTTGTCCTCGGAAATGGCGCAAGCCTTTCGTCTCGCAAATTCTTTCCTGCTCCTATTTGCTCAGCATATGGATACTCAGACAGAAATGGTTTTGGGGTTGAAATCCGTTCAACTGGATAACGATCCAGGTATTCCTGAGGTGATTGCCGCGGATCATGTGGAGCATTAAATGCGATGTAGAAAAACGATGGCTTGTTTTCATGCTTCGCTTCTCCAATGAAATCAATTGCATCGTCTGCTGTAACTTCACTCCAGTGTCGCCCGCCTTCCCAGAATCCACCAAGACTCATATCTGTTGGACTCCATGGATCCTTCCCTTTAGAAGGTGGCCTGTTATACGCACTCGCGACACTTTTGGGCATACCGGGCCTGACATGTCTTGCTACATCAAAGCACTTTTCAGCATCCGTTCTGATATGCCATTTACCCGTCATGTACGTACGGTAACCAACCTGACCAAGAAGTTGGGGCCAGAGTACACCGGCCTGCCGTTCTTTATCAGTTGTCTGATAGATACTCTCTGCATCCCAGACGCTTCGGCCCGTGATCAACATGGTACGACTTGCGACACACACTGCGCCGCTCCAAGAGCCCATGTTGTACGCGTGACTAAATGTAGTGCCACGATCTACGAGCTTATCGATATTTGGTGTATCAATATCTGTGTGACCAAATGCTTGGATGGCTTCGTAGGTAAGATCATCTGCAAATAGAAAAAGAATATTTGGTTGATCACCTGCCTCTTGCTGAGCCGCTCGCAGGTCACCACAGAAAGATATGATGAAAAGAAATATTATTGAAACACAGAACCGTAATAGATTGACGGCGACCATACTCATTTTGTTTTTCCCTCTACGAGTTTTCCCACCACAACACTTGATATAATCCAAAATCAGTATACCAATGTTCATTTTCGAGAAAGCTTACCCTATGAAAAGCAACATTTTGTTTCGTGCCACAAAGACGTTCACCGTGTTCCTCTTCGTGTGCTCGATTACCTCTTTATCCGCAGCTGAAAACCTTACTATTCCGCTGTGGGAAAACGGTGCTCCCGGTTTTGAAAGCCGACGAGATGAACCCGAGGTAGTGGATAAAGGCAGCATTACCAATGTGCACAATCCCTCACTGACAGTGTTTGCTCCTTCAAAAGAAACTTCGAATGGAATTGGGATTATTATTGCCCCGGGTGGTGGGCTAAGAAAATTAGGTATCCGTGGTGGTGGTGAAGAACCGGCCCAGTTCCTTGCTGATAATGGCTTTACTGCATTTGTCTTGAAATATCGACTTTCGAGACAGCCCGGTCAGCCATATAAGTTTGAAGAGCATGTTCTCCAAGACGGTCAACGCGCTGTTCGCCTCGTTCGCCATCGGGCTCAAGAATTTCATATCAATCCTGACAAGATTGGCATGCTCGGATTCTCCGCGGGAGGTGAGGTTGTTTCAATCACGTGCTATAAACCTGGACAAGGTGATCCAGATGCTACTGACCCCATCGATCGGGAGTTCGCAAAGCCTAATTTTCAAATGCTTGTGTATCCGGGGCCATGTGGCATCCCCTCAAAATTGCCGAGTGATACACCACCCGCTTTTATGGTCATTGCTGCAGATGATAATCACACGAGTGTTCTCTTGAACTTGATGCACCACTTTCGTGAACTGAACGTGAACTATGAATCACATATTTTTACCCGTGGTGGACACGGCTTCGGAATGGGTGAACGGTCACAACGTTCGAGTATCCAACACTGGCCGGAACGCATGCTTGACTGGCTTCATGATGAGGTTCTCAATACCATACCCAAGTGATTATTCATCGATCTCCTCATTGCTTTCACACATTCAATAAAACAAAACCTTCTTGCCCGTGGCTACCATTCCATGAGTTCAGCACAGTCCATTTCTGGCATCCTGACACCTCTTATGGTGCCGCTCCGTGCCGACGGCGAGATTTATGAAGATGAACTACGACAGTATGTTGATTGGTTGATCGAGAAAGGAGTTCACGGTCTCTATCCAAACGGATCGACTGGTGAGTTCACTCGCTTTACGGCAGAAGAACGACACAGAATTATCAAGATTGTGTGTGAACAGACAGCCGGCAGAGTACCTGTTCTTGCTGGCGCAGCTGAGGCAAATGTTCGTGAAACACTCGATGCCTGCGAGACATACAAAAACTATGGGGCGCAAGCAGTCGCCATCGTTTCACCGTTTTATTACAAACTGTCACAAGAGAGTATCTTTGCGTACTACCAGGAAATTGCTACCAACAGCCCGATTGACATCACACTCTACAACATTCCTCTTTTTGCCAACCCAATCGACTTTGATACGGTCCTTCGACTCGCAGAGTGTAAAAGAATTATTGGCATAAAAGATTCTTCTGGTGACCTTGCAGGGATGACAAGAATGATCGAGGCCATTCATCCGAAGCGTCCTGACTTTCTATTTATGACAGGATGGGATGCCGTACTGGTTCCCATGCTTATGGCAGGCTGCCAGGGAGGAGTACACGCAACAAGCGGTATCGTTCCTGAAATCACACGATCAATATATGACCTCACGACACAGGGAAAATTTAATGAAGCCTTTGTGTTACAGAAACAATTGCTCAAACTCTTTGATAGCATATTTGATGCTGCCGATTTTCCAGAAGGATTCCGCAGTGCGATAGGTCTACGTGGTTTTGATTTTGGAAAAGGACGACAGCCACTCACCGAAAAACAGTCGGCAACATTAGCAATTGCTGCAGAAAAAACCAGAATATTAATTCAACAAATGCTCTCAACTCTAGTGGCACACTGAAAACTCAAAATATTTTATTAACCCATATGACATGAAGTGGATAGACGCATGAAAACGCTTGGATTTTTGGGGATTGATATCGGCACGCAAGGACTATCAGTCATTTTCACAAATACAGAATTGAAGATTCTTGTGAGTGGTGAGGGTGGTTACGAGATGGTTCCGGGGCTTGATCCTGAATGTTACGAGCAACAGCCGAGCGATTGGGAATCTGCTCTGAAGAGTGCCATGGCTGATCTGCGAAAAAAAACGTCTTCTATGCAAATGGATATGGAGGTGCTTGCTGTTGGCATTTCTGGTCAGATGCACGGAGAAGTTCTCGCAAAAGAAGACGGTGAAGTAGTTGGTCCCGCTCGGCTCTGGTGCGACGGTAGAAATGAAATTGAAGGAGAGGAACTGACCGAACGTCTTGGAACAAAATGCCCCAAGCGCATGACTGCGGTCCGGTGGCTCTGGACCATCCGTAATCAACCTGAAAAAGCAAGACTTGTTCGTCATATCACAACACCCGCTGGCTGGATTGCGTATCGGCTCACAGGGTCGTGGTCACTTGGCATCGGTGATGCCGCTGGCATGTTCCCAATTGATCAGAAAACGTTGACCTATAATACAACCATGCTGGATGAGTTTGATTTGGTGGCAAACGATTCCGCAAAGAACAGCATTTTGAAGAACACTCTTCCAAAACTGAGTGATCTTCTACCTTCTGTCAAAAAGGCTGGCGAAGATGGCAGCGTCTTAGATTCGAACGGCGCTGAGTTCCTTGGACTGCCAGAAGGAGTCCCGGTTGCTCCTGCTGAAGGAGACCAACCGGCAGCACTTGCCGGTTCGCTCATTGCAGCCCCGGGGCAGGTATCAATGAGTTTTGGCACGAGTGTCGTTGCCAATTCAGTCGGTGACCGTGCCTTTGAGGGCATTTCGTTACCAATCGATCACTTCTGCGCACCTGATGGCCGCCCGATCAATATGGTCTGGCTTCGAAATGGAACAACGGCCATGAATATGGTCGTCGATCTTTTTGGTGGTGACTTTTCTGCCATCATGCCACAGGTTCTTGCGGCTGAAGATAACTGTGGCGGCTTACTTGCATTACCATTCATGGATGACGAGCCGGGACTTGGTGTTTCCCAGGGTGGCACCGCCATGGTAATAGGACTGAATGAGAAAACCGCGACACCTGGAAATGCGGTGAAAGCGATGCTTCTTGCGACAGTTTTTAATCTACGGATTGGAAGTAATCAGCTTGATGAGCAAGGATACCCACGGACAGAAATCATTTTGTCTGGTGGACTTGTCAAGACACCAGAACTTGGACAACTCGTTGCTGATGCCTTCAATACTCCGGTAACCATTTTTGAAGGAGGCGACGAGGGAACTGCCTGGGGCGCTACACTCATGGCAAAATTTCGGTATGAGTCCATCGCAGGTCGTGCCACAGACTGGACGGCGTTTCTTGAAACACAACAAACCGGAAGTCCAACTCGGTTCAGTCCCCATGCCAAATCTGTACAGACGCTCAATGGCGTCTTTGATCGTTACCAGAAATTAGTTCATATGCACGGACAGCTTGAATCGGTGACCTAACTATTGAGAGCCTCAATGAGTACTACCACTGTGCACACTACTGGTTCACTGGATATAAGACTATTCTGCGGACATCAGCTACGGAATCTCCTGGAACTCGAAGAGCTTTGAGTTGCAACTGAGCCTCACCAGCTTCGAGTGCAATAGTACCGAGAGAAAGAACTTGAAACGGTTTTGTGTAGCTTTCACTCCCACGATCAACACGATCCTCTCCGGTATTGAGTGGTGGATCCCAAGCCAAAGAAATCATTGAAGTGATTCGACTTTCGCCACAAGAGAGCTCGATGACAGAACCTACATCTTCTGCAGGACACGTGTACCACACCTTTGCGGCGTAGGTTCCGGCGTTGAGAACATCAACATCCCACACCAATGAGCCTTCTGTAGTCTTCCATTCTGTAAAAAATGAGCAGTTGGGTGCACGTCCACTCTGCACAACCCCCCCTTCTCCGTGGCCATCACGTGCCGGAAGTTCAGTCAGAGGTGCCCCGGTATATCCAACGGGAAATCGTTCAACTTCTGGCTGTTCCATGCAATCGAGAACATCATGCTGCCACGCATCAGCAATGGATTGGAGTCTTGCTCCTTCTTCTGGATACTCCTTCATGACGTCATGTATTTGTCCAATATCAGTTCGCATATCGTAGAGCTTACCTTTATCATCAAGGCGAAATCGGTCTGTTCGTATACTCACACGACCACGCTGCGAAGCAACAATGTGCCTCTTTGTAAGCTTTTTTTCAAGAACTTTTTGCTCTGATTGTAAATGCGAATCTTGTTTCAGGATCGCCGTCAGATTGATGCCGTCGAGTGGTTTTGGAACTTCACACGGCACACCAGCAAGGCCTGCGAGAGTAGGTA
>JABAAH010000150.1 GCA_014238855.1 Planctomycetota bacterium
TCCAATGATGAGAATCATTAACTTAAAACCAATTTCAAGAACAACAAAAGACGATTGCAGAGAATCAGGTAATAATTACCAAAAATAAAGGCAATATTTTGAGGGCTTTGTCAGGCCGGTAGATCGCCGGACATTTTCATTTGTCTGAATGTCCGAAAGCTTTTACTCAAAAGGGGGAAAGTATTATTAAAAAGAGTGAGGCCATAAAAGGGGCGTTTTTTGGCGCTGTAGTCGCGGATGCACTTTGTTTGGGAAGTCATTACGAATATGACGCCCAAAAGATTTATGAGGCCTATGGTGAAAAATCGATTGAGAAATTCATGTCCCCCGGTGAAATGATGGGCGGTCAAACTCATGGCATTGGATGGGGCGAGAGAAACTATCATCCCGGTAAAAAAGCGGGCGGCACAACCGACTACGGCGATTATAATATTTTGGTCTTAGAACATTTGGCGGAAATAGCTGATCCACCCAGACCGTTCAGTGTCGCCGCGTTGATTCCCCACTGGATGAAACGCCTCGAACAGAGTTGGGGCTCTTGGATCTGTACCATGACGCAAGAGACATATGGCCAGGTCAAACAAGGCGTTCCGACTGAACATTTGGGCGGCATGTCCAATGCCATGGCCATTCGCCATGTCGCAGCCCATGCCTATTATGATTCGGAAGAGGAGCTTGTCGATGTCGCCAGAAAATCGATGTTTACGCACAGAGATGCTCATGCCCTTGATGGCGGAGAATTTTTTGCCCGCGTAACGCACCGGGTGATCCATGGTATGAAACCAAGGAAAGCTATTGAGGAGGTTGCCGCGCAGATGGGCGGCTTTATCAAGGACAAAGCACTACAGGCAATCGCCAAGGTAGAAGAAGAAGCGGATCCAAATTCCGCACTTTTTAAAGAAGCGTTTAGCGACGATCTCGCACTTACAAGTATGGCCAGACTCTGGGATGTCGGCCGCTCGGAACCGATCAAGGTAGGAAAAGCGAGCCCAACCGAGGGAACTCTACCGGGTGCCGTTTACTTTATCTTAAAATATGCCGAGCAAGAAGACGGACTAAAAGGGGCGATGCAGGCCAATGCCATGGTAGGAGGCGACAATGCATCACGCAGTATCGCGATCGGCATGGTACTTGGAGCCTATAAGGGGGTTGAGGCAATTCCGCCAGAGTGGAAAGAGACATTCGATCAATGGACGTATTGCGATAATTTATTAAATAAGCTCCCCTTGCTCAGGAAATTAACAAGCATCGATCAGGACTAAGCCTTCTGCGTTCGCTTCAGCAACAAAAAGGGCGGCAACGAATAATCGCTGCCAAATCAGATTAACAACTTACCGTTTCCCCTTCCGCCAATCCCACGGTGCTATTGGGTTCTTGTCAGCAGGAAAGACATAGACGAATAAACTGCACCTATGCGAGACTTCTTGTTTCTATCGGAAACGTGGAGGGGATTATGAAACTTTTTGTTCGGCTGATGGTTTTCGTAATGTGCGTTTTTCTGCCAGCGACAGTAGGTGCTTTCTGTTTTCCATAGCGGGCGCTAATATTGCAGAAAAACAATTCTTCGCATTGGTGGGCTTCTGTGGTGGTGGTTCTGCAGGTTATTGGAACTCAGGCAAAGCTATGGACTCCGTTGCTGGGAAACTGCACCCATGCAAGACGATCCACCACAAGACGAGCCTGATGACGAGTTC
>JABAAH010000151.1 GCA_014238855.1 Planctomycetota bacterium
AGCGACCAAATATTCTTTTCATCATTGTTGATGACCAATCTCCATTTGATTTTAACTTTTATAATTCAGCTTCGACGCTTCATGCGCCGTGTATTGAACAACTTGCTCGTGAGGGCATGGTATTTGATGCGGCGTATCATATGGGTTCATTTTCCGGCGCGGTATGTACCCCGAGTCGCCATATGGTGATGTGTGGTCGAACGGTGTGGCACCTACCGATTGGGCCAAAGCAGGCACGCCGTGAAAAGGGAAAACCAGGCCAGCCACGTGTTGCACCACACTGTCCGCCAGGGCTTGAGTCAAATACGCTTGCTGCGGTGTTTAACAGGGCCGGTTATGACACGATGCGAACGTGTAAACGCGGTAACAGTTATGAAGGAGCTAATAAACAGTTTACGGTTCGAAATGACGCAACCAAGCGAGGTGGTACCGCGGAGACTGGAAGTCAATGGCATGGTGATCAGGTTATCGAGTTCCTCAATGATCGAGAGCAGTCAGGAGATGAGGACCCGTTTCTCATTTATTTTGGATTATCGCATCCACACGATACCCGCAATGGCACACCTCAATACTTAGAAAAATATGGAGCAACGAATCACACGAATAAAGAAAAACTTCCAGTTGCTCATGCAAAACAGCCACCGTTACCGCCGAACTGGTTACCACAACATCCCTTTGATAATACGCATATGGATGTGCGTGACGAAGTATCAGTCAGCGGTGTCTGGAAGAACCGTGATCCACAGACAATTCGCAATGAAATTGGACGTGAATTCGCCTGTAATGAAAATATCGATCAGCAGATTCATCGTGTGCTTGAAAAGTTGTCTGCTCTTGGTGAATTAGAGAACACGTGGATTTTCTTTACATCGGATCATGGTATTGCGATTGGTCGTCATGGTCTTCAAGGCAAACAAAATCTCTATGAGCACACCTGGCGAGTTCCGCTGGTTGTAAAAGGCCCGGGAGTTCGCCCCGGAAGTCGTATGCCGGGCAATACGTATCTTGGTGATACGTTGGCGACATTGTGTGCTATCACTGGTGTGACTCCACCACCAACAGATGAAGGAAAAAGCTTTCTTCCTGTCCTCGAAGAAAAGAAACAAACAGTCCGAGATGTTCTTTACGGTGTGTACTGCGGTGGGCAGAAGCCTGGAATGCGGAGTGTTCGCAAAGGTGATTGGAAGCTCCTGAAATATGAATCTCCAACTGGTGGACTTCATACACAACTTTTTAATCTTCAGGAAAACCCACATGAGTTTCTTGTTGAGCACCATGTTCCAACTGTGCTCAAAAGTCTTCCAGAGCAGCCAACTGCGAACCAGAAAAATCTGGCCGACGATCCTGAGTTCACTACGAATCGAGCAGCAATGGAATCACTGTTGCTAGAACAAATGATTCAACATGACGATCCATATCGCTTTTCTGATCAACCAATGAAAGATAATTGAGCATGAAGAATCTGCACATCATTCTCGCTTCATTCGTTAGTGCCATGGTTTTTTTCATGGTACCTGCAACGGCCGAAGACCGGCCGAATATCGTCCTTTTTCTTGCTGATGATATGGGTTACGGTGAACTTGGATGCTACGGCAATCCTGATGCGATCACACCAAATCTTGACCGTTTTGCAAGCGAGGGTCTTCGACTGACAGGAAGAAAGCTTTTTCCTTCATCTGTTGG
>JABAAH010000152.1 GCA_014238855.1 Planctomycetota bacterium
TCGAAAACCGATAGCATTCATGTTGCAAAGTACTGGGGTAATGTTGAGCGGTTTGATACGACTGTGGGAAATCTGATCGATCACTTGGATGTCAAAGGCTTGTCAGAAAATACACTTGTTCTTTACGTATGTGACAACGGCTGGATTACGAATCCTGAGAATGGAAAGTATGCAGGAAAGTCAAAGCGATCTCCGTATGACGGTGGGCTTCGTACCCCCATCATGCTGCGACAGCCTGGCAGGATATCACCGGGAACAAATGATTCACTTGCCAGTTCCCTCGATCTCGTACCGACCGTACTGGCACGTTGTCAGATTCCAGTTCCAGAGGATCTACCTGGGATCAATCTTCTTGATGAAGAAGCTGTTACAGCGAGAAAACAGCTTTTCGGTGCCTGCTACGTACACACACTCGCCGATATCGAAAAGCCGGGAAGAAATCTTCTGTGGAGATGGACAATCAAAGATATTCCAACCGGAGAAATCTGGAAACTTATCGAGCCAGTAACCTATGGTGTCCCTGGTACCCATGTATTACCCAATGGGGAATCTAAAATCATTAATCACGTTTCGAAGGATTGTTTTGAACAAGGTATTGTCGCACTGTTTGATATCTCCGGTGATCCTGATGAAGAAAAGAATGTTGCAGCTGCCAACCCCGAAGTCACCAAGCAACTTCAGCACGACCTGAATGATTGGTGGCAGCCAGAATCACCATCAGTCGTCGTTGAACCAGTGGCAGGAGAAATTAAAAAACTCCGGGTCATCCCGGTGAAAGCACGGCGAAAATCCTCCGATCGTTCGGTCTGGCCAAATTGGCGAGGACCCACGCGTAATGGTGTAGCAACTGGCAGTGGATACGCTGTGTCATGGAGTCAGGATGACAATATCAGATGGCGAGTTCCACTCCCTGGTCTTGGAGCGAGTACACCGGCAGTGTGGGGAGACAGACTTGTGCTGACCTGTGATATTGAAGGTCATGATGGTGTTCTGTGTGTTGACCGTGACGGCAAAGAATGTTGGCGACAAACACTCGGTGATATTCGACCAGGCAAACACAAAAAAGCGACAGGCTGTAATTCCTCACCGATCACAGATGGTGAACATGTCTGGGTGTACTTTAAAAGTGGTGAACTCGCGTGTCTGTCGCTGGCAGATGGCGCCATTGTGTGGAAGACAAATCTTCAAGAACAGTTTGGCGAGGACACATTGTGGTGGGACCTTGGAACATCTCCCGTTTTGACAAAACAAGCGGTCGTTGTCGCAGTCATGCAGACAGGCCCAAGTTATCTTGTCGCATTTGATCGGCAAACAGGAGCCGTCCTGTGGAAACACGATCGGATGTTGGATGCTCCAGAAGAAGCTGCACAAAGCTATTCAACACCACTCGTTGTTGCTGGTCATGCTGACTGGAATGAGCCAACCGAGATGCTCATTGTGCTTGGTGCTGATCACGTCACTGCCCATGACGCTGCGGATGGTCGAGAAATCTGGCGAGTTGGTGGCCTTAATCCTGAGGGAGATAAATTTTTCCGTTCCATTGCATCGCCTGTTGTGGCTGATGAATTTGTGATTGCACCGTATGCACGGGGCAAAACTGTGACGGCAATACGCCGTGGTGGATCAGGAGATGTCACGGCAAGCCATATTGCCTGGAAGCGTGAACCGCTGG
>JABAAH010000153.1 GCA_014238855.1 Planctomycetota bacterium
CCAAACTTCTCTGGTACGTCTGCTGCGACACCGAATGTTGGAGCTGTTGCTGCTCTGCTGATTGAGCTCAATCCGGAACTAACACCTGCAGAAATCTACAAGCATCTTGCCGACTCTGCAGTAAATCTGTCATTTAATGAAAAGCCTGAAATACCTGCACCAACCCTTCTGCCAGTTGGTAACCCTGATCATTTCAACTATTCAACTGGTGCAGGGCTCATTCGGGCTAAGGAGGCAGCTGCCCGTGTTGCAGACATTTCCATACAAGGAAAGGTCTTTGAAGACTTTGGTAGGAATGGAATCCAAGACCGGGGTGACCGACCGCTTGAGGGTATAGCTGTCTTTCTAGACAGTAACGGCAACGGCATCCGTGACTCGAAGCCACCATCACCAAAATATGGTAAGCCGCTCACTGTTCTGCCGGCGTCGACTTATCCGACTTATCCTAGTTCGGATAACCAACTGTATTGGCCAACGAAGGCTGGGTCCGTCATTACATTTAAGAATATGGCTGGCACAGTTACAGATGTGTCACTGAGCTACACCATACACGCACCCGAAGGCGTCGTCACGTCAGACCCAAACCATGTCTTCCTAACACTGATAAGCCCACTTGGCATCCGGGTGCCGATTACTGGCACAAAGCTCCAAGGACGGTCATTCGATAGTTGGGGCTACTCTTCCGTTCAAAATCCAACAACCATATTTGGCAGTGAACAAACCATCTCGATGGGAACGTCGCTGGCTGAGCATACGTCGTTGGCAGACCTTGCGGCCTTCAAAAACACGCCGGCCAATGGATCCTGGTCTCTCGAGGTCATGAATACTAATCTGAACCACAGTTACACGCTCGACAACTGGTCCTTAACGCTCACAACAGAAGAGCCTCAGGTTGAGACTGATGCTCAAGGAACATATGAATTTCCTCGATCACTTCTTTCATTTTCATCAGCCGTTGGTGCGTATACCCCAACGGTTGAACTACCTGATAACCAGTTCATAACAACCAATAATAAAACTGTTATCGGAAGAAGAAATCTCAAACCAACTGTCAACATCGGGGTATCTCTACCCCGTGTTGAACGGCCAGAATTGCACCCTTCGACAAAAATCATTGTTGATAACAGCATTCCGGGGCCAAACCCATTTGTCTTTTCGTGGAACAATCTTGCTACATCACTTCTTCCATCAGTATCTGGTGTTCGATTTGTCATCGCTTCTATCCATGGCACTGTTGAAAAGAAATCTGGTGACACATGGGTAGATATTTCTACGCCACCACAAACCAGTCATCCGCGTGAACTGATTCGGCTCTTATCATTAAGAATAGTTAAGCCGAATGATGAACTGCGTTGGATACCACCAGCCGATTCACCACAAGCAGAAGAAGCATTCTCACTCATTGGATGGAATGGTAAATTTACATCCGAATCCAAAAGCTCTATTCGCTTTGAGGAGTTGTAAAAAGTTGTGTCGATTCTGTGCCCGAATGTAACTGGTTAGGTTCGGTCAAAATCTGACTTGTTATATTATTCAAGTAAAAACAAACCTTTTGACCTTTCCTGACCAATCAAAAACAACGAGGTTTTTGACCTTGGACTCCTGCCGGGGGTACTGGTTCTGCCTGTAGCACGGGTGAAAATACGTGTTCAACA
>JABAAH010000154.1 GCA_014238855.1 Planctomycetota bacterium
GGAGCAGACGAAATGCTGTCGCAACCACCCAATTCGAAGAAGTTGCTAGAGCATTCACCGTAAACTCCTCATTCCGTTCAAGTTGCTCAACAGAATCGTCTGGCTGGAACGTTGAACTGACAGTGAACTTCGGCATGAAGTAGAGAGTTGCTTCACCACGCTTCTCAGCAATCCCTGCATTGAACAACTTGACTTCATCAAGTTCAAAACGCTTCACATTTTTCTCAAGAATACTGAATGTTTCGGGCGCCGGCTCAAAGCAATAGACCTTTGCCCTCGACCCTTCCTGCTTTGCGAATAAAGCAAAGAGACCAATGTTAGCACCAATATCGATTACCGTATCGCCGTCACTGATTTCGATACCATGCCTCGCATAGACTTTGTCATCAAAGATTTCCTTGTAGATGATGTCTGTTTCACCCGGATTCATGCAATCGACGACAACACCGTCTGCGAGCCTGTGTTCTGTAGCTGCAACCATTTTTTACCCATTCTTTTTAATGTCTTTTTATATTGCGGCTCGCCCAATGGCACCGCCTCTTACAATCGCCATAGAATGGAGCACGTAACCCAGCACTCCAGCACCAAAGCCGATACCTAAAACTGCTGCCCAAAAACCTACTGAAGCGTCTGGTGCGTATTGATCGACACCAAACGTAATGCCAAGAACAATAAGAAAAGCGGGCAACCCTACCGAAAACCCATTGATCCAGGCCTGGCCGGCCCATTTTGTTCCTTCAACCAGAGCCGGCTCGACTACCCCTGCTCGCCTTTCCTTGACAGCATTGAACCAGCCAAAAAAAGTTGTCAGCGTGCAGAGAAGAAAACTCATTGGAAGGACTACAGATGCCACAGAGTGTGACCCTGTCAAAGGAACCAGATCCATACCTTTGAACACCCAGAACGGTATCGTTGCGTTCACCACGAGATTAATAAAAAAATCACGTGGGCCGGCTACCCGCCAAGCGAATTCCTTGACAGTCATTGGGCTCTTCTTTGAATGATCATGACCTACCGATTCCATAACAAATCTTTCTTTTTCTTCAGTACTTAGACATGCACAGCCGCACCACCATCAACAGTGAGAACCTCACCCTGCACCATGTCTGCCATTGGGCTCGCTAAAAAAGCAACAGCGTTAGCGACATCATCAGCAGTGAGGTCCCGACCACCCGTCATTGTTTTTGCTTGTCTCTCAGCAAACATTCGTTCAGCATCAGGAAAACGCTTTGTGGAATCTGTCTCAACGAGTCCACTCTTTACAACATTTACATTGACGCCTCGATCACCGATCTCCAAGGCAAGGTGCCTCGCTATGCTTTCCACAGCTGCTTTACTTGTGCCAACAAGGCCATAACTAGGAAGTGCAATCTGCGAACCATGGCTGGATAGTGCTATGACTTTCGCACGACCCTCTGATCGCTCAAGAAGTGGCATTGCCGCTTTGACGAGGTGCACAATCGCCATGACATTAAGATTCATCGTTGCTTCAAAATGACGTGAACTTGACTCCAAAAGCGGCCTGAACCCACCGCTTGCCGCATTACTCACTATGACGTCAAGCCGACCAACTTTTTCACCAATGAAGTCCATCATCGACTGAATAT
>JABAAH010000155.1 GCA_014238855.1 Planctomycetota bacterium
CACGCCAGTGTTATTGCCAGAAAAACGAACTTTCAACTTCAGAATAAAGTCACCAACGTCACCACCCTGCCAGACAAGAAATGTGTTGCGGTCTATCGGATCATTTAATGTCGTCTGGCCGAAGATTGCACCGTCTTTCACAGACCAGAGCCCTTCTTTGCCAGCCCAGCCTGACAAGTCCTTCCCGTTGAAGAGCGATTCAAACTCCTCTGCGTGTGCCGCAACAGCAATAACAAAGAAAAGAGGTAGTGCTAAAATTCGTATCATCAATCGAATCCCTTTCGTACTGTTTCATTTCCGAATGAGGTTGTTCAACAAGCCATATCGCTCCATGAACAATTCACCTCACTCATTGTCTAATCTCTACCACTTGGTGAATAGGACAATTGCTGCACGTTTTTGTATATATCAGACGCGACTCGGCAAAAACTCTGTTATCAAGCACGATAGAACCATCAAACTAAATCACACACAACCCAACCTTTTAATGATTCAACTCAAACGAAACTGCAGGATTTCGTGAACTCTCACAACTCATCATGCTTTTGAATTTTCACATCCCGAGTTTGCAAAGACCCCGAAAAGTGACCGACACCACACTTTTCAATTGGCTCTAGAAATCGCTCACTAGAGACCGCATACGATTTATCATCTACAGAAACTATAGCCTTATCACCCCCGAAGGTAACACTCATTTCGTGCCACTGGTTGCAGGCAGAGTAATGGTCGTGCTTCACGATTGTAGCCTTTTTATCCGCATGCACACTTCCGTCGTACGTCACAAGGGCAAGAACATCCCTCTCGTCTTTTCCTTCAACACCCAGAGACCTCATTGGCGGATATTTACCTCCACTTTCACCCCGTGTCCACAATGTGCCATCTCGAACTTCTGAGTTCTTATTTGGAATAGTAGTTACAAACCTCAATGTATCTGTGTGATTTTGAAAGTTTTCGTAAAAGTCATACGCCTCAGCATCATGCCCAAAACACAGAACAACGACACAGCAGAAAATAATGACATGTACTAGCCAAAAACTTTTATTCATTCCCGTCACGTCTTCCTGATACCGACAGGTCTTTAGCTTTTTTTAAGCGACGTTTTTTTCTCGAAGTGGTTCCTGCCTCCGTGTCGGGTTGAAATATATCGAACCAATCTTGCACCATCAGACCAGAATGCTGTTTCAGCGGAATAACTTCAGCGAGTTGCCTTTTTACTGTTTCAAACTCTTTTTCCTCAGAAAGATTCGTCCATTCATCTGGATCATGGTGATGGTCATAGAGTTCTTCTGATCCATCCTCGTATCGAATATATCGCCATCGTTCTGATCGCACTGATGTATTCCCGCTTCCATACGATGATACAGCTGGGCTTCTTGGATGATCAGGATCATCCAACTGTGGCTTCACTGTTTTTCCATCAAGCCACCCCGGCACTTCAAAGCCTGCAAGATCTACAAGTGATGGATAGACGTCAATCAAACTGGCCGGCTGGAGGCATATCGCCCCTGCTTCAATCCCCGGACCACTCACAATAAATGGAATATGTGTCGTCTGTTCCCAGATTGGTCCTTTGCACCGACGCTTTTACAC
>JABAAH010000156.1 GCA_014238855.1 Planctomycetota bacterium
CCGGTACCATCATATGCTGTAATGTTGAACGTTTCAGGTCCTCTCGGGAGTAGCCTTAAACGACTTAACAGCCGAAAATTTCGGAGTTGTTGTAAATGAGCACCTTCGTCAGGACATTGGCGGAGTTCTTTCATGGGAATTAGGCGTTGGTCCTCGAGATGCGAACACCGTATACGTTCGTTCACATGAATATGGTGTGCAGGAGCGGATTGAGAATTTTGATCCTGCTACTACGAAATTGAGTTTTCTTTACTTCGGCACAAGAGAACGTCTCTCTGTTGATGATACCGATGAAGGCTTACTCATATCTGTTGAGCCAACGGGCCAAAGCGTTTTGTTAGTTGGTGTTGCAAAGAATGATTTGCTTCCTGGTAATCTCGAATTTCACCATGATCAGATCGTAGAAGATCAGCTTGAAGTACCATTTGGTTACACTGTTGATCAGGTCACGATGGTGAGTCGTTCTGCGTTACTCACTCCAGAAGCACCGGCTGGTGAACTCACGGATGGTTATCAGACAAGTCCTGGAAGTATAGCTCCGCATGATGGCCACGATCACGGTGATCATGGCGGAATGCCAATGGATCCAGTTGTGACTGATCCGGTTGTGACTGATCCAGTCGTCCCAGTGATGCCACCCATGGACGGTCATGATGGCCACGATGATATGCCAATGGACGATCATGACGGTCATGATCATATGGCTCCACCAGCTTCATCGGGAGAGTTTATTGACATTACGGCATATGGAACATTCTATGATTCAAATGACAACTCTCATAGTCATGAGTTAGTTGGTGGTAGAACAGCTATCACAACAGAGGCCATGGATGCATACAACAACTTGCGTGCATTCCTTGGTCTTTCAGCTTCGACTATTGATGACGTTGGTGAATGGGCGTTCGCTGAACAGTTGACAAACAATGCTGATCCATACGGAAACGACATTCAGAGTGTCGGTCTCTACTATGCCATGCAGGGTGCAAAAGTTGGTTGGATTGCCCAGGACAAATATGATCCACAAATTCTGGCAGACATCCAGCGAACAGCTCGGCTTGGTGACCCAGTGGACGTCATGTCGATGGTTCGAGAGGTCGGAATCTCTGGTTACGCTGACTATCTTGAGCAATACGGTGTTGCTGACACATTCATCAGTACGCTCAAGATGGAGCCACACTATGGTGGCGTGATGCATGGTCGAACGCATGGCTACTTGTCTATTGAAGGAGTTGCGATCAATCATGACCTTAACCATCTGACAGTTCTGAGTTGGGATCAATCTCAGCCGTTCATGAATGACACCTTCGACTGGCCACAATGGCCAGCGCTTGATGTCTCAGACTCAGGTGTGATGGAGTACTACCAGAGCATGGTTGTACTCGGTGATCCAGTTGGTCTGAACATGGAGTCTGTTTCAGCTCCAGTAGCACCGCCGGTTGTGCCAATGGATCCAGTTGTGACTGATCCAGTTGTGACTGATCCGGTTGTGACTGATCCAGTCGTCCCAGTGATGCCAC
>JABAAH010000157.1 GCA_014238855.1 Planctomycetota bacterium
CCCTCTGATACGGGTAAGAACCTTTCAGTTGAAGTGTCACATCTCGACGGCAGGGGAAAGCGCGAACGTGTGACCTCACCTGCTGTTGAAGCCCTTGGCATTCTTGAGAATGAAGGATCTGCTGGACTCGCCTACAACTCATCGAGTCAGGTGTACTTAATACGAGGATCAACTGCCCTTCTCCCTCTTCAAAAGGATAGTGGCACCTCGCTCCAAACAAGTGGGCTCTACGGCTTTTCGATTACTGCTGCTACCGAATCATCCTCCCGCCATATGCTTCACTTAAAACGTTCGGAGATCGATTACCTACTTCCGATTGACGACAGCGGCATGCTTGCTTCAGTATTTCATCAGCTAAAAAATGCACAGACAGCACTGCTTGAGCGGACATATATTTCACCTGATTCGTATATACAAATCACTGCAAGTGCGCTTGGTTATTTGTATGACGGACAATTGAACCCAACATTTGAAGCTCAACGTGGCCTCACGTATGCGTTCAATATTCAGGCTTCTGGCTATCCGTTATATCTTCGTTCATCTACTGACCTTGGAGACCTGTCAAACCTCTACACCAACGGAGTGAGTGACAGCGGGGAAGATGTCGGAACAATCTTCTGGCACGTCGGCCTCGATACACCCGATGTACTCTGGTATACCACGGAGACTGACGCAACCTTTACAGGACAAATACTTGTCTCCGACCTCAATGATGGAACGTAATTGTTTTATTGCCTGAGGCATCGTATTTAAAAACAATATAAAAATACGACTTAAGCAGATATCATCTAGAAATTCACAAGTTTTTTGTTCGGTTTTGCTATCTCGCGCATGTAAACATGGAAAAGTTGTGGAATAATAATTAGTCTTTCTGGACATGATCTTCATACAAAACGTATTGTATCCTATTGATCTTACTGAATCATTTTAAGGAACTCTCAACATCATTATGAGTAACAAACTTTCCCGTCGTGAATCGCTCAAAATTCTTGCTGCCGGTAGCCTGGCAAATTTTATCACTCTACCAACAGAAGCAGCGACCAAAGGCACCGACCGCTCATGGAGTAATACCAATGACAGGGTCTGGCTCGGCGGCGACTACTGGGCCAACCCGATGGAAAACTGGCGAATTCAAAATGGTTGGGCGCAGTGCATCTCCAATGCTGAAAACCGAAGTATTCATCACCTGACTCATCAGATCGCTCATCCTGAAAAGGGATTCGCCATGGCAGTCCGGCTCGTCGCGGGTAAAGGGAAAGATTGCGGTGGTGGCTTTCGCATCGGTGTCAAAAGCGATCTCAACGAATACAGAAGCAATTGTTTTGCACGATCGGGAATCAATGCCGGTATTAATAGTGATCAGAATAAGCTGTTTATTGGCAATCAGACAGTGACACTACCCAAAGATCACTCTGGTGAAAACATTCTTGTTCTCTCCGGAAAACCAAATGGAAAGCAGATTG
>JABAAH010000158.1 GCA_014238855.1 Planctomycetota bacterium
GACGTTCAGAAAAACTAGAACTGCTTCAAAAATTCAGTCAGCTTTCCACAGGCTTACAGAATCAAACATGATTCTGTTTGGTGCACTACTTAGCGTCTTAAAGGTAAGCTCACTCCGCCCCTCAAGAGAAACCTGCTCATGCTTGATGAGCTGGCCCTTTCCGTTCACCTCAATCCATAGTTCGCCTTCTTGAAACTCAAGTGCAACATCAAGCCATTCGTTGAGTTTAACGTCGGGGGCTTTTCCTGAGAACTGTTTTCCACTGTGAAGTTTTACGGCATAACCATTATCTGCAAAACTCACTGTATTGATGTGGTGACCAATATCAAACATTGGCCGACCCTTTTGAAACTCATCTCCTTCAAACTTGACACGCATACGAACCACAAATTTTGGTGGCAGGTTGTCGAGCCGGATAACAGGCGATAACCCTAGATGATGATCACGCTTCAGCGCCTTCTCAGCCTCTTCGGCATTCTTATAGTCCGGGGCACCAATCAATAAGCCATCAACAACTTCCCAGTTTTTTGTTCGTGTCTGCCACCATTTTTTATTTAGTGGACCATCAAATCCATCTGTGTAAACGAGCTCACCAGATTGAAACAGATGTGAATCAATCGGTGGTGGATCAACAGCATAGAGATTTGAGGTGAGCAAAACGGCAGACACCACCATGAACAGACTTTTTTGAATCGTCTTCACTACAAGCCCCCTGTTAATTATTTGGACTGAAATGCCTTGCTCTGGACAACGGCATGCACGAACTCACTCACAGCATAATCTTTTATTTTTGCCGACCGAACAACATCTTCGGCGAATTCTTCATCGGTAAAGCCAAATGGTCGGCCAAGAGCATACTCAATTAAATGCTCTGTAAAACCCCGGGCGAAATCGTCCTGACGACCGACGACAATGTCCCGCAACTCGAAATAGTCAGCAAAGGATGGGCCATTGTAGATCGCACCCGAGGGATCAACATCCCATGTCTTTTTCTTCCCCACGCCGCGACCTCGTGCATCACGCGCCTGGTAGCTGTCTGTTGTTCGCCACTTGCCCGCAGCATTAAAGTTTTCAAGACCGAGGCCGATTGGATCGATCTTCCGATGGCAACTGGCGCACTGGGCTTCTTCCTGATGGACACGCAATCGTTCACGCGTCGTCAGAATTTCACCTTGCAGCCGAGAAATTTGTGGCACGTTTGGTGGCGCTGGCGGTGGCGGGTCGTGAAGAAGGTGGCGTAGCACCCAGGCGCCACGCTCCACCGGGCTACTTACAACTCCGTCACTTCCCATCGCATGAATCGCAGCCATGCCGAGCAGACCACCTCGAGGAGAGCCCGCAGGGAGACTGATTTTCTGAAATTCATCTCCAGTGACGCCATCAATGCCGTAGTAGTTTGCGAGCAGTCCATTGATAAAGACAGTATCACTCTTTAACAATTCACGGATACGACCTTTTTCA
>JABAAH010000159.1 GCA_014238855.1 Planctomycetota bacterium
CAGCAATGACTGTTTCTTGAGTTTCGTCATCAGTTGAAACTTTGAATGTAGGGTCTTCACGAGTGAATCGCTGCAGTGCTTTACTGAGACGATCGAGCCCATCGCGTTTCGTAGGCATGATCGCCATCTTGATGACGGCTTCTGGAACAAACATGTTTTCGAGAGAGCAGTATTTGTTCTCTGCTGCGTACGTGTCACCGCTTGCCGTATCAACACCCATGACTGCAACAATGTCTCCTGCTCCGGCACTGTCTATCTCTGCTCTTTTATCCGAATGCATTCGCACAATACGACTAAATCGCTGTTTTTGTTGTGTGCGCTGGTTGTAATAACTTTCACCCTTGGCGAGTGTTCCTTGATAAATTCTCATAAATGTCAGCTGACCATATGGGTCATCAACAATTTTGAATGCCATAGCAACAGCAGGCTTTGAATCATCAGCTTCCAAGTCGAACGTCTCTTCTGGGTTGTCCCATTTCTTCGCTGAGACCGCGCGGTCGAGGGGACTTGGGAGATATCTGTTTACTGCATCGAGGAGAGGTTGAACTCCTTTATTTTTATAGGCAGATCCACAGAAAACAGGAGTAATACTTTGGTTTTGTACCGCTGTTTTGACAACAGCATGAATTTCATCCTCGCTGACGGCCTCCTCGGACAGTAGCTTTTCCATCAGGCTGTCAGAATACATTGTAAGACTTTCGAGCATTGCGTGTCGTTGCTCTTGAGCTTGCTCTTTCAGCCCTTCAGGGATTTCTTCTCTTCGTACGTCTTCTCCGTTGTCTCCGTCGAAGTAGACAGCTTTCATTGACACAAGGTCAATAATGCCTTCAAGCTTGTCTTCTTTTCCGATCGGAAGTTGCATAGGGATAGCGTCAACATCGAGTTTGTCGCGGAGTTGTTCTACAACGCGATGAAAGTTCGCACCCGTTCGGTCCATTTTGTTTATGAATGCCAATCGTGGAACCTTGTAGCGTTTCATTTGTCGGTCGACAGTCATCGACTGGCTTTGAACACCACCAACAGAACATAGAACGAGGACAGCACCATCAAGAACACGTAGACTTCTTTCCACTTCAACGGTGAAGTCAACGTGGCCTGGTGTATCAATCAAATTGATTGGATGGTCATTCCATTCGACACTCGTTGCAGCCGAGGTAATGGTGATACCCCGTTCTCGTTCCAGATCCATGTAATCCATCGTGGCACCATCGCCGTCACCTTTCACTTCTTGAATACGGTGAATTCGACCAGCATAAAAAAGAATTCGCTCTGAGAGTGTTGTTTTGCCAGAGTCGATGTGAGCGGAAATGCCGATATTGCGAAGTTTGGAAAGATCCATTG
>JABAAH010000015.1 GCA_014238855.1 Planctomycetota bacterium
AGATGTCCCTGAGACCTCTCGGACAGTTGCATTTGCAGAGACCGCTATGATTTATTTTGCAGCACCGTATGGTTTGAGAGAACAGCTTGGTGGTTTTAGTAAACCCTCGACGGCAGACCCAGTGGTTCATTTTCGTCATGGAGGCGGGTTTGCCAATGCGGTCTTTGTGGATGGGCATGTTGAAGGCTTCAGCCGAAAGTTTCGAAAAGGACCTTGGACAAGCGATGGTCAAGTGACTCAGATGGAATTCCATAATATTGGGGTGATCTGCAATGGAGATCCTGCAGATGACGCAGAAGCAGATGCGTTGTGGGACCGAAACTAAACTATTCACTCGCAGGAGAATTCTTATGAAAGATACGCGTCTCTGGGGTGCGATTCTCGGTTTGGTTATTGCCTCGTGGCTTCTCTACCCGTCCGTATTTGCAAGGAGACCCCCAGCCGTTGAGAACGATGAGGTGATTGTTATTCACTACGTTTGTCGAGAAAGTGGCAAAGTCTTTGAACTTCCATTCGCTGGAGAATGTTGTGATCATCCTGAAACTGGTCGTCAGACACTTGTTCCAGCAATCTACGACGCTCGTCGGAAAAAGTGGCGGCCAGGGCCACCACTTGCGGAAATGAGACAAATGGGGCTGCTTCAATCAGTCCCACGTGACTAAAATTAGTGTTATGGAAAACGGTTCCGATTCTTCCGTTTCGAAAGCGACACTGTATAAAAATGCAGCAGCATGGGATCGGCTTGCAAAAGCGCACGACGCTTTGGCAAGCCCTGCCTGTGATGATGCATTTATAGATCCAAGGAACTGGCTTGGCACAGGTGGTCCTGCCGATCGCCCTTGGCTTCCTTCGAACCTGAGCGGGCTGGAGGTTCTTTGTCTTGCCGCAGGTGGAGGTAAGCATGGTCCCCTTTATGCAGCAGCCGGTGCAAAAGTGACTGTTGTCGACCTGTCAGCATCAATGCTGGATCTGGATCGACAGGTTGCCAGGGAACGGAAACTTCATCTAGAGCTGATACAGAGTTCAATGGATGATCTTCAAATGTTGAAAAATGACCAATTCGATCTCATTATTCATCCGGTCAGTAGTTGCTATCTGTCCTCCCTTACGAATCTTTTCTCTGGCATTGCGAGGATTTGTCGCCCGGGTGGTTCGTACCTGAGTCAGCATAAATCTCCGAGAAGTTTACAGTCATCATTGCATCCGAATTCAAATGGGCGGTACGAAGTAATTTTTCCGGAGTGTGGATCAGCAGATTACTCAAAAGCGCTTCCGCCGACGCCACCCTCTCCTTTGAGGGAAGTTGGAACAGATGAATTTGTACATTCTTTCACAGATATTATTGGTGGAATATGCCGCGCAGGATTTTGTCTTGAAGACTTTTTTGAGCCAAGCGAGGGTGATCGAGAAGCAGTTCGTGGCTCGTTTGCCCATCGAGCAGCTTTTTTGCCGCCGTATATTCGAATCCTAGCCCGCAAATATGGACAGAGAAAAACTTTGAAACCCGTCGTGGTACAGTAAAGAGCTGTAACGATGTAAGGATGCAATCAAATGATTTGTATGAATATTATTCTGACTGTGAAGGAAGAGCGTGATGTTGAGGTCGTGCGTGACTTGCTCTGTGAAGCGATGAGAAAGAGCAGAAATGAGTCAGGTTGTGAGCGATTTGATGTCTATCACTCGCAATCTGAGCCAAATCGATTTACGCTCATAGAGCACTGGGTTTCTCAAGAATCGCTTGACGCCCATCGGCAAGCAGAGGCCTATACGACAATTTATAAACCCCAAGTGATCCCGCTTGTTGAGCGTGTTGGTCACCCAGCGACTCTTTTGGAGTAGGCTCGCTTTCCAAATAAATAGATTTCAGTTGGTCTATATGTTGCTTCTCATTGATAACTACGACTCTTTTACCTGGAATCTCGTTCAGAGACTTGGCGAAATTGATCCAAGCCTGAACGTCGAGGTCTACCGTAATGATTGCATTGACGGTGACGCAATTGCCGCAAAGCAGCCTAGTCACATTCTTATTTCACCTGGTCCATGTACACCAGACGAAGCGGGTATTTCGTGTGATGTTGTGCGCCGGTTCGCGGGGCGAATGCCAATACTCGGCGTCTGTCTCGGCCATCAGGCTATCGGTCAGGTTTTTGGTGGAAAAATTGTGGCCGCTCAACAATTGATGCACGGTAAGGTCGATCAAATTGAACATAACGGCACGGGTATCTTTACTGGGCTTCCTTCTCCAATTACAGCAACCCGGTACCACAGCCTGGTTATTGAGCCTTCAACGTTACCGCAAGATTTTACCGTCGATGCTTGGGCGGCTGCACCACACGGAGGTAAGGAAATTATGGCCATACGTCACCGTGAGTTGCCTGTCTACGGCGTGCAGTTTCATCCGGAAAGCTTTCTGACACCAGATGGCCATGAGATCCTTAAAGCTTTTCTGGCAACCACACGTGGCGGAGTGTCCTCATGATTGATGTCGCGGAAGCCCTGCGGCGTATACAAAGGTCATCAGTAATTGTTCAGCCTCGTCGCGTGAGGATAGAAGACGCTGTCGGTCTTCGATTGCAGGAAGATGTGACGTCAGATACAGATTCACCACCGTGGCACCGTTCAATGATGGATGGATTTGCAGTTATCTCGAAAGATTTTGTCGATTCGTTGGATTGCAAACAGGCCGTACCACTCCAAGTTGTGGCTGAAATCGGCGCTGGTGAGATGACGGCAAGTGTCCTTGAGCGGGGCCAGTGTATTCGGATTATGACGGGTGCTCCCATGCCCACAGGTGCAGACGCGGTGATCCCAATCGAGCGGGCCGTTTCAGGAACTTCTCATGCTCATGCCGGTGAGCAAGTATCTTTGCAGGATCCTCATTTTTGTTGTGGTCAACATGTGAGTGAAAAGGGAAGTTTTTTTTGTGCTGGTCAGACGGTGATATGCCATGGGGTTGAGTTAGAACCGGTTCATATAGGTCTTGCTGCTGAGGTTGGTGCCTCTCATGTGGTAGCCACTGCACCACCTCGTGTATCGATTATTACCACAGGAAATGAGCTGGTTCCTAGTTATCAAGCGCCAGTAAAAGGTCAGATACGTAATACGAATGAGCCCATGCTCTCCGCTGCAGTGGCACGTTGTGGGGCAGAGCCAATCCCAATGGGCATTGCCAGTGATCATCCTGAGCCACTCCGGGCTTTAATTGCTCAAGGGCTTGCAGCTGATGTTCTGCTGCTTTCGGGCGGCGTCTCTACCGGAGACTATGACCTCGTACCAAAAACACTTGAAAATATTGGTGTCGAGTGTGTTTTTCATAAAGTGTGCCTGAAGCCTGGGAAGCCCATCTGGTTTGGAGTTTTGCAACGACCGGCAGCATCACCAACACTCGTTTTTGGACTTCCTGGAAATCCTGTGAGTACTCTTGTTTGCTTTGAACTATTCGTTCGTCCTGCGTTGGAAAAGATTTCAGGAAAAAGTCTATTTTCACAGGATCTTGATCAACAAACGGCGAGACTGACAAACTCGGTGCAGGGTAGTCGCGATCGACCCGTGTATCATCCTTGTCAGCTCGAATTGGGAGACAGCGGACTACTTGCAAAAACATTGCCTTGGGGAGGGTCTGCTGACCTGCTTGCACTTTCTCTTGCAAATGGGCTGTTGGTCGTCCCCAAAGAATGTGGCGGTTTCGTTCGGGGTGAAATGGTTCAGGTAATACCCCTGGTATCACGATTCCGTGACAAGTCCGAGTGAGGCCAGTTTCCCGAAGCACTCATCTCTTTCGCGACAACGCTCAAGTGAAACCCACGATTGATCTTGAGCCACATTGAAATCTTCGCGTGATGCTGGCAATGTTTTACCGCTTGATGCCAAACGGTGAATAACTCCTCTATCAAGTTGTGTAAGTCTCATTGCGTGAACCCGGTAGTCGAGAAACGCCTCCCAACAAAGAGGGAACAGCTTTGCAATGATTTCATAGCCAATAGTCTCTGCATATTTTCGAATTTCAAGTTGAGCGTGGCTATCCATCCTCAACGCAAGGAAGTGCAAGAGATTATGAAGGTCTATTTTCCAATAGGCTTCTGTATATGTTGAGAGCGGCAAATCTTTACGTGCTTGCTCGCGTGCAATGCCGGCCTGTAGTCTTTCCTCATAAACTTTACGGGCAAGGCTTTGTAACTCTTGTTCGGATTGGGTTAATGGGTGCCCGTCATTGTCTTTGAGAAAACCGTCCGACCCCTGACGATTTGATGTTGCTTGGCTTCTCCAACTATCGTTCCCCGTGCTTTGCATGGAATCAATTGCGAGTGAATATCGAGTGGAGTACTCATTAATGTTTGCAGTCCGGTGTCGAACCCATTGTCGCCAGCAATCCATCGGCACTCGCACGAGGAATTTCACTTCGGCCATCTCAAACGGTGTGGTGTGTGCTTGCCTGAGGAGGTATCGAATCAACTGTCGGTCATCACTGACTTTTCTAGTTCCCTCGCCATAACTGACTCTTGCCGCTTGCACGACGGAGGCGTCGTCTCCCATGACATCAACGAGTGTCACAAATCCGTCATCAAGAACAGGGAATTTTTCCCACCGAAGACTGTCTAGTAAAGAAGTAGTTTGTGCAGGTGAATGTTCAGATGACATGGATATACCTTAAGGCAGCAAAAAATATAGATACAGGATGAACTTCTCTGGCAATCACTGCAACCGTTGGCCGTGTTGCAAGTTAATCACGCCATTCTGGAATGGCATTGTCACTTGAAATTCAACTAAAAAAGTTATCGCCGTATAGATTCATAGGTGGACAGGTGGTGACAGTTATGTCTCCATTAATTCGAGTTTGACATGCAAGCCGCATGGTCTCTTCATTGCCGATATAGGCCATGGAGACGCCCATACGAGCTTTTTCGAGAATTCCTCGTGGGCTCGTATTTTCCATTCCTTTTGTAATGAGCACTCGGCAGCTCCCACAAGACGCCATTCCGTGGCAATTGAGGACTTTGTGAACACCAGGGTATAACGCGACGCCTGCGGCAAGCGCCTCTTTACGAAGGTTGGCACCCTCAGGAACTTGAATTTCTTTTTTCTCTGTAGCGAAGGTTATCGTCGGCATAGGATTCTCTTGATAGGAAGACCTTTGTTTCCCGATACTCTAGTCATCTGAGCCGTTTGCTTCCAGCGCGGCTAGACTAACCCCGGAGGAATAGATGAATGGCTGAATTATCACGATATCAGCGTCAGGTCGTTAAAAACTACTACGAAAACCTAGATACAGCCCTTGTGCAGCGACTTGGTGAACAAGTTACCGATCTATATCTTGCCGAGGGGAAGAAACGTACAAAAATCTGGGGTTCCGTTGCAAAATCGCTGGAGAAGCTTGAAGTCGCTCAATCGACGATTGATCGGATTGTTGCTTCAGATGATGCTCAGCAACTTGCGAAACTCCTCCAAGAATTATGGGGTTAAACCATTCCTGGGCTCGTGCTTTTAAAAAAATGTAAAGACACCAAATTTTTTAAATTGGTTCCTGTCGGGTTGTGTAACTTGTGTGTTTTGAAAAACTTGTGTGTTTTGAAAAACTTGTGTGTTTTGAAAAACTTGTGTGTTGTGAAAAACTTGTGTGTTGTGAAAAACTTGTGTGTTGTGAAAAACTTGTGTTCCAACAGCATCCCTGTCTCTTGAGATCGTCTTTATGAAACAGGTTTTGGTAATTGTGAAGCCGTTTCTAGCCGAACGTGTTCTTGAAGCGATTGCTGACCTACAAGTGGATACGCTTGCTGTGCATGAGGTGAAAGGCTACGGACGACAGAAAAGTTATCTTGATGCTTCGACCGAGCAAGATCGATCACTTGCCTTTCTTCCCAAGATTGAAATCCATTGCTGGGTGAAGGATTCCCAAATCGATCATTTTATTGATAGCGTGAGTGGGGTTGCGAGAACGGGAAGAATGGGTGATGGAAAACTATTTATCCTTCCGGTTGGCGAGGTCAGTGAATAAAGATGCCTGTTGCATACCAAATGCTATCTGTGCCTTGCCGAATGTCGTAACCAAAAGCAGACTGCTCGCCACAAACTGCTCGCCAATGGCCGGTTGATTGCCGCCAGCAAGAAACGCAGTCGACGCAAGAATCAAGTAGGTCCTGTCCTGGCCAGCTCTCAGCGCACACTTCTTTTACTATTCCACCGTGTAAACGTAGCTGTTGCGAGCGTCGTTGCCAGTCATGATGACCTTGCTTTTGTAATTGTGCCTGGTGGGCGGAGTGTGAAGTCGCAGCTTCGTTGAGTGCGGTGTTAAAGCTCCCATTAGTGCTTTTGGGACGATCAATATGTCGCCGAACAGCTAGGATCATCGACCGTTGTGTCAAAGAGCCTGTGGGTAATCCCGGGAGCAGTAAGAGGTCTGAAGGTTGAAATGTATAATACCTACCGTTTTGTCTTGGCAGTATAGAAACGACTCGTCCATGCATTGTTTTATGAGCGTAGTCAACAACAAATATCCCCGGTCCTTTTCGGAGTTGTTGCAGGGAAGTTGAATAAAGGAGAGTGATTGAAGTCTCATTAAAATCAAGTTCGCAAAAAATCCACTGAGTCTTCGAGTTGACAAAAACTTTTCTGACAGAGGGGTCTGCCAGTTGTTTAGTAACTAAATCGCTAGAAGCGATAACATTTTTGACACGAATTGATACCAGCAGCATCGCTGATTTTTCTTTCGCAATTCTTGTAGCTTCTCCGTAGTCTGAAACTTCAATGATTTCCTGCGGTACGGTCGAACGAGATGAGGTCGTCTGATCAGTAGCTCCAAAACACTGGTAGCTCAAAGCGAATATGAAAACTATTGTGATTGGTTGCAGAAACCGGCAAGGATTATTTGTTTCCATGGCTAAGAAAGGGGTCTGGTGTTTGGCGGGGGGAAATTTTCTATAAAATCATGTTGTTTCTGTCGCTCATATTGAATCGTTCAGGTGAAAATCTGACAATGGTCATTCCTCGAAAATCTGACATAAATGCAGAAAATTAGAGTTTTTTGACGTCACAGGCAAAAAAATATCGGCAGAACCGTGGGCGAAGCTGTAGAGTCTGCAGTAGAGTCGTAGGCCCTAAAATCGTTACACTCTATGTAATCGTTTCTGTTTCCAATCCTTTGCAGTCAGGCGAATGTAATGCTCCGTCACGTTGCCGCAGTCTTTGTTTTCTCTTTTTCCAGTATTAGTTTTTTTGGGATCTGTGGTGCAGCAGACATTGCTGATTTTGGTAAAGAGCCAATTGGAAAAGTTCCATCATTCAAAAAACCGGGCGAGAATGCTTTGCTCGAAGCATCAGCTGATCTCAGTGAGTCACTCAGGCCATTGAATAAACTCCTGTCGCAAAGTGCGAGTGGTGTTGATTGGCGAAGTTATCTGGATTGGTCGGCTCTTGAGACTCAAGCACATGCAGGAAAAAAGCTCGACGTGAGTGTCTTGCTTAAGTTATATCGACGATTTAATGCGGATGAAAATGGATTGGAAATGTATCAATTTGTCACGGTGCGACGAGCGCTTGCTGCAGCAATTGAAGTCACCGTAGCCGCAAAAAATGATCAAGCTTCAGAGACCTATACGAAAAGAATAAAAAAGCTTAATGGCCTCATAAAGAAAGCGGCAAAGGAAAAGACCCCAAAGTCTCTTGACGGTGTTGGCCCTCTTTTGGCCAGATTAGTTGAGTCTCGTCAGGCATCTGAAATTGTGGCAAAGATTCGGAGCACTGTTGACCGACCAAATCTTTATATGAGTGTTGACGAACGCCTGCTTTCATCGGCTGTTAATCGTGTTGTGGACCGCGTGTCTCCTGTGAATGAAGTTGTATTAGGAACGCCCGTCCGGGGAACTGGCCATACCAGTGGAATGGTACTCCTTGACTTTATTCCTTCTTCGCAGCAGGCGGTGACGCAGCTGTCATTTCAAGCAACCAATTTGGCAAATACGCGGAGCACGAAAGGGCCTGTTACTGTCTGTTCCGAAGGTGTGACAGAACTGTCCGCTCGGAAGCGAATTTATGTTAATGATGAGCGGTTATGGGCTGATCAGACTGTTGCAACGGCTTCGACAAAAACGCGAGTGACTGGTTTAGGGATAAAGAGCCGGTTTGGTAAGAATTTCATTCGCCGTATTGCGACCAAAAAAGTTTCAGAAATGAAGCCCAAGATTGAGGCTATCAGTGGAAGACGGGCTCAGGAAAGAGTCCGTCAGGAGTTTGAGGCTGAGACAGCGAATGCAATCCGTGAAGCGTCACGAGACTATGAGCAAAAATTTCGTCAGCCACTCAAAGTTCGTGGTTGGTATCCTGAATTGCTGCGGATGAGCACGACGAAAGACAAGCTTGCTGTTGTTGGTAGAAAAGCTTTGCGTGATCAGATTGCAGCTTTTACAAATCCTCCAGAGGTGGACAGCGATGCTGTTTTATCAGTACGAGTTCATGAGACGCTTGTTAATAACTTGAGTGAGATTACCTTGGCCGGGCGAACCATCACTCAGGAGTTTGTTGAAGAACAATTAAAAGAGCGTGATGGTGAATTGCCAGAATCATTAACGAGTGATCCAGATCAGCCGCCATGGTCGATTACCTTTGCAAAAAGAAAGCCTGTAGAGATTAATGCCAGCAACGGAAGAATTAAACTGACCGTTCGTGGAAGTCGGTATACGTCAGGTGATCGTGAATTCCCAGCAATGGATATTTCGGTTGCATATCGTATTGAAACGAATGCTGATACAATTCGTTTGGTGCGAGACGGTGAGGTTCAAATTTATCCGCCAGGATTTATTCCCGGTGGTGAAAAGAAGCTGAGTGTTTCTGAAACTTCCCTGAGAAGGATTCTGCAGAAGCGTTTCGGCAAGGTTTTCAAAGAAAATGTCACTGTTGATCCACTTGAGCTACCTGATCAACTCGCTGCAGCTGGTCCACTGCCGATGGAGCAGTTCGAGGCTCGTAAAGACGGGTGGATGGCTATTGGGTGGCGAGAAAAGGATGAAGACTCAGTGAAGACACAGTAGCAAGGGCTGGAAGTGCCAAATCAACTCTGGAGCGGCCTGTGGAAGCATGATTTTCCAATTGTTGGACAATGAGTAAGGACGGTTGCTCAATCGGAACGAATCATTGTAGTGAGTCGGTTGGCCTCGGTGATTGCTTCGTCAATTGGAAGCCCCTGAGGAATACCAGGCCGGGTATGGCCAGCAGCTGAAATATAAGCGTTGCGAAGTATCTCCAGCCTTTGTGTGACAACTGGCAAGAGGCGATCAGTTTTTTTGGTACTCCATGTTCTGGGGACACTTAGGTCATCCAGGACGGCCCGGCAAATCGCCCAATGACCTTCATCTCCAGGGTGCACAGTGTCTTGAGCAAAAATAAATGAAGGATTCGTAGCACGATTCAGTTTAAGCGATCGCTTTATTGGACCGTGAATATCGATGACCATCCAACCGTCTTGTCGCTTTGAAACCAACCAATTGGAGTATTGTTCAAGAACGATGTCGTAATCAGTCGAACCCGCAGGGCCGAGCTTTTCGGGGCGTTGATCGTAGGCAGGTGGGGTGAGGTGAATGATCTGTGCCCCGATGGCCTCTACTTTTTCATGGAGGTGAATAGTGCCTTCTTGAAACTTACGAAATCGTAAAGAATCAAAGGGCCGATAGATGCCGCAGTTCATGCCGTAACAAGCGAGTACGACATCGGGTCGACTGATCCGCAGTACCCGATTCAGGCGTTCGTGTAAATTTGGTCGGGGAAATTTACCACCCGCATGTCCTTTTTCTGAGAGCCCAGAAACGGTTTCACTTGGGAGTGCCATATCGATCACTTGGGCAGAAGTGCCTGCTGTCTCCATCCAGCATGTGAGATACGAAACCCAGCGACCGCTGTATGTGATGGAGTCACCAAGGATAACTACTCGACTGGATTCGATAAGCAATCGGCGAAGGTTTGACTCAGTCTTGTGCGGGCTGGCAGCAGAAAGGCTATTCGGAGTGACTGTCCAAAGCCAACTGTAAGCGAGAACGCTCAACACAACTGGTCGTAAGTACCTTGTTATTACCACAAATGACCTCGTCTCAGTCAACTGCTTTCGGTACTGGCCTTGCGCCTTCTCTGATTGCAAAAAGGTGGCTTCGGTTTGCTATGTACAGCGTGTCGTTCGCCGCAATTGGTGTTGTGTAAACACTGTTACCCATGTTGATTTCTGTAATGAGTTCCATGTCTTTCGACAATTTGAAAATGCAAACGTCGCCGTCTTCATCACCGATGTAGACTTTGCCATCAACAAGGAGAGGAGATCCCCAGCTAGCAGCTAGCATGTCGTATGTCCAATGTGGTTTTCCAGTTGAGACATCAAGGCAATGAAAAAGCCCACTAAAATCTGCGACGAAGAGCAGGCCATTTTTGATTGCAACGGTGCCGCAGGTGCGGTGCATTGTTTCCTCAAAACCGAGTTTCCCATTTCCGTCGGCATCAAATCCTGAGTAGTGCCAAACAGCTGCTGAGTTGGGGTTGGGGCATGCCTCCTCTCCGTTTTCCTTATCGACGGCCTGGAGCCGACGATGCGGAAGTGGTGTGTTTGGATTTTCAAGACTAATGGCAAGTTCAGGGCTTGTGTCACCCCGCTTTGTTGGGTCTATACACCAGAGATGACCAGTGCCTTCACCATGCTCTGGGTCTTCACCAACTGCTATATAAACAAGACCTTTGTGAAAAACCGGCGTTCCGATGATATGGTTTCTGTCGGCACGTCCACCGAGTGAATATTTTGACTCTTTTGGGTTGCAATCAAACTCCCAAAGAAGTTTTGCACTACCGTTACCATCTCCACGTGCGTCAAAGCTATAGACCCAGCCATCACCACCACCGAAAAATACTTGAGGTATACCGTCAACTTCTGCGTACCCAGGGCTTGACCATTGGCCATGAAGAACGTTTGGGCCTGGTGAGGCGTCCGTCCATAAGACTTTGCCATTTCTCTTATCAACACAGATAAAGCTAGGTGCATCTGGATTTGGCAAGCTGATATGTCCTTCATCAACACCGTTACTAGTATTTACGAAGAGTAGATTACCTGCTCCTGTGACACTGCAAGAACACATGTTGTGTTGTGACACTCCAAGCGTGGTCATCATATTCAATACCCATACGACATCAGCTTCAGAGTTGTTTTCTGTCACTTCTTCGGTAAAAGGCCCATCATTCTCACTATCATGAAAGCCTTCTGTGTCGAGGCATTTGACCTCGCCACGACTACTCACGTACCAGAGTCGGTCACCTTCGACCAAAGGCGAGCAACAGATTCCTTGAAGAGGCCAGTCGTGTACTCGACCTGTTGGAAGTTTTTCACTCGAATCTTGCCAGAGGAACGTCCCATCCGTAACATCGAAGGCAATGAGGCAGCCCAGATCCACTTTTGCTGGATACCGTTCGATCCAACCATTGCCATTGTTTGTTCCAACAAATATTTTTCCATTTGAGACAACTGGGTTACCGTAACTCTGGCTACCAAGTGTGGCTACCCAAGCAATGTTCTTGCTCGTATCGGACTCCCATTTTCCGGTTTCATAGTCAAACTCACCAGGCTCCCATTCGATTGGCATTCTGGCTGCTTCTGTCACATTATTTCGATGAGGTGAACCACCCCATTGGTTCCAATCCTTGGCGGAAGCCGTTTTAGATACGGATAGAGTGAATCCTGCAAAGAAGAAAAAAAGAATACTCAAAGATCTCACTGAACCGCCTCCTTTGTGACACACCCATATATCCTAGGGAATGAGAATATGAGTACAAATTAATTGCTATTTGTTTCCGCTTCGATTGCCCAAAGCTTTGTCGGGCTTTCACTCATGTAGTACAAGCGACCATTTGCGGCGACAGGTGTTGTACGAAGTTTAGTCCCATCCTCATGCTCAATTTCTGAGAGAAGTTCCATATCCTTACCGTGTTTGAAAACATACATAATGCCGTCATCATTGCCGACAAAAACCTTGCCATCGGCGACGCAAGGAGAGGACCACGTATTTGCAAACATGTTTTCTGTCCAATAAAGTTCACCAGAGTTAGCGTCCAAGCAATGAACGTGGCCGCCTAGTTCTGTGATATAGAGAATGTCGTCCATGATCGCACAGGTCGACATGGATCGACCAAAGTAGTATGTCTCATCAGTGGGGCTAGGCTTGTCATCTGTGACAGGCCCGCCGTAGTGCCAGACTTGAGCTGAGTCGGGATTGATTTGTTCACTAAACTCTGGTTCGTACGTAGCCAGTGTTGGTGAAACGTCTTTATCTGCCCGTTTAGGGTTTTTGGTGATGTCGATACAATAGAGATGTCCGACACCAGTGTCATGCTCGGGATCTTGACCAACAGCAATGAAGAGTTTGTCTTTGTAAATCACTGGGGTGCCAACAAAGTCATTCGCAGTTCCACGGCCACCAAGTCGGTAGATGGCATCTTTTGGGTTGCAGTCGAATTTCCAGAGCAAATCTCCTTGCGGACTGAAACTGTAAATCCAGCCATCACCACCAGGGAAAATTACTTGTGGCTCGCCGCCCGGCTGTGCGTAGGTTGGATTTGACCACTGCCCGTGCATAATATTTCTGCGCGATTGACCTGGTAGATTACTGGACCAGAGCACACTGCCATCCTCTTTGCTTAGTGCCAGGAAACTCGGTTTATTTTCTGAGGGAACACGTAAATGGGCTGCATCGACTCCATTGCTGGTGACGAGAAACAGGGTGTCACCAACGATCATTGGTGAGCAGGTTGCAATGTTATGCGGGAATACATTCAACTCGCCAATCATGTCGAGTTTCCAATGAATTTGCCCTGTATTTATGTCGGCACAAATGGCTTCACAGCGATTTCCGACGTAATAAAACCGATCACCCTCGATACACGGTGTCGAGCATATGCCTTGTTGCGGCCAGTCCCAAACGCGTCCTGCTGCGAGTTTGTCGTGAACAATCTGCCACAGAAATCCACCGTCTCGATCACTAAAGCACATCATTACGCCTTTATCACCGTCGATTGATGGGTCTCGAGGGAATTCGTTATTTGTGCCAATTAAGATTCGTCCACCACTCATTACTGGGCCACCGTAAGCGCGTGAGCCGAGTTGAATAGAGAACGCCACATTTGTGCCATCACGGATGTCCCAGGAATCAGGAAGTTTGTTGACCGTTGGGTTAGCGAAGTTGCGTTTGAGATGACCACCGTACATTCGCCAGTCTTTTGTTGGTAGTTCGAGCAGATCTGGTTGATCTTGAGCACGTACGATGGCCATCCATGGAAGAATCAGCAGCAAAGTGATTGCAAGTAAAGATGTTCTTTCGGTTGTATTTCGCATGTGTTTTGACTCAACAAATAGGATGTGTGGTGATTTATGAGGAGAATAACCTTGGTTTACTCAACTAGGATGTTGTCGTAATAGATTGGTGTGCCAGTTTTCGGCGGTTGAATACCAAGAGCTGAACCATAGATACCAGGCGCTCCAGTCAGGTTGGGGTTTTCATCAGTCAATATCAGGTTCCAATCAGCCGGTTCCGTATCTGTTTTTTTCCACGCTTTCCCAAGCACCTCGGTGTGCTCTCCATCGATCTTGACTGTCATCTTGAGTCGATACCAAGTATCCGGTTTCCAATCGAAATGAGCTTCTTTAGCGACTCGGGGCATAGCATCCCAAGCCGAGACTCTGAGTTTCTGTTCGTTACCAACAAGTTGCAAAATATAGCGATGGGCCGTGACCCCCATGTTCGGAAGATTGTCTCGCACCTGCTTACCCATTACATCAGTGGAAATTGTGTAACCGGCCATATCTGGTGTACCAATGAACCCATACCACTGACGATAGAACGGAACTGCAATCCGGGCTGTTTTCATTAAGACGGTGTTACCGTCATCTAGTTTAGTCGTAATGTACCGGAGTTGGGTGTTGGTCCAGCCACCTGGTATCAGTCCTGGCCCGGTACTCTCAAAGTCTTCTGAGTATGGAAAAGCTGGAACTTGTCGAACACGAACACTGGCTTGCAACCCGTCAGCAGTTGCGAGCAGAGTGCCACTTTGCCCCCCGGAAATTTCGGGAGCAGTGAAACTTGCTCCTTCGATTTTGCCTCGCAGAACAGGGAGCGTTACACCTTCTCCAAGCCCAGGCCCTGGCTTCATAGGAGACAGTGTTAAATCAATTGGTGTTGTTCTAATGAACCGGCCCTTCGTGTCGAAAAGCTTCGCGCTGAAGTCGACACGCTGCCCAGTGGTCAAATTCACTTCAGCCGGAATGACTTGCAACTGAGCCGGTTTACTCGAGGCGTTAGCAGATGGAATAGCTGGCTGTGGAGGTAGATTAATGTCTGCCTGCTTGTATTGGCCAAGACAATAAAATTCTTCCGTTGTACCGAAATAGACACAGCCGTTAGCTATCGCTGCGGAGCCTTGCACCTCAACATCAAACTTTGGATCAGCAGGTTGAAAACGTTTTCGTGAAATTCGCTTACCGCTGTTGTTCGCATCAAGGATATGAAAATATCCATGAACAGAACTAAGGTAGATTTTGCCATCACCATAAGTCGGTGAGCCGGTGCAGTTGCGACCAAACTTAGCTCTCCATAGTCTCTCTCCAGTGGTTGCATCGAAGCAATAGAGTCGACCTTGCCGGTCCGGTAAAAACAGCTTGTCTTCGTATAGTAACGGTGAGGGGTATTTGAATTCGATACCATCTTTTTCCCAAAGGATTTCTGGTTCCACGCCGCCAATGTCTAAGCATGCGACTCGACCGACTGTGGCACGGCCAGGAATTTCTTCACCGTGTGCTGCATACAGGCGATTTCCATGAACCACGGGCGAGGGATTTATTGCCCCGTTTCCAAACTCAAAGCTCCAGATCTTTTTGCCGGTATTGACCTGAAATGCATGCAGGTTTCCGTCACCGCCGCCACTAATGAGTATTCGTTGTTCATTGATTGTGGTGACAACCGGGATGCAACGGTATGTGTTGGAAGGTCGAATGCCGGTCGTACTCCACCAAACGATTTCCCCGTTGTTTTTATCGAATGCGAGGAATCGCACACCGCCACCACCTTGCGCACCCCAGTTCGAACTGATCATACTGATGATGACCAACTCTCCTTCGACGATCGGGCTGGTGACTCTGCCCCCATATCCGGTGATACGGCCGAATTCCTCAGTCAATGACTTTTGCCATTTGACCTTTCCAGTTTCACCATCAAAACAGAATAACAAGCCTTGCGTACCGTGCGCGTAAACGTTTCCAGTTTCTGGATCGCCGAATGGAACCGTCCAGCCAAGGCGAACACTCACGATTGATGTAAAGAAAATACCGAATCGATGTTCCCAAATAAGATCACCAGTTTTGGCGTCCATACAGACGACGCGTTCTTGTTCATTAACGCCTTCTCCGATCCTGCTAACGATATAAACCTTGTCGTTCATCACAATCGGAGTAGAGCGGCAACCCACATCGGTTTTCTTCCAAAGGACATCTTCAGCGTCATCAGGCAAGCCTGCCTCGCGTGAAACGCCGTTCCTTTCTGGTCCTCGCCAGTTTGTCCACTCTGCAGCTAATGCCGGACAGGACAGAAATAACATCCATACGAGAAATGTATGCCTTCGGAAATCATTCATGGTTCATGCTCTAATTAGTTGATATTACGATGTTAATTAATCACTGATGAGTTAAATAAGACAGTGAGTATTTGCGAATGAGATTGACTCTTTGCCTGGTTCGTCAACAACTACATGTTTTTTCGTGGTGAATCTTAGTAATATTTTTGTTTCACGATATGCATTATTCGATATCGTAGCAGAACAATAACTCTTGATCGCGTAGGTATAATTTGCCACCAGCAATTGCAGGGTGTGTCCAATTCTTGCCACTAGGTGCTCTCATCTGTGATTCTTCAGGGAGTGTAAAGCGACCCTTTTCTTGGTAACCCTCCGGAACTGCTTTGATTATCGCTACGTCTGCTTCGCGTTCTGCATACAGGTACAGATGGCCGTCCGCATAGGCGATGGACCCTTCGCCTAATGAATCACTTACGCGTTTGCTATACCATTCGAGGTCGCCACTGCCAAACGCTTGACATACCCAACCACGTCGTGCGGAACTACCGTAGACGTGGCCGTTGTGTAAAACAAAACCACCCAATTCATTTTTCATATTACGGCTAAAGTAGACGCGTGTAGCATCGAATGAGCCCTCGTTTTGCTTCATTAACTTGATTAGGTCGCAGCCTGCCGAACCAACACTGGCGTATACATGCTGGTTGTAATAGACGGGGGTGGGAATAACGACGTCGGGGTATGGCCGATCGCGTTTGTAGTTCCACAGCAACTCGCCGTCGATCGCTGCGATTCCTGCTATGCCGCCTTGGGTCATTACGATGTACAGATCGATCCCATTCACAGTAGCCTTGATGGGTGAGGAGTACGTTGCTCCACCTGTGAGGCTTTCACTTCGCCAAATTACTTTGCCTGTCTTTCGATCCAAGGCAGCAATCATGCCTTGATCACCTCCGGGTACGCAGATGACTTTGTTGTCATCAACGAGTGGCGACCAGCAATAACCCCAGCCATATGTTTCCGGTTCACCGGCATCTACGATACTGACAGAGCCGCCTAAGTCGCTGACCATGTTGACTTGCCAACAAAATTCACCCTCTGTATCAAACGCAGCCAATTCACCATCACCAGCCAAAGCATAGACCATTCCATCTGTGACTGTTGGTGTGGCCCTTGGCCCAGCTCCCCACGAGTTGCCTTCGAAATCAAAGATCTTCTGGCTAACAGTTTTTGACCAACGAAGTTTGCCACTTGTAGCATTAATAGCTAGCAATTCTGCGAGACCATTCCTGCCACCCATTATGTAGACACAATCACCGACAACGGCTGGGCCCGAATATCCCACACCAGAATTGCGAAATGTCCAAAGCAATTCTGGCCCGCCTTCAGGCCATTTGTCGAGTAATTCAGTTTCTGCAGATTTATTATCGCGATTACTACCCTGGGCCTGTGGCCAATCTTCGGTATACGCCATCGAGGGTAACAAGATAAAAAATGCACTACTCAGTAGCTGAACCTTAAACAACCACCTCAGCTTTAAGTAACTTTTGTTCATGGTCTACTTTCCGCAAAACGATAGAGGATAGAAGGTACGACTACACATATGCAATTGTCTACACTTATGCAATTGTCGAGTCTCTGGAAAGCAACTGACCGGTGAAATGTCTTCTGTTTTCAGGTCTGGTAGACTTTGAAAGAATTTTCTTTGAGATGGTATGTAGATTGGTCAATAGTCTCACTCGATTTCATGTGCTTGCCAATGGTGTAAGGGTTTAATTTTCGCCCTACGAAGCAGTTCGCAGTGTACCCTCGTCAACAGAAGATCGCATGAATGACAGTTGCCTTACGGCAACAAATTTTTTTTGGATATACGAGATGGCGTCATCAAAACCAACAAATAGCGGAAAATCAAGTAAAGGAGCGTCTGGCAAGGGAGATCTGGCTGAGCGTGTCGTCGCAGAAAATCGAAAAGCGAGGCATCATTATGAAATTCTAGACACTCTGGAATGCGGAATCGCGCTTGTTGGAAGCGAGGTGAAGAGTCTTCGGTCAGGAAAAATGTCTCTTGAAGAGGCGTATGGCAGAGTCAAGGGGAATGAAGTGTGGCTCATTGGGTGTGATATCCCCGAGTACGTAAAAGCAAATCAATTAAATCACCAGCCGAAACGGCCTCGAAAGCTTTTATTGCATCGTCGTGAAATTATTCGGTTTGCAAGCTTGGCGTATGAAAAAAGCCTCACGCTTGTTCCACTTAAAGCGTATTTCAAACAAGGACGCGTGAAATTATTAATGGGAATTGGTCGCGGCCGAAAAGTCCACGATAAGCGACAGAAATTAAAGGCGCAGACAGCACAACGTGATATTGAGGGCGCTCTCCGCGGTCGGGGAAGTCGTTAGTTTTCTGACTTATAAGTAAGAGTACAAAAAACAAGCCAGTATCTACTGTGTGAAAACTGGCTTGTTTTTATGAACATCAAATTTTTAAGATCCGAACTCAGGCAGTATTACCAGTGGTAACAAGGTCTGTTGAGTCCGTTGAATCTTCAGGATGCCAAAGGGGCATGCCACGCTGAATACGTTCAGCAAGTACATCTATTTTCTGACGAGAGCCAGCAGGTGCTGTCGTCGGTGTAAATTCCTCACTTACATGGGGAACGAAATTTTCATCGTGCCCGTACAGTTCGATAATCTCGAATACATTTCGAATTCTGGCCATAGAAACCAACCACTCCTTACAGAAAAAACCAATACGATCAGACTACAGCAGGACGGGAAATCCCAGACCTTGGACGTGCGTGTTCCAACGGTTGTTCACTCGATAACCTAGAGCTATCGAATGCTGCGGCGGGGGCGGCAAAATGCCACGGCAGTTTTCAATGACCGTCGAGAACAACTGCATTATGTACGTCTTGGGGCCGGAGTCAAACATTTGGGAAAAGGTTTCGATTTTTTCGTTCATGCGGGGCTCTCGGCAGCCTGGTTTGCCTGACTCGAGGTCTGGAAAGTATCATTGGGAAATGGTTTCCGAGGACGGTACGCGATTGTCGTCGTGCGCTTTGAAACAAGTTTTGGGTGGTGGATCAGGGCTTACAGGCCCAAGTCGCCGCATTAGATGGCTGAATTTACAGGATCTCTCGCCAGTTACTCCGCCCGCTGGTCGTTTTTTACGTACCTCGGTGCAATTGCAATTGGGACCGGCTTGCTGGCTCTTCCGGCCTCCCGTGCGCCGGACCAACCAGCATTAACAATCGTTGATGCCGCGTTTACTGCGACCAGTGCCTGTTGCGTCACGGGTTTGACAGTGAGATCAACCGTAGAAGACTTCTCCCCCTTCGGTCAGGGGGTCATTCTGATATTGATTCAGCTTGGTGGTCTCGGAATTATGACAATCACAACGCTTCTCATCTTCCAAATAGGTGGAGAGGCAACTGTCAGGCAGCGTGCTGTCATCGCGGAGACTCTTGGAATTAAATCAGCTCGAGGGCTCCGTCAGTTGGCGTTGATGGTTCTAGTGGTTGTGCTCTGCTCAGAATTCATTGGTTTTTTATTGCTGACTGCGGCAACGTGGGGCACCCGTGAGCCATTTGAGGTCATTTGGAGAGCGGCTTTTCATTCCGTGTCGGCGTTCTGTAATGCAGGGTTCTCTCTCGGAGATGATAGCCTTGTGGCATACAATACCGACGTTCCTGTCAATCTTATTATTTGTGGTCTTGTCATTGTTGGAGGGCTTGGCTTCCCGGTGCTTTTTGATATTACGACGCGCCTCTGGAGCCGGGAATCTCTGTGGGATAGGCTGCATATGCATTCGAAGTTAATGTTACTGGGCACGGCCGGTTTGCTTGCCTTTGGTGCGGTGAGTTTTTGGGTGTTCGAGTCAGACGGTGTTTTGGCAGGTCAGCCCCTATCGAGCCGCATTTTGCTTGGACTATTTCATACAACGACATGTCGTACCGCGGGCTTTCACACAGTCGAGTACGGGAGTTTGTCAAGCGCGACGCTCTTCCTCACAATACTGCTTATGGCGATAGGCGCAGGCCCAGGTTCTACAGGTGGTGGATTTAAAGTCAGCACTTTCATGACACTCCTAACTCGCGCTGGAGCAAGCTTTCGGGGACAAGAAAGAGCTAATTTTGCAAAACGCACAATTCCGGAGCGTGCAGTCGAGCGAGCTACTGCAACAGCCTTAGTATTTGTTGCAATTGCATTTGTTGCACTCGTTGCACTTTTAGGTGTTGAAAATGGTGGGAAAGCAGCTGAACGGCCTCGCTGGTTTCTCGATGCATCGTTTGAATGTATTTCAGCATTAGGAACGGTCGGACTATCGACTGGAATTACGGCTTCACTCACAATTCCTGGAAAATTTATTTTGGCTATTTTGATGCTTCTGGGCCGTTTGGGTCCCATCACAGTCGCAGTTGCTTTGTCTCGGCAACGACCTACGTACCAGCCTGACTACCCCGAGGAGGAGCCGCTTGTCGGCTAATACAAGGTGCCTTCAACTAGTAGTAAACGTTTTATTATGCTCGGAATGGGTTCTTTCGGCTCTGCATTAGCGAGTCAACTGGCAGCGAACGGGTGCCGGGTAACCGGCGTTGATCAGCGGCGTGACCGATTAGATGCGGTCAAGAATGTGATTCACGAAGCGATCATAGGCGACGCAACTGATCGAGAGTTACTTGAAAACCTTCCAATAAAAGATTCGACATCAGTTTTCATCTCACTCGGGGAAACAATTTCGCGGTCACTGTTGGCAACCCTACATGTCAAAGAACTTGGTGCTCGCGATGTTGTTGTAAAAGGAGTTACAAAAGAGCACGGAAAGATTCTCTCGCACCTTGGTGCAAATCGAGTGGTCTTTCCGGAACAGATGGTTGCTAAAGAATTAGCTGATAAGTCGAGTTGGCCAAATGTCCTTGACTTTTTACCAATTGACCCGGAATACAGCGTCGTTGAAATCACAGTACCAGAATCACTGGAGGGCAAGACCCTTGCCGAAGCAGATCTTCGCAGCACCATCGGCGTCTTTGTGCTGGGATTACGGGATGTTATGCAGGGACGATTTGAGATGTTTCCGGAAGGGCGGACAAAACTCATTCAGGATCAAATTCTACTTGTGATTGGCCGTGAAGAAGAGTTGGCTCGTCTCCGCGAAATGAATTGAAACAGCCTTACTCTGGCCTAGGAATTCCCGGAGGCAAGTCAATTGTAATTTCGGCAGGTGGTGGTGCAGTTTCAGTAGACGGTGATTGTGTCGCAGTAGGATCAAATTTCGGAGTTTCAACACCACTTCGCATAGCAAGATCCGCGGTCAGTGAAAGTTTTTCATCTCCGTTGTCTGGGCGAATTTCCAGAAGTGTAACGCCCCATTCGTCCCCAAACTTCTTTCCCTCAACAATGACTGTCGCAGCTTTTTTTGGACCAAGAACAGGGATTTGCATGGCTGCAATTCCGTCAACCTCATTCGCTCGACCAGTGACTGTTCCTTGCCAAGTCAATGGTTCTCCTAGCATTGCTTGTGACCGATTATTTACGGTGACCTCTTCCTTGGCGATGTTCACCAGAGGATGATGCGCAATGCGTCCGCAGCCGGCGAGAATAAGAGATATGCAAAAGAGAGTAGCTAATGAAATTTCCTTGGTATGGAGTCGTTCTCGAGACATGTTTGTTCCCCCTCGTGCGGCTTGAATGACAGATGGTTGATGTTGTGAACTAGTTACTGCGCATCATGTTGTCTGCACCATGAAATCTTTTCCGCCGTTGTCGTTGGAAGAGCATCTGCTGAAGCACTCTCGTCAGGAGGTGATTCTGTCTGAGTTGTTGTTTCTTCTGGAGTTGTTTCTTCTGGAGTTGTTGCATTCTCAGCCAGTGCTTCCTGGTCTGGTGTTGGTTCTTCAGTTGGAGGAGAAGGAGCCGCTTCGGACCCGCGAGCCTTTGCTAAAATTTCAGCCACAGATAGTTTTTCAGCTGGCTTTTGTGCAGGCGTTGAACTACCGCCGCGTGCCGCTGCAAGGATATCCGCGGTGGACTGTTTTTTTGTCGTAGCGGTTTTTACTGAAGATGCTTTTTTTGCAGGGGCGGTGTTTGTCGCCACTTTCTTTTCGGGCTTCGGCAGTGGTTCTGTGACAACTCTAAGATGCGATGGGTCAATGTCATACCAGCCTATGTTGTTGAACTGATCAAACTCCACGAGGCAGCGACCGTTCATATTGACCGATCTTACTGTACCGGTGGTTTTTGCAAACCGACTGAGTTCCGGTGCTGGTGAGTTAATCACGACATATTTATCAGTCCATTCGGCCTTCAGCCGCTCGATAACATCAAACATCAGAACCTTCCACCAACTTTTTCTGAATTGCCAAGGGGCGATCGCCAGATGACCGCTATTCATCATCAATCTGACGGAAAGAGCAGTTTGCCGCAAGATGCAGGGTGTACCGCCTCGATACCCCCTACGGAAATGCGATATGACCAGAGGATCGTCATAGGTTTGTCAAATGTGTCAATTGCCTTCGGTTGAATCGCAATGAGAGCATCTGTGGGGCTTTCTCCGTACTGGAAATACGTTGAGCCGAGCCATTTTGGTGCCTCCTGAGCTCTGCAGGCAACTTCAACTAACATTGAGTCTTTTTCAGCGTCTGACGCTGTCAAACTTGCTGAAAAATGTGAACGTCCAGCTAACCCAATGGCTACGAGTGCTGGGCGGCCCATGGCCTTCGTTGGAGTTACTTCGGTAATAACTGGTGATGCAGGCCAGGTGTCAGATATGCCATGAGGCACTGTTTGATTCCCATTATTTTGAGTGATACCGTCCTTTTCAACCGATTGGAGACAATTCTTCTGGTCTATTCGGAAGCAATGGTGCCATCGATCATTGTTCCAAGAGAATTCAACGCTGATTCGTCCGATCTCAAAACTAATCGGAACATATGATTTACTTCTTGGTAGTGGCAATTCAGTCATTCTTTGAGAGTATCAAACCGGGTAATGAGAACAGATTTCACAACGAGTAGACAGAACGTTAGTCTGATATTACTTGGAGAGAGGAGATTTTGTGGAACCGCGCCGTTCATTAGGTTGGCCAATTACGCTTGGTGTGGTGTTGATTGGATCAATCATCACCCTTGGAGTCGGGTGGGTTCTTGTCAGTATAGCGGCTGCACTGGGCTCCAAAAATGCAGCATTCTACTGGGTTTTATTAGCAGTCGGTGTGTCACTTCTGGTGCTTGTATTGGTTGGCGTCATTATTTATTTTGCTTTGGCAGTGAAAGCAATCGCGTTATCGCAGCGTCAGAGTAATTTTATTGATAGTGTGACTCACGAGCTCAAAAGTCCGCTTGCCTCACTCAAACTCTATCTGCAGACATTGACGCGTCGGCCTGTACCACCAGTAGAACAATCCGACTTTCATCAATTTATGTTGGAAGATGTAGAGCGATTGGACACCCTGATCGATCATCTCCTTGATGCGGCAAAAACGATGCATCGCCCAGCATTATCAATTGCTGAAGCGACCCCGATGATTCCAGTAATCAAAGACGCAGCCAAGCGGGTCGCACAGCGTCATCAGGTCCCCACCGATTGCATTGTGGTCAATGCAGAACCTGAAATGAAAGATCTTTCTGTACAGGGAAGGGAGGCTGATATTGAGATTGTGTTTCGAAACCTTATTGACAACGCAGTAAAGTATTCGCTTCCTGAACCACATGTAGATGTCACAGTGGAATTAAAAAAGAAAAATCGTGTATTAGTTCGTGTGGCAGATAATGGTCCAGGTATTCCACTTGCAGACCGCGGGCAGGTTTTTCGACGGTTTGTTCGGTTAGGAAGTGAGCTGGAACGAGCCACCCCTGGAACGGGGTTGGGGTTATATCTTGTGAAATCGATTGTGAAGCAATTACGGGGACGTGTTTTTATAAAAGGTCATTTGACAAAACGAGGCACGATTATTGAGGTTGATCTACACAGGGCAAACTCTGGCAAAGACTTGCCTGGTTGACCGGAGCGGCGCGGAACCCTTTGAGTAACTAACGTTGCCGGTTCTAATCAGAAACTCAGTGAACGAGAATATAGTCTTCCACCTCCGCTTTGAATAAAAATGTCTCAATTAGTACCGAATGCTTCAGTCCCGTCTCCCAATACTACTGCGAATCATGATGCCAATGTCGGCATGCTACCTATTCGCCGTGCCCTCATAAGTGTTTACGATAAAGCTGGTCTCGACAAACTGGCTTCGGCGATCAAGGCAGCTGGAATCGTAGCTGTTAGTACTGGCGGGACCGCGCGAGCCCTCGAGGGATTAGGTGTCTCTGTTGAAGATGTGTCATCAATAACAGGTTTTCCAGAAGTACTCGATGGACGTGTAAAGACACTTCACCCAAATATTTTCGCTGGCATCTTGGCCCGTGGTGATAGGGAGGATGATCTAGAAGTTCTGGCACAGCATGGAATTAATCGATTTGAACTGATTGTTGTGAATCTATATCCCTTTGCGAGCGTTATTAGCCGAGATGGCTGCACGGCAGATGACGCGATTGAATTAATTGATATCGGTGGACCAAGCCTTGTGCGAGCAGCCGCTAAGAACCATGCCTTTAGTGCAGTTATCACAGGTCCTGATCAGTATGATTGGGCGGTAGCCGCAATGAGTCGTGGAGGTACCACGCTGGCAGAAAGACGATTGTTTGCTGCGAGAGCTTTTGAACGTACTGCCGAATACGACGCGGTCATTGCACGTTGGATGGCAGGTCACGCAGGTTTGGTGGCTGGAGGAGTACCGGTAATAAAAGAGTGCCAGTCTGAAGAACCACCACTACCGACTCGGGTTACTCTCGGGCTTGAGCGAAGAATGTCGTTGCGATACGGTGAAAACCCACATCAGTCCGCTGCAATGTATGCGCCCGCTGATACACATTTTGGACTCGCTGGTTTAAAGCAGCTTTCTGGTAAAGAACTCTCTTACAACAATTTACTTGATCTTGACGCAGCAGTTCGAATTGCCGGTTTGATTCAAGATCCTGGTGCCGCAGTCATTAAGCATACTAATCCTTGTGGTGCGGCGAGCGCGGCAACAATTCATGAAGCTTTAGAAGCAGCTATGGCGGCAGATTCAATAAGTGCTTTCGGATCTATTGTCGCGGTTAATCGGCTTTTTGATGAGTCTGCAGCAGAATGTCTTTTGAAGCCAGGTATGTTTGTCGAGGTGATTGCCGCACCAGCCTTTACTGCTGAGGCAGTGGCGGTTCTCAAAACACGTCCAGCATGGAAGGCGAGTGTACGATTGGTTGAAGTGCCACCCGGTGATCCCTGGGGGCCTACTGCTGGTCTTGAACTTCGAAGTGTTGCAGGTGGGATGTTAGCGCAGCGACCAGATGAGACTCCAGATGATCCAACTGCATGGCAGGTTGTGACGAGTAAAGTGCCGGCAAAAGATTTGACGCAACCGCTTGACTTTGCGTTTACGATGGTGCGCCGGCTTACGAGTAATGCGATCGCCATCTGTCAGGGGACAAGCCTCGTGGGAGCTGGTGTGGGGCAAACAAGCCGAGTTGATGCAGTTCGAATAGCATTAGAAAAAGCAGGTGATCGAGCACGAGGTGGCGTGCTTGCATCAGACGCTTTTTTCCCGTTCCCAGATTCCATTGAACTTATCAAGCAAGCTGGTATCGCAGCTATTATTCAGCCTGGTGGTTCAAAGCGAGATCCAGAGGTTATTGCGGCTGCAAATGAGGCAGATATTCCGATGATCTTCACTTCACGACGCCATTTTCGACACTAGATGAGATATTCCAAGACAGAAACAAGCTGTAGTATTTGCCAAGCATATCGATTGGCTTAAATATCTATCACAGCAACACGAGTCCTTTAGGCATAGATGTCTGTTCCAAAAGTCTTAACCATGCGAGAGCAAGATGTCGTCAGTACTTGACAGAATCATAAGTCGAAAACGAAAGGAAGTAGCTGAGGCGAAGGCAGCATTCCCACTCTCCAATCTTAAAAGGCAGCTTGAGAATTGTGATCAACCACGCGACTTCTTTGCAGCTGTGTCTCACCCAATTGGGATGCGTTTAATTGCAGAGTTCAAACGACGCAGTCCTTCAGCGGGTGAGATTCGTCCTGGTGCTGAGCCGGCTGAGATAGCTCGTGGCTATGAAAAAGCTGGAGCTGCTGCGATTTCAGTCTTGACCGACGGTGAGGATTTCGGAGGCAGTCTCGAGGATCTCGTAGCTGTTCGGGAAGCATCGTCTTTGCCTGTGTTAAGGAAAGAATTTATTGTCGACTCGTACCAAGTCAATGAGGCACGTCTTTATGGAGCTGATGCTGTTCTTCTCATTGCTGAGTGCTTGGACGATTGTCTTCTAAGAAGCCTGTATAGAGAAGTAATCGATCTTGGGATGACACCACTAGTCGAATTACATAGTAGCGAAAACCTTTCCCGGGTTTTGGATTTAGGAGCGACTCTAGTCGGCGTTAATAATAGGGATCTGAGCACAATGAAAACAGATATCGGTCATGTTTTGAGGTTGAGAGAAAAAATACCACCAGAATGTGTGCTTGTTGCTGAAAGTGGAATTCGCTCAAGAGCTGATGTTAAGCAGCTTGAAGCTGCTGGAGTTCAAGTGATACTCGTTGGCGAATCTCTCTTGGCAAGCCCAGATCCATCTGCAGCGGCTGGTGCACTACTTGCAAAGTAGTAGCTTTACTTCTTTAATTCTGAACGCTCGTTGGAATCGCTGATAAAGCGATAGCCAGCACCCCGGACAGATAGGAAGTGACGCGGTTCGGATGGGTTTGCCTCAAATGATTTCCTCAGATGAAGCATGAAGGTATCGACAGTCCGCGTCGCTGGTGCACGATCCATTCCCCATACATTTTTAAGTAATTCGGTTCGAGACAACACGAGCCCTTCGTGTTCGATTAGATAGCGGAGGAGTTTCATTTCAAGTGCGGTGAGTCGGATTTGACGATCGTCGCAATAAGCCTCCCATGTATCAAAATTGATATGGGCTTTACCAAATGAAAAGCTATTCTCAGAGTGATTTGAAGCGGATTCTTCGGGGGCGGATTCAATGCTGCTATTTCCGCGTCGGCTGAGGAGACTACGGATGACCGAAAGAAGTTCATCAAGATCAAAAGGCTTCTGAAGGTAAACATCTGCTCCAGCGTTAAATCCTCGAATACGGTCTTCAACGAGCGTTCTCGCTGTGAGCATAACTACCGGGATTAGGTTGCCTCGACCTCGAATTTCTTCGCAGACAGCGTATCCACTCATGCTCGGCAACATTACATCAAGTACTACGAGGTCAATGTCGGCATTTGGCTCATCAAGAATGGCCAAAGCGTCGTGTCCATCGGCAGCAGTTGTTACCGTCAAACCTTCAGATGTCAGGTTGTACCGGATGCCGATGGCGAGATGGTCCTCGTCTTCGACGAGTAGAATGTGTGGCATGATGCTGGTTGAGTGTAACGCTCTCCTGAACTTTTTGCGTACCCATTTTCACAAAACCATGCCCAAGCATCTGCAGCAGCGACCTCTAATGGCCGGATTTTGTAATCAAGTTCATCAATTGCTCGCTGGCACGAGAAGTTATGGCGAAGCATCGACATTTTTGCTGCTGCCGAATTTACGGGAGGCTCACGTCGAAGGAGTGTGCCAGCAAGATCTCCAAGCCGTCCAGCTACGCGTACTGCTAGTGGAGGAGCATTTCCGATTGGTGGGCGACGACCTGCGATCTTTGCGAATACTTTCCATGCGGCCAGATAGGTTAGGGCATGGCCCCCTAGGATGTAGCGTCGACCCGTTTGGCCTCGTTCGTTTACCGCTTCAATGCCACTTACGACATCACGCACATCAACAAAGTCATTGGCACCTGGTGGGGCTAGAAGACCTTTTCCGCTTGCGACTTCAAGGAGCATCCGACCACTAGAAGGCTTCCAGTCCCAGGGGCCAATCATGTACACAGGATTCACAATCATGGCATCTAGCCCACGTTCAACTTCTGTGAGAACAGCAGATTCGGCCATTCTTTTTGTTAATACATATGGACACTCAACGATACCACCCGGTGGCGTTTCTTCATCAGCAGGAATGCCATCAGAACGCAGACCAAGAGCATCAACGCTTGATACATGAATAAATCGAGCACTCGCTAAGCGTGTAATTTCAGCAAGATTCGCCGTCCCCTCCACGTTGACACGATACATTTCGTCGTGGTGACTCCAGCCACAATGCACCATAGCAGCAGAGTGAATGACTAAATCAATGCCATCAACAGCTCTGCGGAGGCAGTTTAGATTTTCGAGGGTACCAGTAATTTTTTCAACAGGTAGACCTTTTAATTCAACGGTGGGCTCACTGTGGCGGGGCCGCACAAGTACCCGTACCTTCCAGCCAGTGTCAAGAAACCTTCTGACAACATTGTTGCCAACCAGTCCTGTAGCACCGGTCACAAGGCAAGACTTGCCATTGTCTTTGCTGTACGAATTAAGGAGATCGGGCATGGTTATCAAGATCGGGTGTTCACTGCGTCGATATTTGATGTAGGTGCGTTAACCATTTCAAGGAAATGAATCCCGTGAAGAGACAACAACAACTCTCCATGTGAGTTAAATTGGAAAAAAAAATGAGGCAACTTTTAAAGACGTCGAATCGTTTCAGAGGAAGCTGACATTGACGTTTTCACGTGTTTTATCGGAGAATTTGTTATTATTGAGAATAACGTCATTGTCGGAAACGCACAGGGCAACACCACCATTTAGAGGGGTTTTTCGTGTCGGCTATTAGCATCGAGACGGTTGTTCATCGTCATCAGCAGCGCAGGTTTATCGATCTACCCTGGCAGATATACGCCAGTGATACCTGTTGGATTCCGCCTTTGCGACGCGCACAGGAGGAATTACTCGGGTTCCATCCGCACCCGTTTTATGCGCGAAATAAGACGAAGTCGTTTTTAGCAACACGTGGTGGTAGGGACGTTGGTCGTATCACAGCAATTGTAAATGTTGGTCATATCGAGCGTTATAAAGAAAACCGTGGATTCTTTGGCTTCTTTGAATGCGACGATGACCTTGATGCTGCAACCAAATTGTTTGATGCCGCAAGGGATTGGCTTGCAGGCGAGGGGATGTCGTGTTTACGAGGTCCTGCCAATCCATCTTTGAATTATGAGTGTGGACTATTAATTGAGGGATTCGCAACGCCACCCTTTTTTATGATGACACATAACCGGCCTTATTATGCAGATCTCATTGAGGCAAATGGTTTGAAAAAAATTGAAGACCTCTATGCCTTTTGGGGTGAGATGTCGATGCTCGAGGGTCTTGATGCGAAGTTAGGTGTAATGGTCGAGGGCGTGAAAGAGCGTTTCGGTGTTTCAGTTCGATCTCTTGATCGTTCAAGGTTTACCGAAGAGGTTCGTATGTTTCTTGATATTTATAATACAAGCCTTGCTGGAACGTGGGGGTTTGTTCCTCTCTCACAAGGCGAGGTAAATCATATGGCTAAGCATTTAAAGCACCTCATCGTTCCAGAACTTTCTTTAGTAGCTGAAGTCGAAGGTAAGCCTATCGGTACCGTTTTCTGTTTGCTCGATTACAACTCACGTATCAAAGCAATAAATGGACGCCTTTTCCCTTTCGGGTTTTTAAAGTTGCTGTGGAATAAGTCAGCTATCAAACGAATGAGAGCAATTAGCACCAATGTTGTTCCAGAGTATCAAGCGTGGGGAGTAGGCCTTGTTCTGCATGCTGCACTTGTTCCACGACTCTACAACTGGGGCATGAAGGAAGTAGAGTTTTCTTGGGTGTTAGAGAGCAATCATCTTTCGAAACGAACTCTCGAACGTGGGGGTGCGTTGGTAACTAAGAAGTATCGAATCTATCAGGATGATCCAACAGATGATGAAAATTCGATTCAGTCAACGTGAGGAAGTTCCCGTTGCGTTGTTCTGAGTTGTTTTATCCTTCGATGTGGATAAACCGTTTCGATACCTATCGACTCGCCTTGTACGGTCTGATCGCATTCTGGCATTTTTACTCGACCAATTGTTATATGACCGGCTACTTTGTTTTTGCCGTTGAGTACGTTCCCAACGCATTGAACCATAATTGACACCGCTTAAATTAAAGCTTCGATATGGATTTCTGGGGCTGATTGCTAAGGCTGAACGAGATTGTGTCGTAATTCCGAGTGTCACTATCGCTATGAATGCTAGGGATAAGAATCGTTTCATTCGATTCACCTTTCGATTAATTTAATTGTCACGATTTGTGTACGACATACACACAAAGAATAGATATCAAAGACCACGTTGTCATTATTCATCAATGATTGGCAATATAAATCAGTCATTTCCAGAACGCTTTGGCCTGTAACCGACGGTTTTCTGCGAACGGGACACTCTGCCCCCCTGTTTTTTCCTTGTTTTCCGTAGACCCCGAATGTGGTCTCCAGATTTTTGTTCAGCAAAGGCTTGATTTGCGTCTCGTCTTTTTTTGTTAAGAGCCTCTCGGGGAGGTTGGTCTGATATCAAGCTATCGCAGCCAGAGCCAATAAGATCTTGCCTTCCAACGTGTTCGAGTGCTTTACGCACCTCGAAATAATTTTCTGGTTTAAAAAACTGAAGAAGTGACTTTTGCATTCGGCGGTCTCGGAGACCTTTCGTAACAGTGACAGGTTTTCCTGTCATCGGATCGTGGCCTGTGTGGTACATGCAGGCTGCGATGTCAAAGGGACTTGGGATAAAGTCTTGGACCTGATCGGGTTTGTACCCATTGCGTTTTAAAAAAATTGCCAATTCAATCATCTCCGGAAGGCCACTCCCTGGGTGGCTCGCAATAAAGTAGGGAACTGTATATTGACGTTTTCCAATTCGTCGACTTGCTGCACGAAAGGCCTTGTCAAATTCAACATAGTCATTCGCCGGAGGTTTTTTCATGAGAGCGAGCACTTCTGGATCGGTATGCTCGGGCGCAACCTTCAAATGTCCTCCAACATGGTGTTCGGCCAGTTCTCGAAGATATTCAGGATCACGACGTGCTAAATCCATACGAACACCACTCGCAACAAGTACGCGCTTTATCCCGGGGATACTACGCGTCTCCCGCATGACTTCCTTGAGAGGACCGTGGTCAGTTCCGAGAAGTTTACAAACTGTAGGGTGGACACAGGAAAGCCGTCGACATTTTGCCTCGACCTCTGGTCGGATACAACGCATTTTGTACATGTTGGCCGTCGGGCCACCAATGTCAGAAACCGTACCTTTAAAGTCGGGCTGGCTTGCGAGCTGTTTTACTTCATTGAGTATCGATTGCTTCGACCGGCTCTGAATAATCCGACCCTCATGGGCTGTGATTGAGCAAAATGTACAACCTCCAAAACAGCCTCGCATGATTTGAACACTGTTTTCAACAACTTCAAATGCTGGGATTCGTTCGGTGCCATATCGTGGATGAGGGCGGCGAGTAAACGGTAGTGCGTAAACACGATCCATTTCATGTTCTTCAAGTGGTAAAGCAGGGGGGTTAATAACTACCGCTTCACGCCCATGCCGTTGAACAAGTCTTTTAGCATTATGGGGATTTGTTTCGAGGTGGCTTATGCGTGTCATCTCACAAAATGCATCAGAATCTACTTTGGCTATTTCATATGTTGGAAGTTCTCGTGTGTTCTCATCAACAGGAATGGCCTCACTAGCTCCGAGTCGAAATCCGACACCACGGAGTGTTCTCATATCCCGAATTGTTTTTCCTGCCTGAAACCCTTTTGCAATATCAAGGATTGTCCTTTCACCCATTCCAAAAGCCAGCAAATCAGCTTTCGAGTCAAGTAGTATCGATCGACGTACGGTATCACTCCAATAATCATAATGCGCAATACGTCTCAAGCTCGCTTCAACGCCACCGGCAACAACTGGTACACCCGGGAAGGCCTCTCGTGATCGCTGGCAGTACGCTAAGGTTGCTCTATCAGGACGAAGTCCAATCTGACCATTTGGTGAATATGCGTCATCGTTACGCACCTTGCGATTTGCTGTGTAGTGATTAATCATCGAGTCCATATTACCGGCCGAGATTGCGAAAAAGAGCCTCGGTCGTCCGAACTGCTTCCAATCATCACACGTTCGCCAGTCTGGTTGAGCGAGTACGGCAACACGAAACCCTTCTGACTCTAAGAGTCTGGCAAGAAGACCATTGGCAAAGCTCGGATGATCAACATAGGCGTCACCCGTAACAAAAACGATATCAACACTATCCCACCCTCTGGCAATGACATCTTTTGGGTGCATTGGCAGAGGTGGGGCTGCTTGGGTATCGGCTGAGTTATCGTTCTGAATGGGGGTGTCGTTCTGAATAATTGGTAGATTCATGGGTGGAGTGAGCCTTGTTACAGTCTGTTGCTTGTAGTTAAGTGTACCCTGCTAGAACTGGCCAATGTTTGGCCGTATTAGGCTGATATAGTTGTGGAGATGTAGGACCGGCGTTTTTATCAGATAGCTGTTTTTTTGACGGATGGATTGACTGCATGTCTCGACTAGCTTTCAAAACAATTCTTATTTTATCGACAGTACTGGTTGTGCAGGCGGTGACAGGTGCTGAGCAAGCGGGTGCTGAAAAAGAAGGACTTGTGTCGCTCGCAATTGCACAGCTTGGAGCAAATCAATATGCCGATCGTGAAGCTGCCTCGAGGCAACTCGCTGCAATGGGAGTAGTCGCTATAAATCAATTGACTCGTGCTGCACGAGGCGATGACCCTGAGATTTCGGTACGAGCGGTGGATGCTCTTCGAGTAATGCTTCGGCAGGATGATTCCGAGTTATCGAATAAAGCTGAGGCAGCTCTTGAATCAATTGCGGAGAAAGGAACTCCGGCAGTGGCCCAACAGGCCGAAGTAGCGCTTGGTTTTTTTGATGCAGCTCAGGCCGTGTCTGCACAAATGACACTCGAACAACTTGGAGCAGTTATTAGTGAGACCAGTCCTTCTGGAATACGAGTCGAAATTAGTGAAAATTGGAAGGGCGACAGTCGCTCATTGAGATTGGTTACACGGCTCCAAAACCTCGTTCATGTGAGTTTGTTTGGTGTTCAGCTTACACAGGAAGATGCTGGAACTCTTGGAAGGCTGAGAGCCATTGAGCGTCTTGATTTGTTCGGCGTTGGTCTTTCAGACAATGTTATCAAGCAACTGAGACAGCGGCTTCCTGAGACTGAAATTGATATACGAAAAGGTGGTAAGTTGGGGATTGCTGGAATGCCTTTGCAGGGGCAGTGTATTATCGCAGGCGTACAGTCAGGTTCCTCTGCAGAGAAAGCAGGCTTGCTCCCACAAGATGTCATTATGGAAATTAATAAAAAGCCAATCAGTGATTTTGGAGACTGTACCCGTATTATTGGTGAGCATAAGCCGGGCGAAGAGATTGCTCTACTTATTGAACGGATCAATCCAGATGGATCATTAAACCAGATACAAAAGGTTGTTGTACTCGGTGGATGGTAGGCGTGTAATCAGGGGAAATGAGTTGAGACAGCAGATAAGGGTAGACAGTTGAGCAAACCAGACAAAGATTCATGTGGTGAGCAGGAACAGGTGACTGAACTGGTCGATGTCCGATGGCATGCCGCTACAGTTGATCGAGATCAACGAGAAACGAGTGCAGGTCACAGAGGTTGTGTGATTTGGTTTACAGGGCTATCAGGATCTGGGAAAAGTACTCTTGCGAATGAAGTTGACAAACAGTTGCATGCCCGTGGCTATCGCAGTTTTGTCCTTGATGGAGATAATGTACGGCACGGCTTAAACGCATCTCCTAATCTGCTTGAATCAACTCACGGGAAGCCGTTCGCAAAGCGATTTGGTCTTGGGTTTGGGCCTGAAGACCGTAAAGAAAATATTCGTCGGATTGGGGCAGTAGCAGAACTCTTCACTCAGGCCGGAATCATTACGCTCACGGCTTTTATCAGTCCATATCGTCGTGATCGTGAAGCTGTTCGCAAAATGCTATCAGAGACAGACTTTGTTGAGGTGTATGTCAAAGCACCCTTAGCTGTTTGTGAGAGTCGTGATCCAAAAGGACTCTACAAGAAAGCTCGCGCTGGTGAAATCAAAGGATTCACTGGCATCGACGATCCGTATGAAGAGCCAGAAAAAGCAGAAATTACAATAGAATCTGAAAAAAATACTCCACCCGTGCTTGCCGAACAAGTTCTTGTTTGGCTGGAACGCGCAGGAGTTATCCCATCACGAAAACCATAGTATTAAGGTGTTGGGCCTATAAGCTCAACGAGATTTCCATCTGGATCTTTGACGCAAGTCAAAGACATTCCAGGAACAAGGTCCTGCGGGAGTGTTACAGGCGACTTTGCAAGAGGAACTACACCAAGTTTTTTTAGACGGCTGAGTGCTGCTGAAGTGTCTTCAATAATGATTGTTAGATAACGAAAACCGGTGTGAGAATGAATGAAATCGTTATCGCCGGATCGTGGCAATGTTCTGGCTATCTGCATGAGCTTCAGCTTTGTCGCTGTTTTGTCGTTTCCCAAAACAAGTACTCGAACATCGAGAGGTTTGTTGTCCGTGAGCCCAGCAGATCCAGCAAGCGTAGAGTCCACCTGAAACCCATCTAATTCCTGAAAGCCAATGCCGTCAGTGTAAAACGCAATAGAGGTATCAAGGTCGGTGACGACCATGCCAATATCAATGGTAGTTTTCGGAAAAACGATAGGTTCAGAAGCAGCGACAAGGTTTATAGTAATGGCTAATGAAAAAGCAGCGAGTGTGCGAAACATTTGAAACTAGCTCCAGATGTGTTGTTGTGACGCTATAAACGTACTCCATAACATTCCGCATACAAGCGTCATGGTTGCAGTTCTTGTTGGGGGAGCCTGTGGCGAACCTCATTTTGAAGTTCAATCAATCGTTCATCACCTGGTCTAATTATTAAGGCTTGTTTTAGTACAGTATCCGCTTTTTTGAATTTCCCCATTTGAATACATAGTTCTGCAAGTTTTCGGCGGAGCCATATTTTATTCGGTGCTTGATGAATGTCGTGCTCATATAAACGTATTGCCTCTTCTTTTTTTCCAGACCGTATTAACTCACGCGCCACAGAATCAAAGGATCCACCCCATGGATTTTTTTGACCATTTTTCTGGAACCAAGAGATTGCTGCATCAACCCCCTTATTACAAACGAGTTCATATAATTTTTTGGCTTGCGGTGGCTTTGGTTTCCGAGGAATTTTGTAGGGCTGCTCCGTGACAACACGAATTATTTCAGTGTTCATTCGATCGAGCGTCTGCCAAACAGTATTAGAGCCAGGCGGATCACCCTGATTACAAAGAAGTGCCACGTATGCATTTCTATGGGGTATTCGGCTCACTATTGCACGGAAGCCATTGATCGCACCCCCATGGCTCATGATGCGGATGTTTGTTCGCGTTGTTGGATGTACGACATTGTCGATACGCCATCCATAGCCGTAGTTGCTATGTCGTCGCCCGCCTGCGAGCTGAGATTCTGGGACTGATGTATTTGGGGTGAACATTAGTTCTCGATAAAATTTTCTTAAGAGCGTGTCAGTGGTGAGGGCACGGTTCCATAAGAACAAATCGTCAATAGTTGAATAGACAGCTCCTGCTGCACCGGGTGTAGGGTCCATTTCGATGTATGTTGAGTTTTCAATACGAAAGGGACCGTGAGTGTAGCCCGAAGCTCTTTTACTTAATATTTTCTGTGGACTATCGTATCCAGTATTTGTCATGCCGAGTGGTTGTGTAATTCGATCAAGAATATTTTGCTCGTAGGAACGCTTGGTCACTTTTTCAACGATACGGCCAAGAATTACATATCCGGCGTTATTGTAGCTGTAGAGGTCTCCAGGGTTATGCGTAAGGTCACCACTACAGAACCGCTTAATGAAGTCATCTTTTTCAAACAAAAGACGAGCAGTTGTATTCCGATAATCGAAGGAATTTGTGAAATCAGGAATCCCGGATTGATGTGCCAGCAAATGGTGCAGAGTTATCTTCTCTCCCTGGTCTTTCCTGTAATAAAGGAGATGTTTTGTGATCGGGTCATTGAGGGCGAGCTTTTCCTCCTGGATCAGTTGCATGATAATCATGCTGCAAAACTGCTTGCTGACAGAAGCCAGACGAAATTTCGTATCGACTGAGTTTGGTATCTGCCATTCTCTATTTGCCAGGCCAAATGCTGCTCGATAAATCACGTGACTGTTTTCAGCAACCAGAACCGTACCAGAGAAAAACCCACCCTGTGCCATTGTTTCACAAATGTGGTGGATCGCCTGTGGTTTATCTTCTGCTAGCGTCTCTGAGCTAATTTCAATGGGTTCTTGGGTGCTTACCTGAAGAGATTTTGCAACACTCATCGGAAGGACAATTCCTGTCGCTACAAGAAGTATTGCGAAGAGTTGCTGGGCACGAACGCACATTGCAGACCTTACTGAAACCCGCACCTACGTAAACCATGCTTCCGGAGCCACATTTTCAAAGACTTTGTTATGTGCTGTTGACACAGCAAAAGATCAAAATCTTGTATGGAATCACTGAAACGTGGCGTAAAGGTTTTTAATCGATAAAGCCAGAGAGTTCTTCGCTGCGTGCCGGTGCTTGTAGTTTACGCACTGCTTTTGCTTCGATCTGTCGAATGCGCTCTCTAGTTACTTTGAAGATATGCCCAACTTCTTCCAATGTGTAGCTGTAGCCATCACCGAGACCGTATCTAAGTTTGATGATCTCTCTTTCACGGTAAGAGAGGCTCTTGAGAACTTTTGAGATACGGTTTCGTAACATCTCTTGAGCGGCACCAACAGCAGGATTCTCTGCGCCAGTATCGGGCAGGAGGTCACCGAAATGACTGTCCTCACTGTTACCTACAGGACGATCTAAGCTAATAGGGTATCGACTCATTGCTGTGACACGACGAGTTTCATCGACTGGCGTGCCAGCCCGAGCAGCTATTTCTTCAATTGTTGGTTCGCGACCATATTCTTGCAAGAGTTGACGAGCTACATTTCGAACCCGACTCATTGTCTCTACCATATGGACAGGAATACGAATCGTACGACTTTGGTCTGCAACGGCTCTTGTAATTGCCTGCCGAATCCACCAGGTGGCGTAGGTGCAAAATTTAAAGCCACGACGGTATTCAAATTTGTCAACGGCACGCATCAAGCCGGCATTTCCTTCTTGAATCAAGTCAAGAAATGAAAGTCCTCGATTGCGATACTTTTTCGCTATTGAAACAACAAGGCGAAGATTCCCCTCGGAAAGTCCTCTTTTGGCACGTTGGTACCGAGCAAAAATTTCATTTATCTCTTTCATGCGTCGCTTGAGGCTTCGCGGTGTTTCCTGGCATGCCTTCAATATTGCTCGATATTCGTCAACGAGGTTTTGCCTGTTTGATGCCGGCTGCTTAGTTCGTTTGTGCGCGTCTATTTTTATCTTAAGTTCTCTCAGACGACGGATAAAGCCATTGAGAGTTGGAATCATGGTCTCTATACGCTGGGTGCGGAGACCAAGTTCTTCAATCAACCGAACGCAGCGTTTGCGACGACGGCCTAATCGAGCCCATGCTTTCCTTCGTTCTGTTGTGCGGGCACGTTTTGAAAGAGCTATTCGGTAGTCAGCTTTGTTTTGACCAATTAAGACTTCGAGAGTCTGGAGATTATGCGGGAGACGTCCAAGAATTTGTTCTTTTTCCAAACGATCAGTCACTGATACTTGTACGGTACGATCAAAAGGTAGCTCACCTCGGTGTACACGACTAAGCACTTTGTAAGCATTCAGACAAACATATTCACATTCTAAAAGTTTTGCACGGAACTGTGCCCTGGTCGTTTCAATCTGTCTCGCCAGATAAATTTCTTGAGCTCTTGTAAGCAGTGGTATTTCACCCATTTGAGTCAGATACATGCGAACTGGATCGTCCGACCAGTTTTCTATTTGCTCTGCAAGTGCATCTTCTGTTTCATTTTCATCAACGGTTCCACTCGTCTTGGCTGCTGAAGAGGACTGTCCGGTAGTTTCAATCTGGTTGCTGTCCGTTGTCCTCAAATCCGAGTCAGTAGTATCGTGATCAAGAATCGCTTCTGCTTCTTCAGCATCAGCAACCTTGTCACCAAGTTCTTCAACTTCTCTAGGGCGGGCAACAACATCATCTTCAAGTTCATCCAAGAGCGAGTCGTACAAGTCAGAACTCCTTTAATTTTCAACAACTGAAAAACGGAAAGTAATCAAATCCTAGTTGTCATTTCCTGAGATACCAGACGGTACCTCAAGAAACAGATGGAATGAGTGGGTTAATGGAAATCAAGCGGTGATAGAAACAACATATGGAGGGGTATAAAAAGGGGACGTATTGAGGTCAAAATCATGAAGTTTGCAGTAAACGTTGCATAGTTTTGAGCGTGGCTGTGTGTATTAAATTGTTGGAAAGGTCTTTTGTCTTTGGAGTACCTGATCATCATTCGCGTGGTGGACAGTGTGATTCAAGTAGCGAGTAAGTCCAGTGGTGAAAAAAAATCGATTATCTGTAAAAGGGAAGAGTTGGGTGGATAGGGCAAAAGAAAGGGCATTTTCTTGCTAAATCACGTATTGGAGTAGATTTTAAGGAAATTAGCTTTTTTCGAAAGCGGTCATGCTCTTGGGTTGTTCTAAGCGGTGGTTGAATTTCTCGGTGCTTGCGGACGTAGGAAGTGCAGGGTTGCCAAGACAAGCTTTCCAAGGTCTGATGTGATGAGGACTCTTGATTATGCAGTCCTAGGGCCTCAAAAGCGAGTTTTTCTTGTGGCAAACCGCGCACAAAGTAGCGGTCGTGAGACGGCCAGTGGTAAAACAGTAGGGCAGTGGTGAATCTTCGGGCAACTTCAGAGGTTTCTTGATCGTGAAAATTTATCAATTAGCCTGCCAGTGTGGTGAAATCTCCCATGTGCGTGCCGGGCAATCTGGTGGCGAAATACTGTGTGCCGAGTGTGGTAACCGACTCGGTGTACCGAAATTTGGTCAATTATCAAAACTGCCACTCGTCGAGAACGAGGGTGTTCGTGCTCAGCCGGCATGGAACACTTCAAAAGGCCTGGTTCTTCTCGGCGCCGCCTTCTTTCTAGTCTTTATGGCTGCTGGCATCTGGCTTCGTCTACCGACTCAGTCCCCAGTCCAAGTGGACATTATCCGTAAACAAATGGATGAAAAAACAAATGCTGAGGTTTACGATGCGTGGAAGAAGCATTTCTCGACAACGACAGTCGCCCGCCCACAATGGCGCGTCGAAAAGCAATTTGCTCAACAAATGTCACTGAAGCGGGGTGCTTCTTGGGTGCTCTTACTTTTGAGCGGTGTCGCAGCTGTCTTCTTGATAATTGGCGTTTTTAAGCTTTTCTGCTCACAGCGGTGAGATTACCAGCTCAATGAGATCACTAGCTCAATTATTGTGACTGCTGAGGGCGAGAAGCAGACCTTTGCTGCCTTGGGCTATTTTGGGTTGCCTGTCTGTTGGTTGGATTTTCTTCTGAAGTGCTCGGTCCATCACGAAATTCTCGCCACTCCTGCCCCACAGCGGTAAGCCCGGCAGATATTTTTGGGAAAAATGATCGCCGTATAGGTTCTTTTGAAGTTTCTTTGTTGGCTGTGCGTGTCGCTACCTGGCTCTCCGCTTTTGCAGTTCCTTTGGATCGTGGAGTATTGCCTGCTGTGGCCTGTAGTTGTTGAGGGCGTGGTGTTGCAGCTGTTTTTGGCGTCTGGCGATTTTGATTTGAATTTTGTTGCGACGATCTTGTACTTGCGGCAGTTGTTTTTGGAAGAGGACGAACGTTGCTTCTTTTTGAGGGAACGTTTGTTTTGCTTGGACGAACCGGTGGTACCATTACTTGTGGTCGAGTGAATGCATGATCGACTTGAACTGCGATGCGTTCTGGAACAACGAGATATCTCATGGTTTGTTGTTTCGCTGCGGTTGGTGCTGGTCTCACCCTGTTCGACATAGTGGGGGCTTTAGCTGATGCAACTTTTTGTTGTGATGCGTTCACAGGAGACGCATTCTGGATTGTTTTGCGACTTTCTGCTTCGGCAACAATCGATTGTGTGATATCGACAGGTTCTACCGGTGTTGGAGCGAGGGTTGGATTTGTCGCACGTACTGTCTTGTTGTCTGAAAGGGATTTATCAGCTTCGCTAATTGGAGCTGCATCAGTAGGTAGTTGAGAAGTAACAGCATTATTTGTTGTTACGAGAACCTGCTCTGGTGACGTTCCTTTTTCAGGAAGAGATTTTTCCTCAGCCGGTGTTGGAAGAGACGGTTGGTTCACTACAACTTTTTCTATCTCTTCATCAGCAGTTTTCGGTATAGGTTGTTTAGTCAGTGTTCGATCATCTTGCTGTTTACCTTCTACCGCAGCAAAACCCTTTGTTGTTGTTTCAGTAGAAGCGGTTTCTGTCGTATTCTCGTTAGATTCCGTTTTTTCTTCTTTGGTTATCGCTATCGTTTTTTGTTCAGGCTGAGAAGCAGAGACTGGCTTTTGAATGATACGTTTTTCGAGGTCATTCTCACTTAAAGCTAAAGAGCCCGAGACTGCGAATTCATTGTGCGAGTCTGTAACCGTGTCTTCCCTATTAGAGTCAGAAGGAGTGCCTTGATTAGCTGTTGCTTGCACTGATTGCGAATTGAATGCAACGGACGTAGAGTCATGCGTCAAAGTTGTTGACTGAACGATAGGCTCTTGTTCAGCTGGTGAAGATTCCAACTTCGGGGTTTGAGTCGCAAAATTCTTATTTGTATATTCAGGTTTTTTGTCCACAGTGGGAGATAGTATTGCTGGTATTGGTGGTGCAGCATTGTAGGGAATGAAAGCTGGTGCAGATGTCTTCTGGGGCCGGTTAGTTGTTGGGGTTGTTCGAGTCACTGCAGCAATCTGTTGCGCTGGTTCATGTAAAATTTTTGAGAGCTGAAGAGATAAAACAGGTTGCCCCTCATGGAGTGGGTGTCGAAGCACAAATCCATCAAACGTTGCATTTGACCGTAATGCAGTTGCCGGAAGCATTGCAACCGGCCAGTCGCGAAGTGCCACATCATAGATAGTGATAGGCGAACCTTCTGGGAGCGTTCGAAGAGCCACAAAAATTGGCTCACTAGCAACTTGAGGAACATTCTGCGCAATGTGGACATCCAACGCGGTATTGACGCCGACTGCAGCTGCTGCACCAGCAAGAAAAGCTGCTGCAAAGACAGTGCTTGCCTTGGGTCTCTGAAGAGTCTTGCCTACATTTTTTTGTGTAACGATGCTGCTCATTGCTTCGCCTTATGCGCCGAAAGAGGTTTCTGCTACCGAGGCTTTTGAGATACGTCGATAGTAGGATAATTTGCCTAGGGGTAGACATCGGCAAAAATGTCACGCTCGAACCAATTCATCAGAAAGAAAGCCCGTTGGACATCCAGTCTTGCCCATTTTGTCAGTCTTCGGCGTGAACTACTGAGCTTTCGAAGAATATAGGGTCGACGGTTCTTGTCATCGAACGAATCGCTAGAAGTCTACGGCCTTCATGTCGACCTTGAGGATCACGAAAGAATGCGTCACCTAGGCCAGAAGAGGGCGGGCCAACAGAGGAAAGGATGAGAGTACCATCGGCTGGTAGGCGGAGTTTAAATTCCAATTTATTCATAACCGTTTTGCGTTGACCTGCTTCGAGATGAAAGGCCCCATCATCACCGGTCCAATTTCGTTCTATAGGTCCATGACGAATCAGTGGTAGGAGTTCTATTTCAATCCCACCGTCAGCGGATGGAGTTGCACGTATATCGAATACGGCGCTGGCGTCTCGGTAGGTTTGGCCAGACACATTATCAATCGTCGAACGACTGTCATGCTCCAAGAGAATTAGCTCTTCAAGTCGTGGTGTGGAAACAATTTCATTTGTGCGACCTGGAAGTGTTTGGATAACACGTTTAACGACCGTTCTGTCAACTGCAAGGGGGCTGTCAGTAGGCTCGTTATGAAACGTGCCGGAAGTGGAAGAAAGGCGATGAGCTAATACATTTGGAAGATTGCCCCGGACAACACCAGCCCGTATGCCATTGCCGTTTAGGCGATGCCTAAGGTTTGCCGGTAGGCATTGCTCGTCAATTACTTGCCAAAGTTCATCACCCAACTCAAGGTCTTCTTCGGCATAACGTAAGAAGGTGAATTCGAGCGGTATAGTTTCAAGACGATTGTGAGTAGCTGAGGGATTTGAACGAGTATCTGTTTGTTTCTTAATAGCTTCACTAGATACAGTTGTTAGAAAGCTATTGGCAAACGGTGTTTGGCATCCACTGGCAACTAAAAAAACAAATAAAAAAAGGAGTATTAATTGCTGACAGATGACGGAAGTTTGACAGCGAGTATCCATGACGCGCGCAACAGCCCGGTATTAAGAAAGAAAAATAATCTGAGGAGAGGGTAGGAAGAACAGGTGGTCGGGGTCAACCTACATCTTTTCCTATTACTCGCAGGGCATTACGGAAAAACGTAAGGCCGGCACCATCAGCTTCTGGGTCTAGTCGCCCTGACCAGGCAGGGTGTTGGGTCGCTTCGATAAAACGTTCTGGATGTGGCATAAGCCCAAGGATTCTGCCTGTTGTGTCACACATGCCGGCTATATTTTGTATAGAGCCATTAGGGTTTGTCTGCTGCCCATCTCTGTTCTGAGCATATCGAAGTACGAATTGGCCACCAGCTTCAAGTTTTTCAAGAGAGGCTTCATCAGAAGTTGTGAATCGCCCCTCGGCGTGAGCAACAGGTAGTTCGAAGCGGTCAAGTCCTTGAAGGAAAACACAATTTCCAGGCTTGGCTTGTAAATGTACCCAGCAGTTGACAAATCTTCCGGACGTATTTCGCGCAAGCGTAACGCTGCGTTGCCCAGAGTTCCACTCTGTGGAAAGCAATCCTGTTTGCAGTAACACCTGAAACCCATTGCAAATTCCAAGGATTAGCCCTCCTCGTTCGTGGAATTTATGGAGTGCATCGCCGAGCCGCTGAGTTAATTCAAGTGCTAAGATTCTTCCGCTGGCAATATCATCACCATACGAAAAACCGCCCGGAATGCAGAAAATTTGAAAATCATCTAAGAGAGAAGGCGACTGTGCCAGAGCCTGAATGTGAACACGTTTTGTGTGACCACCAGCACGTTCGAAGGCGTAGGCAGTTTCTTCGTCACAGTTCGTCCCTGGACCGCGAAGAACGAGGGCGCGTGGGGCAAGCATACAAATATTCCTTAATTCGTACCTGATGTTTGAGTGTTACTTTGTTTTCGCCAAGCACTTGCAAGCGTGGCAACGGATGTTTGGGAGATGATCGCACTTTCACCACAGCAAATTGTGAGCACATTGTTTTCAGTGACGTTGCCTATCCATGACCACGGGATACTGCCGAGTGTGCTTTCTACTGCGTCAGTATCCTCTTCACGAACTTCAATCAAAAATCGCCCGGGAGTTTCAGCAAAGGCAACTTTCAGCAAACCAATGAGGTCATCATGCTTCAGAGTTTCTTTGAGATCGTGAAGTGGTATTTTTGTAAGATCAACGGTGGCACCTAAACCACCACCGATAGCCATTTCAGCCAAAGCCACACCAAGACCTCCATCAGAGAGGTCGTGACAGGATACAAGGAGCCGTTGCTGGTTAAGTTTGTAAATATCCCCAAAGACTTCTTGACATTTTTCAAAATCTACCTTTGGAACATCGCCGCCCGTGACTCGGCGGATAACAGAAAGCTGACTGCCACCAAGTTCTGTTGTCGAAACACCAACAACGGCTATTCGATTAGAAGATTTTTTGAAATCAGAAGATACGCACAAGCTCACATCATTTACTTGACCGATGGCTGTAGCTAGTAATGTTGGAGGTATTGATTGCTCTTTGGTGACACCGGCATCGTCTTTCCAAGTGAAGACATTGTTCAGGCTGTCTTTACCGCTCACAAATGGTGCTCTCAGGGCAACCGCTGCTTCATAGCAGCCACGACATGCCTCTACGAGCGTTCCGAGTGAATCTGGTCGTCGGCAGTCGCCCCAGCAGAAGTTGTCAAGCAATGCTATTCGTTCCGGATCAGCTCCTGATGCAATACAATTGGCAATAGCCTCCACAATACCACCGACAGCCATTTCAAATGGATCAATGGGTCCAAGGTGGTGCCGCAGCCCGATGCCTATCAGAATACCTCGCGGGCGACCTAGCACGCCTCGTATCACGGTTGCATCAGCCGGCCCCCCCATTGGTCCAAGTAATGGCTTGAGGACACTTTTTCCTTGTACTTCATGATCGTACTGTCGAATAATCCACTCTTTGCTGGCAATATCTTCGGACTGCAGGAGTTCAAGCAGCACCGTTTCGAAGGACGTGTTTTCAAGAGACCAGCACGGAGGTGTCTTTTGTGGAGGATTAAATTGAGATTGCAGACGTTGCCGTGGTCGACCTTCATGAAGGAAATGACAATTCAGTTCGCCAACAAGTTCTCCATTCCACTGAAGTACCAGTTGTCCATTTCCGGTGAATGTACCGATGGCCGTGGCTTCAACACCTTCTTGTCGGGCAATTTCTACGAGACGTGGCCATTGTGAAGGAGCAACAGCAAGCACCATTCGTTCCTGGGCTTCGGAGATCCATACCTCGGTTGCTGAAAGCCCATCATATTTTAGTGGTACTTTTTTTAGGTCGACTTCAGCGCCTAGCTCAGCACCCATTTCACCGACGGCACTTGATAATCCCCCGGCGCCGCAGTCTGTGATGGCGTTGAAAAGATTTTCCTCAGAAGCAGCTAATATGAAATCGGTGAGTGTCTTTTCGTGAATAGCGTGACCAATCTGGACGGATCCACCTGATTTGCTTTCACTTTCACTTGAAAGTTCAATGCTTGAGAACGTCGCACCATGAATGCCATCACGGCCTGTTCTACCACCTGCAGTAACCACAAGATCACCAGGTTCAATACGACCGTCCGCAGAATCTCGGGGCATAATTCCAACAGTGCCACAAAAAACGAGTGGGTTTCCGAGGTATCCAGGGTGAAAGGCTACTGCACCTGCAATGGTTGGGATACCCATACGGTTGCCGTAATCTCGAACACCAGCGACAACTCCATGAAGCAATCTTTTTGGTGGAATGATGCCCGGTGGAATTGTTGCCGGAGGTGTTTCTAGAGGTGCTACACAGAAGACATCTAAATTTGCCAACGGTTTCGCGCCGTGGCCAGTGCCGAGTACATCTCGGATGACACCACCGAGACCAGTCGCAGCCCCCCCATATGGCTCAATAGCTGAGGGATGGTTATGCGTTTCTACTTTGACGCAGATGTCGTGGTCGCCATCGAAGCGAACGACCCCAGAATTGTCACGGAAAACACTCACGCACCAGTCGTTTGCTCCAAGTTGTTTTCGTACAATTTCAGTTGACGCAAAGACAGTTTCTTTCAGCAAGTTGTCATAGCAAGACTCGCCGTGAGGACCGCTATGGTCGATCGGGCTTCCAAGGGTCTTGTGGCAGCAATGCTCGCTCCATGTCTGGGCAATTGTCTCAAGTTCAATTTCAAACGGTTCCCGATCAAGAGTCTGAAAGTGGTCTCGAACGGCATGTAGTTCATTTGCCGTGAGGGCAAGGCATTGCCGGTGACTGAGTGCTTCTAGGTCGGAGTCACTGAGTCCATTAAGTGATACTTGTTTGCGTTCGAGTGCCCACTCATCGCCACCACTTAGTTTGGTTAGCTGTAATGCACCAATCACAACTTCGTGAATTGCTTCACTAGCGAGTAACTTCCAGGCAATATCCTCGGCTTGTTCTGGCGTAATACAATTTGCTGGTAACCAGTATTTCTTAACGCTTCGAACTGCTGTTGCACGAACTCCCAGCACCAGCATTGCTTCCTTGGCACTTTCCGCAGCCGGGTCTGTAACACCCGGTTTTGGAAGAACATGGAGTATGAGATTGTGAGCCTCTGACGACCCAGGGGGTTTCGTAATTAAAACTTCATCTCCAGCCTTGGCGACTCTACAAACTTCTGTTACTGGATCTGTGAAAAGGCATGTACCTATTTCCTGAACCTCATTGAGGCTCATATCACCCTCAATGAGCCAGCCGGTCGCGGTCTGTGCTGTATGCATTGTCAGACCAAGATCGTTTGCAGCATCAATGAGATCTTGGGTAGCGGGATCATTCTGTCGGAGGTGTACGTCAACTTCCCAGAGCATCACGGCGTTCCTTAGCGAGAGTTAATAATTTGATGAGTGTCAATCTGTCGCCCGCTTCAATTGCGTGTTGTAGTTGACCAGATGCCTGTGCAATTTTTTCTATTTGTTTTGTGACGGCCTTTGCGTTGTCAAGCAATATATCAGCCCAAAGTTCAGGGTCCCCAGCCGCTATTCGCGTTGTGTCACGCCAGCCTCCTGCAGTAAAGCGGTGCGTCTCACGCGGCGTTGCTGTAGCCAATGCAGCAGCAATGATATGTGGTGCGTGGCTCGCAGAGGCAAGCAGCAAGTCATGATCAAGCGGTGAAAGGATACACACTTTAGCGCCAATCAGTTGCCAGAAAGAGGAGATAGATTCCGTGTCCGCATCTGGAGTGGATTCCACTGGTGTGAGTACAGCCAATTTGTTTTCGAAGAGGTCATGGTCAGCTGCTTGTGCACCGCGTCTATGGCTCCCTGCGAGAGGGTGACTGCCAACGAAACGAGCTTTTCGAGCAGATCGTTTTAGTTCCCATCCGTCAACAATCGATTGTTTCGTACTACCAGCATCTGTGATGAGTGTGCCTGGCCGAACGTATGAGTCAATTTCTTCAAGTTGAGACCCAATAACACCCACTCGAGTGGCTACCAGAACAAAGTCAGCTTCTGCCACACCCTGCTTCATGTTTGTGGTACCTTCGCTAATCGCACCACAATTCTGAGCAATCGTTAAAGAGGCATCAGACCGACCAATACCAATAATTTTGTTAGCAGCTCCTCGTTTGGCGAGAGCAAGTCCGGCTGACCCTCCAATAAGGCCAACTCCGACGATCGCGACCGTGTCCCACTGGGCAGTCATAATGAAAAGTAGTTTTGTGTAAAAATGTCGCAGAGGCGGAAATTCATTTACGTAATTAACCAACCTACGGGTTTTACCAGATGCATACCTTCCTGCGAGTAGGGATTGCTTGTTTGTCGATATTCTAACCCCTTGAGACAAGAACGAACCCCTTGAGAGGAGAGAAATAGAGCATGTCTGAGCCACACCAAAACACGAGGATATGGCTTGTGAATCGGAAACTACCGGCCCGTTTACAGGCAGATTTGCTCGGACGATTGGCGATAACACTTCAAGCTGGAATCGATATACGAAAAGCCTGGAGTAATGAAGTCAAGCGAATGCCAGCTCGTTGGAGTGCTCAATTATCGATTGGCACAGAGAAAATTAATAATGGAGAAATGCTCTCTGATGCACTTGCGCACACCGGTCTATTTCCTCCCTTAGTGATCGGTATGGTGTCAGTTGGTGATCAAACCGGCAAAGATGTTGAAACGTTGAAGCAGTTGTCTCGCGTAATCAATCATGCTGTAAATACGACAAATCATCTTCGTTCAGGTCTCATCTGGCCAGCTGTTCAGTTGGTACTCGCCTTGCTTGTTGTCGGTGTCCTTATTTTGGTGAGTGGAACAATAGAACTCGAGCGAGGAAAACCGCTTGATTTTATCGGCCTTGGTCTCGTTGGTGCTTCAGGTCTGAAGATGTATGGACTACTCTTGGTTGCAATGTTTGTCATACTTCTCAGTTGTTTACGATTGCTTCTTGCTGGGTGGAGATCACACGGTGTAACTCGTGGGCTGATTACACATTTGCCACTCATTGGTGCGGCTGCTCGTGCTGGTGAAGCAGCGAGTTGGAGTCGTGCCGCTTCGCTGGCGGCAGGCGCAGGACTTGATGCTGGAAGGCTTGTTTCACTGAGTGGCTCTGTGGCTCCGGGCTTGGCAATAGATCCTCTCTGGATCAATGAAAGATTGCTTGCTGGAGATACCCTGACCGAAGCACTGCAGGCAACCCATCGTTTTCCGTTGGCTCTGCTTGAAGGTTTGGCAGTGGGTGAAGAATCTGGTGAAGTTTCAGAGGTTCTTGGAAGACTAAGTGATCAATTTGCCGATAATTCTAGAAAGGGTTTTGAAGCTGCGGCAAAGGCTGCAGGTGGCGGTGTCTGGCTTTTTGTTGCAGGCTTGGTCGTTCTGGTAATTTTTAGAGTTTTTTCCGTGTATGTCGGAATGATTCAAGACGCTGTCGATAAAATATGAATAAAACGGGTGGTGGAATGAGATTTATTTATAAAGCTGTGTTTTACACAACTGCGTTATCAGTTGGGTTCATGGTCGTCCCAAATATTGGCATCTCTGATTCAACGAGTACTCATACGCAACGAATGGAATCGCATGGCTACCACCGCTATCAGGGGTCGTGGAGAACTGAGCAGGAGATTCTTTTATTAAAACAAGCAGAAGTGGTAACAGAAAAAAAGGTTGAAGCGAGGCAGCGGCTTGAGAGGTTGCGACGAGATCTTGAAAAATCAAAATCGAGTGAGCAGGTTGCTGAGGAGATTCGTCGAATAGAGGACCCCTTTTCGGTGTTAGCTTTAATAAGCGCAATTAATACTGAGTCTGTCGCACGGGTGCGATTGCTTTATGTCGAAGCTCTTGGAAATATAGATACTGGAGATGGAATCAGAGCATTACTATCTCTGGTCCTGAATCATCCTGATTCAGAAGTACGTTGGAGTGCTATTGAGCGACTTAAGCAGAGGCAATCTATTCAGGTTGTCCCGCCACTCGTTGCTGCCCTGCGAGGAAATGATATTTATCGCATCAACCGTGCCGCGGTTGCACTTAAAACACTTGGTGATGAGTCTGCTGTTCAGCCTCTGATGCGAGTTCTCATTACGCAACAAGTCGTTACTGTGGCCGCAGGGTCAGGAGGAAAAACATCAGCTACATTTTCACCAACAGGTGGCGGTCTTGCCCTTGGTAGCAGTCAGAAGACAAAAGTCGTTGTATCGCAGAATGCCGATGTCCTTGAGGCATTGACGACGCTGACAAATAAGAATTTTGGCTGGGATCAAACTAGCTGGTATCTTTGGCTTCGGAATCAAGGTGTTTCACAAACAGTTGATATCCGTCGTGATTTATAAATGCCATACTAGGTGCTATTCATTGAATCTTTTTGTTTGCGCCGCCGAATAAACCAGTCGGTATCCAGTGCCCGTAGCGCGATACGATTCTCAAGATTTGGTCGAAATACGACAAGCAAAAGAATCGGAAGAAACCAAGCAAGGAAAAGGCCACCATTATGCGATTTCCAGAACTGGCTTCCGAGTAAGATTGCGGCAGAACAACTCATTAGGGTGCCAAGGTGTTTCGGAGATGGCCAGATCGCTAGAGTTGCCATCATGACTAGAAAGCCAGCGAGTACAGGAAGGCGAAAAACTGGGTCATAGGCAGGAAGTGCCCAAAACCCCTCCAGGCTGACACTGCTTGGAAAAATCCAACCGAACATCTGCCGCAATTGACCGGCAAAAATTGCGATTGTTGGTGAAGTAAACCAGAGCGCGACAACAAGAGCTAATAAGGCTGAGGAAACACCAGTTGCAAATCGTCGGACTCCACGTTCCCAATAAAAGCTGCACCACAAGGGAAGGAGGAAAACAGGGTAATAAATGATACCAATCGCAAGGCCGATAAGGCCACCGGCTATCACAGGTCTGCGGTACGCTCCAATTGCCCAGACAATTAACGCGCCCGGCAGTGCATGGTCGACTCTTCCGGTCATCATAGCTGTATACGGAAGCAGTAAGTAGAGAACGGCAGCAGCAATACCAAGTTTTATATTTTCAAAATGCCGCCATCCTACAAAAAGTATCCCACTTACAATGAGCAGTTGAGAAATGATTGCCATTATTCGCGCTGTTGTTTCATGAACAACCCGTGGAAGTGGGTCGTTCGTATCGCTACCCACTGAGAAAGCGTTATCAGATGAGAAAACACGCTGTGTTGAAATATGTGGCAGAAGAAAAAGAAGAGGATACCCGGGTCCAGTCCTGGATAGCTGATCAGCATCAACTTCAGCGTCTCCTGTTTCGAGTTTGGCTGCGGTTGTGGCTGCTGCAAGGTCATCTCTTTCCGGTCGAGTGGTGAGAACATTAGCCAAAAGGAAAACCAGAAGGGATAGCCCGAGAAAGACAAGGCCACCGCTATTGAGATTTGGTTCAAGCATAGGCCTTCGGACCATAAGTGAATCACAGAGCATGCGGACTATAAATAATCCCGTGATAACGAATAGCCAGACATAGCCAAGTTGCTGCGCGTCAATGTTCGCTTTGAAACCACCGTATTCGACAGCTAGCAGGCCTGGTGCAAAGAGGATTAGGCCAACCAAATCCACATTGCGAATGCTCATCGCACGATTGAATTTAAAAAAAACTGCAAGCGAAAGAAGCGACGCAAGGTAAAACCAGGTCGTTGGATTAACACGGTAATAGTGGAAAAGTATTTCGCTCATCCGTCTCGGGAGGACGAAGGTTTTTGATGTAAAGGCAGTTCGCAACCCACTAGACTACGTTGCCGGTCATCGACAAGAAAGGAACGGAAGACCTTATTCTCAAACAAACAAGGAGCCGAAGATGGTTTAGGGCGATCGTAACGATTGCCCGGAGCTTTTGTTGGACTATTGAACAGGACTTCTCAAATGAAATCTACGGCACCACGTTTATGTGGATTCTCAAGTACTAGTAGCGTAACACCGAGATGAATGAATCACGGGACGGCATTCATCTTGTGTATGGAATGTGTTTTTCGTTCCTGAGAGTCATCAGCTTTTTGGGTGCAATACCTAGAACGGCCAGATCAACGGTGCTAGCAAAATAGTGATGGCCATGACAATCAAGTTGAGCGGGCCACCGAAACGTAAGTAATCACTGAATTTGTACCCACCTGGACCGTAGATCATTAGATTTGTTTGGTAGCCAAGAGGGCTCGCAAACCCACAACTAGCTGCTACCGTAATTGCCATGATAAACGGCATCGGGTTGAGCCCAAGATCAGTTGCAGTTTGCCAAGCGATTGGAAAGATAAGTACAGCCGCAGCATTGTTGCTCATTGTTTCAGTGAAAAGCATGGTGACTAAATATATCGCTGCGAGGACAAGGTGAGGTCGGTCGCCTGCAGCCCCGATAGTGCTCTGCGCAATGAGTTCGTCTAAACCTGTTTTTTCGATGGCCCTTGCGAGTCCGAAACTAGCTGCGATAAGGAGAAGGGTCTCCCATTCAATAGATTTTCTTGCTTCATTAGGGCCTATGCATCCTGTCGCAACCATCGCCGCCGCTGCGACAAGTGCGGCTGCAACTATAGGCACAAGCTCAAGTGTTGCAGCGAGAACCATCGCTGCCAAAATTGTGCATGCAATCCATGCAAGGTCGTGTCGTGGCGGCTTTGCTCCACGAACTTCACTTACAAGATAGAAATCACGATTCGTCTTTTGTCTTTTCAGGAACCGCGGGCTTGCTTCTAGAAGTAGTGTGTCGCCAGGTTGAAGAACAATATCACCAATCTTTTTTCTTAACCGTTCTCCATTTCTTGCCACTGCAATAATCACTGCATCGTATGTTGATCGAAACTGACCTTCTCGGATTGTTTGGCCAACAAGTGGGCATGTATTTGAAACAACAGCTTCTACAAGAGTGCGTTCAGACCTTGGGCCATCTAGTTGGAATACTTGCTCGGTAGCTGGCCTAAGTCCACGTATTTTCTGTAATTCCACGACGGAATCTACAATGCCAACAAAAACAAGTCGATCACCTTCTTCCAGTCGTTCAGTTGGTTCCACGGCCGCGCGTACATGACCAGCACGATCGATTTCCATAAGAAACAGTCCATGCAGTCCACGAAGACCAGCTTGTTCAATTGTCCTGCCAGCAAGAGGGCTACGAGATTCAACAACCATCTCGAGGGAGTATTCTCGGGGATCGTCACCTGCACTCACAGCTGGTTTGCGATCTTTTAACAGCCACTGGCTTTTACTGGCGATAAGGATGTAAGCAAAGCCGACAATCAAAAGCGGTACGCCCAGCCACGTAATATCAAACATGCCAAGGGACTGCCCTGTTTTTGCACTCAGTAAGCCGCTCACGACAACATTGGTACTTGTACCTATGAGTGTGCAAAGTCCACCAAGTATCACAGCAGCGTTCATAGGCATTAAAATTTTTGAAATGCTTAATTGATGCTTCTGAGCCCATGTTCGTACGGCCGGCACCATTAACGCCACCACGGGGGTGTTGTTCATAAAGCCGGAGAGGACTGCGGGTATTGTCATTGTCCGAATTTGAGCCTCATGAAGAGACCGTGGTCGGCCAAGCCCTCGATCAATCACAAGTGACAGTGCCCCTGTCCTATGAACTGCTGCTGCCACAACAAATAATGCTGCCACCGTGAGCATTCCTTCATTACTCATTCCTGAAAGTGCTTCAGCAGGGCTGAGGATTCCAGTTGCCAGCAAAACAATGACCGCACCAAGCATCGCCATGTCTGGAGCACGGCGGCCTAAGAGCAGTGCGAACAGCGTTGCTGCCACTACGAATGATGTCAGGATCGCCTGCCAGTTTTCAATCCAAAAGCTGAGGTTCATGGGGGCAGCTGAGATAAGGAGAAAAATGAATTTATAGAGTATGCCTTCACAGACTATTATGGTGATTAATTGATAACTTGTCGCGTTGGTTAGCAAACCCGGGTAGTAAAGTTCTTGATATAAGGCATTTAAAACACCCTATTCTGGAGAATCGACGATGATTGGTCGTCTGCTTGAAAGCAACAAGACGTTTATGAATGATGAATGTGAGTCAAATTCTAGTGATTATTCGAAGATAGCTGCTTAACCGACACCAAAAGCCGTTTGGATAGGACGGTGCTGGTTCGAGAGTGAGCAAAGACATCATAACGGGATCACGTCCTGGCACTATGTTTTGTGTACAGAAATATTGCGAATATGGTCTCGTTTAATGATGTTGGAATTGCAGCACCTTTGGATTATGCACTGGTGCATATTCCAATTAAGGATGTGATGGTATTGCTACTCGTGAAAATTGCGTAAAAGAGAATTACATCGCCGATTGGCTATGTGTTGGGGCCGGGGCCAAAATTGAGGCCGATGCAATCGCTCAGAAGCAACATCTTTCTCCAGAAGAGAAGATAGAGCTGCTCATAATGGAAAATGTGAGAGTACAGCTTAATCACTTTAAACAACTTACATTGATTCGTAATATGTCACGAAAAGGTAAGACACTTCGATTGCACGGTTCGCTTTGCCGTGTTGAGACAGGAAAACCGATGTCCTTATTGATGGTGAAACTGGTCGGGGCTCAAGTGTGATTCGTCGATTTAAAAAAGCCAGCTACAAGACAACACCTTCAAAAGTAGATAAAAGTCGATTTTTTCACGTATCAGCAGACAAAGGGTCTATGAAAAAAAGGGCTCGTATTGGTGGCCAATACGAGCCCCATCTCCTGTTAGTTGTAATTCAGAGCATCTCCAAATGTTTGGGAATTGGTTTCATCCGTTCCGTAACAACCTTGTAGAATTTCCGGCATTCTCCTTTCAAAATGAAGAACAGTACTAGTAGGGGGCACTGTTTCTGATTATCTCAATCACAATAAGGTGCACAATTCGTGCCAAAGTTTTTTCAGGTCACGGTGTTTTATATAGACTCATAAAACATGACGTTCTCACTTGATTGAAAAATAGTCGCTGTACCTCTTCGCATGTTAATTGAGCAGTTCGTGTTGCCAGATTGAGCACTTTCCTTTCGTGTGGTTTCTAGTCCATGCAGCTTTATCCCTGTGACAAATATCGCCTTTTATTGCCAGAGGGCCATCGATTTCCGATTCAGAAGTATCAGATACTTCGTCACCGCCTTGAAGAGGATGTAGAAGCCGGTGAACCATTTGTGTTTATAGAGCCACACGCAGCGAATGACGAGGAACTCCGCCGGGTGCACTGTCCTCAGTATTTGGGTCGAGTTTTTGGTGGGACACTGACTAAGGCAGAAATTCAGCGTATCGGTTTTCCGTGGAGTGAAGATCTTATTGAGCGATCACTTCGGAGCACGGGTGCAGCAGTTGACGCAGGAGTCACCGCCTTGCGAGATGGTATCGCAGCAAGTCTTGCCGGAGGCACTCATCACGCTGGGACTAACTGGGGTGAAGGCTTTTGTGTTTTCAATGACATAGCAGTAGCTGCAAGAGAGATACAGGATCGTGGGCTTGTTCACAATGTATTAGTTATTGACTGCGATGTTCATCAAGGAAATGGTACAGCTGAAATTTTTGCAAATGATGACACGGTCTATACCCTTTCGATACATGGAGCAAAGAATTTTCCACTACGAAAGTATCCAAGTTCATTAGACGTTCCTTTGGCCGATGGTACATCAGATGAAATATATCTCAGTGAGCTTGAAAAAGCTTTGGGCATTGCCTTTTCAAATTTTCAGCCCCAACTTATTTTTTATATTGCTGGGGCTGATCCTTTTATAGGAGATCGTTTGGGTCGTCTTGATATCTCTCAAGAGGGTCTTGGACGACGAGACACACTTGTCTTCAAAACGGCACTTCAGCATCGTGTGCCTGTTGCGATTGTCTGTGGAGGTGGGTACTGCAATGACATTGTGACGATCACGGAGATTCATAGAGCCACAATGCGGCAAGCGGTCGCGTTGGAATCGCAGTTTGCAATGATTTTAAAGAGTAAATAATTTCAGTCGCGCACTACCAGGCGACCAGAACGTTATATGCAGGTTGATAATTTTGATCCCGGTATTTCCAATGGATGCCTCCAGCGTGGACCACACGAATTTGACGACCGCCATGCCACTCCCAACGCTCACCACTTTCCAGATCAAAGACTCGGCCCTCATTTGATGCTACATCGAGTTCCCAATGTCCATTCTCTAAAAGTTTTATCATGGGCCTGGCACCTTGTGCCGTAAGGCGTTTGTAGAGTTCTGGCGAGCGATTTTCGAGGAGGCGTAATTGATCATCTCTCCCCTTAGAATGCCTAGCGCAATCTGAATCACTCCAGCAAGAGCTACCGCAAC
>JABAAH010000160.1 GCA_014238855.1 Planctomycetota bacterium
GAAGACAGTCCACTTTCCAGAATAGTCAGCTGATGTGAGCAACTTAATGTCTTCCTTTTCAGTACCAGTGCAGGCTTGGACCGAAAACTGGGGGAACTCGTTGCCAACTGTAAGCATGTTATTCTCTCCGAATCTCTAAACAGGATATACGTAATTGCCAAAATGCACTCTGATGAATGACTCTTTTTAGCACAACTGGTTATAGGCTCTGAGTGTACGGGCGAGGATTGTAGCGTTCAATAAGAGGTGCATTTGCTCCCCTTTCTCATTCATTCGAGTGGTTTACACATGTCATTTTCATTCGATCATTCACAAGGACCCACGCTTCGCCATGACCCTCTTTCGAACCGACAGGTCTATCTTGCACCACGACGCGCTGCTCGCCCAAATGACCTCGTAAACTACCGAAAAGTAGATTGTCCATTCTGTATTGAAAATTCCAGTCTGACGCCAGATCCAGTCCAGCAGTGGCCATCGCTTGAAGCCCTGCATTGGAAATCGAGAATTATTGCCAATAGATATCCCATCGTTGAGGTTGACGATCCTGTGACAGAAATCGGTGGCGTCGCACAATCAGCTATGACAACACAAAGTAACATGCATGCCTATGGCGTTCATGATGTTGTTATTGAATCACCAGATCATATTGAATCGGTTCTTCAGATTCCCTTTGATGACTGGGTTGGCGTCTGGACAATCTGCCAGCAGAGGATGAAACAACTTTCTACAGATTCTCGAATTACATGGGCAACAATCTTCAAAAATGGTGGTGTACAGGCGGGAGCATCACTAGCACACGTCCACAGCCAACTGATTGGGATCAACTGCATTCCACCAACAATATCTGCGAAATGTGATCAACTCATTCATCGACCAGCACTATTTCGTAATATCTTATCTGATGCAAACAATCAGGACCGTGTGATTCATAGCTACAAGAATTTTGTGGCGATTGTCCCACCAGCACCTCGTCAGCCGTTTGAAGCATGGCTTATCAGTAAAGAACCTTGTTGTTTTTTCCACACTGAAAACCAGAGTTGTGTCGAAGATGTTGCACGATTCACACAACACTTTCCAGCAGCACTGGAGCACCTTCTACCTGGTGCAAGCTACAATTGGTGGCTTCATCAATTTCCATTTATCTCATCGAGCACACTTCACAGAGCGGCTGAACATTGGCACTGGCATCTCGAAGCCTTGCCAAGGATCACACCTCTTGCGGGTTTTGAACTTGGCACAGGCTATCACGTCTCAACTATGCCACCCAAGACA
>JABAAH010000161.1 GCA_014238855.1 Planctomycetota bacterium
TCCGCGTGGACGAAACTTCCAGAAAGGCTTTGCAATGTTTCCAGTCGGTCCTTCAAACGTGACATCTGGAATTCCAGGTGGTTTCCTGCCATGAAACTTTTCCAGGCCGGGTTTGTAGTCAAAGGTGTCAACATGGCTGACAGCACCGGGACAATAGATGACAAGGACCTGTTTCGCCGGCATTTTGAAGTGAGGTTGGCGTGCCGCGTATGGATCGTTGGGATCGATCTTTGGGCGAATCGGTTCTTTTCCACCCGCAGTACGGACCGTCTCAGCCAGAAGACCATCCCCTTGTAGCATGTGGAGAAGTGCGAGGCTTGAGGTCGAGAGCCCAGCCGTTTTGAGGAATGAGCGGCGGTCCAGAAGATGTCGCCCCTGCGGTAATAAGTGTTCAGCGTTGTTCATGATGGCTTACTCAAGGAAGGTGAATGCATTCGAGTTAAGAATTGCCCTACACACAAGGAAAAGATCTTTTGGATTGGTGATACTTTGTACCGCCGCTTTTTCAGCAGCAGTTGGCTGGCGAGCAAGAAGGAGTTCAAAACAGCGGTCAAGCGCTGCCGGTAGATTGTTATCTGTGTTTTCAAGTGATCGTTCAGCAATGAGTTTCGACTGCGACATCACAAATGGGCTATTCATTAAATTGAGTGCCTGAAGCGGTGTGGTTGAAACGGGTCGCTTCGCTCGAACCTGACCACAGTCAGGAAAGTCAAACGCTGTAAACATACAGTCGTCTACCCGACGCATTCGTTCCTGATAGATCATCCGCCGCCATGTCTCTTCACCGTAGTTGTCGAGGACTTCCCACTGCGCATACCGCTTTTTGACATTATGGATTCTGTAGCTTGGCCCCCCGAGTTCTGGCCGGAGTGAATCTGAGGCAGTAAGGATAGCGTCCCGAATGACTTCAGCCTCAAGCCGTCGTGGAGCGAATCGCCAGAGGAGGCTGCTTGTTCCATCAATAGAGAGAGCCTCTTCGTCAGGCTTGCTTTCCTGTGTAAAGGCACGAGAGGTGACGAGCAGCCTTAAAATATGTTTGACGGACCAAGGCTTCGCTGAGTGGGCACTGACCGTCATCGCTGGTTTAGTGAATTCTGAAGCAAGCCAGTCAAGAAGTTCTGGGTGTGTTGGTTTGGCACCAGCGAAGCCAAAGTCACCGGTTGTAGTGACAATCCCCTGTCCAAAGACATGATGCCACATT
>JABAAH010000162.1 GCA_014238855.1 Planctomycetota bacterium
ACATTGGCACTGGCATCTCGAAGCCTTGCCAAGGATCACACCTCTTGCGGGTTTCGAACTTGGCACAGGCTATCACGTCTCAACTATGCCACCCAAGACAGCGGCACGTTTACTTCGTGATACCGGTTGTTGGGAATAGGACTTCAACTTCAGACAATACGATGCTGGCATAGACAATCTTTACCTAGTCCTTAGAGCCGGTATGACCGACACCGAAGTGCTGTGTACTCATTGATGGAATCTCTCATTCCGGTTTGGCGCACGTTCCAAGAAACATCAAAATCGGGATGTTCTTTTGGCCTCCGGACTGCTCCGCACATGCACCCTGCTATTCGTCTTGTCTTTGTTCTCCATGATCATCAGCCAGTCGGAAACTTTCATGATGTGATCGAGGATGCCTATCAGAAGAGCTATCTCCCTTTTCTTAATCTGCTGCAGCAGCATTCAACCATTAGGATTGCCTTGCATACGAGCGGGCCACTTGCTGAGTGGCTTGAGATGAACCATCCCGAATATCTCAACCAAGTATCTTCCTTAGCTGCAGCACAACAAATTGAAATTGTCGGTGGTGGATTTTCTGAACCAATACTCGCCATGTTGCCCTCGCGGGACCGAATTGGTCAGATTCGTCAATACAATCAATGGCTTGAACAACGTCTTCAAACAACAGTGACAGGAATGTGGATAGCTGAACGAGTCTGGGATTCAAGCATGGTTGCCGATCTAGCCAATGCCGGTATCGATTGGACTATTCTGGATGACTTTCACTTCAAAGCTGCTGGCCTCACTAATGAAGTACTGGACCGTTATTGGACAACTGAATCTGACGGTCGCACACTTGCGGTATTTCCAGGCAGTGAGCACCTGCGATATAGCATTCCCTTTGCAGCACCGGATACCACGATTGAACATCTCCGATTTCTTGCCTCACGCAGACAAGGAGCTATCGCCGTTTTTGGTGATGACGGAGAAAAGTTTGGTGTCTGGCCGAAAACACATAAGACCTGTTTTCAAGATGGTTGGTTACAGCATTTTTTTCGTCTCCTTGAGGAAAATCAAGAATGGGTCACGATGTCGTTACCGTCTGAAGTGATTCGAAGTGATTCACCAGGCGGAAAAATCTGGCTCCCAGAATGTAGTTATCGAGAGATGACCGAATGGGCGCTTCCACCCGAACAGCAAATTGCCTGTATCAA
>JABAAH010000163.1 GCA_014238855.1 Planctomycetota bacterium
AGTGGCAAATGCAAACGTGACTGTAGATCAAACCAGTGCAGAAGGCGAGGTATTATTCAACATTACAGCCTTTGATCTTGCAGGAAACAGCTTTACAGTAGACCAGACGCAGTTGAACTCATTAAACGTCATTATAGACACTTCAAGTCCCACGTTAGATAACCTGACCATATACAGCAACAACACCAACATATCCCTTGCAACTATAAACAATAATCTAAGTATCACAATCACTGCAAATGAGACCCTCAAAAATGCAAACATTACAATCTTGGGCTCTACATACGTGATGAATGTAAGTGGTGCAGTGGCAAATGCAAACGTGACTGTAGATCAAAACAGTGCAGAAGGCGAGGTATTATTCAACATTACAGCCTTTGATCTTGCAGGAAACAACTTTACAGTAGACCAGACGCAGTTGAACTCATCAAACGTCACAATAGATACTTCAAGTCCCATCCTAGAAAACCTGACCATATACAGCAACAACGCCAATACATCCCTTGCAACCGTAAACAACATTCTAAACATCACAATCACTGCAAATGAGACCCTCAAAGCTGCAAACATTACAATCTTGGGCTCTACATACGTGATGAATGTAAGTGGTGCAGTGGCAAATGCAAACGTGACTGTAGATCAAAACAGTGCAGAAGGCGAGGTATTATTCAACATTACAGCCTTTGATCTTGCAGGAAACAGCTTTACTGCAGACCAGACGCAGTTGAACTCATTAAACGTCACTATAGACCACAGCATACCTGGAGTGGAAGATCTGAACGTGGCAAGCAACAACTCTAATCCCAAAGTTGCAATGGCAGGAGATGCGATAACCGTTACTTTGCAAGTATCTGAGCAAATAGGAAATTCAACCCTGCAAATTCTAAACACCGACATTGGTATGACCATAAATGATGATACAGCTAGTGCAACCATCACGGTTTTGGAAAACTCTACAAATGGACCTGTAGAGTTTAACATTACAGCATATGATAAAACTGGAAACATATTCACCGTAACACAGGATAATTATATTCTTGATGACAATGTCGTAATAGATACAAACGGCCCATCCATAGTAAACTTGACTATATCCAGCAACAACGCCAACCCATCCCTTGCAACCGTAAGCAACATTCTAA
>JABAAH010000164.1 GCA_014238855.1 Planctomycetota bacterium
ACGAAATGTACGCTCGGATGATGGTTGTCAGTAATCGGCTTGCAAGAATGCCGAGGGATTCCATGACTGACAAGATTGCGTACGACGAAGCCATTGATTCACTGTATCGAGGCCAATGCAATTGTGCGTATTGGCACGGAGCTTTTGGTGGCATCTATCTACCACATTTACGAAATGCGATATATCAAGAATTAATCACGGCTGAAAATGCGCTCGATCGCGCTGAAGGTCGGCCATCGACATGGGTCGAGGCTGTCAGTTCTGACTACGACTTCGACAGTAAAACAGAAGTTCGATTGTCTAATGAACATTTTGATCTCTGGATTGCTCCTTCTGCCGGTGGGATGGCGTATGAGTTTGACCTTAGAGGGCAGCGTCACAATATTCTCGCAACGCTCGATCGTCGACCTGAGGCATATCACGACCAAGTACGTGCCGGACCGGGTAGGGCACGAAGCATTATTGATTCTTCTCAGCGAGCTAGCTTTAAACACGACGGGCTCTCAGAAAAACTTCGTTATGATAATAATCGTAGAAAGAGCCTTATTGATCATTTTTTTGATGTCGATGCATCGAGTGCAGCAATCGTTTCTGGTGAAGCAATGGAGCGCGGGGATTTTGCAACCGGAGCATATGAGGCTAGTATTCGTCGCAATCCAGATCGTATGCAGGTTCTCTTATCGCGGACGGGGAACGTTTGGGGAATTCCATTCACGCTTTCCAAAGCAGTAACACTTTCTGCAGGTTCCAATACTGTTGAAATTGGATACAGGCTTGAAGATCTTCCGAATGACTTCTGTCAACATTTGGCAGTAGAGTTCAACTTCGCAGGGCTTCCTGCTCAAGCAAAAGGACGCTGCTTCAAAGACACTAATGGTTCGGATCTCGGGCACCTTGGAACTCTTCTTGATCTTAAAGAAACGTCACTTTTAAGTCTTGAAGACGAATGGCTTGATATCCGTGTAAATCTTGAATGTGGTGTTGCAAGTAACGGTGGGCATGCTGGCTTCTGGACATTCCCAA
>JABAAH010000165.1 GCA_014238855.1 Planctomycetota bacterium
GCTGAAATCATTGTGTCAAAACAACGAAACGGCCCTATTGGTGACATAAAACTTCTTTGGCAGCACGATTACACACGATTCGTAAATCTCGAACACCGCCCCTACGATGAATTTGAACAATTCTCTGACTTCTAGAATGGGTTGACATAGGCATAGGGAGCTAATTAGTGACACCCTTGCCAGAAGTTTCCTCAACCACAAGTATCGCGAGCCTTGAAGTGGTGACCAACGGTGTTATGGTGTCGGATTGGTTCATATTTTTAGCTTCTTCGCATGACACCGGCAGCCCTGCAGGAAAACTCTCCTCGGGGAAAAGAACTTTCTTGGAGAGACGACATGCCGTCATCACAAAACCACCGTATCTCACGACGAGGTGTGCTGAGATCGACCGCGGCAACTGCGACCACGGCACTCATGCAAGGATTCAGCTCATTGGGAACGTTTCGGCCGGCCGTTGCTGATCAGCGTAGCGAACTCGGTATTGGCGTGATCGGCTGCCGCTATCAAGGCTCGGTGATTGCTGGACTTGCCAAATCCCACGGACGTCTTCTCGCCATGGCTGATGTTGATGCCTCCGTTCGCGACCTCTCCGCGATTGATCCCTCCGTCGAAAAGCAGACGGGGCTTTCACCAGAATCGATCTATGAGGGCGTCGTTCGACATGAAGATTACCGACGACTCCTCGACGACCACCGGATCCGAGTAATCCTGATTGGTGCCCCCGACCACTGGCATGCCGGCATGCTAATCGATGCGTTGAAGGCTGGAAAAGACGCCTACGTTGAGAAGCCGATCACGTTGACAATCGATGAAGGCAGGCAGATTCGCAAAGTGATGAAGACCACCGGTCGGATCGTGCAGGTCGGCAGTTGGCAGCGGAGTGACCACCGCTTCCGTACTGCCGTGGAAATGGTACGTGCTGGACGAATTGGTCAACTCAAACGACTGGAGGTAGCGCTCGGCAGCAACGAGGTGGGTGGTCCGTTTGC
>JABAAH010000166.1:0-638 GCA_014238855.1 Planctomycetota bacterium
TTTGTGTGATCTATTGTAAGGTTTGAAGAGATTAGATTCGTTTGGTTTACTGTTATGCTATTTCCTGCAAGATCAAATGCTGTAATGTTGAATTCGACTTGGCCATCAGCGTGATTTGCATTTACTATTACACTTGCACTTGCCACCATACCGTTGGTGCTTATTGTATACGTGTCATTTAGGAGTGCGATATTTGCGCTAGAGAGATTTTCGTTTGCAGTAATTGTGATGTTTAGAGTGTTGCCCAAAGTTGCAAGTGAGGTGTTGTGGTTGTTGCTGTATATGGTTAGATTTGAGAGAGTCGGATTTGTGCGATCTATTGTGATGTTTGAAGAGGTTAGATTCGTTTGGGTTGCTGTGAGATTGTTTCCTGCAAGATCAAAGGCTGTAATGTTGAATAGTGCATCCCCTTCTGCACTGTTTTCATCCACGGTCACGTTTGCACTAGCTGTTGTGCCATTTACTATCATCATAGATGTAATGCCAAATATTGTGACGTTTGCTGCCTTTAGGTCCTCATTTGCAGTGATTGTAATGTTTAGCAGATGACCTGCCATTGCATAGTCGGTTCTCGAATTATTGCTGTATATGGTTAGATTTGAGAATGCAGGATTGACTGTATCGATTATGACGTTTGC
>JABAAH010000166.1:648-908 GCA_014238855.1 Planctomycetota bacterium
GAATTCGAATTGTTGCTGTACAGGCTCAGATTTGACACGCCAGGTACCTTTTTGTCTATTGTGAGGTTTGGAGAGTTTAGATTCGTTTGGTTTACTGTTAGGTTGTTTCCTGCAAGATCAAATGCTGTAATATTGAAGTCAACTTGGCCATCAGCGTGGGTTGCATTTACTGTTACACTTGCGTTTGCTACCATGCCAGTAATGTTCATTGCATATGTGGAGTTTAGGAGGGTGATATTTGCGCTAGAGAGATTTTCGTT
>JABAAH010000167.1 GCA_014238855.1 Planctomycetota bacterium
CTTTCGCTGTGCCGGCACGGTTGAGAAAATCGACGGCCCGTTGAGCATATCGCTTGGTCAGCGTTGTCTGATCTTCCGGATTCACTTCCTTATCAATGACTTCTTCATTTTCAAAAAGTGGTAACGGTGGATATGTGCCTGGCTTTGCGCTCGGGTGGTAAGGCCACATATCGTTGGAATATGGCAATCCAAAATATTCATCAAAGCCATGCCGTGTTGGAAGAAATGGACGATGATGCCCGAGGTGCCACTTGCCAACCATGCTGGTTCTATATCCTCGAGATCGCAACAACTCAGCCAGTGTGGTTTCATCTGCTGATAAACCATGCATCGATTTTGGACTAAGTGCACCATGAATCCCGATACGATTGGGATAGCAACCGGTAAGTAAGGCTGCTCGTGATGCTGAACAGACTGGTTGAGCAACATGGAAGTCTGTCAGTTTGATTCCTTCCCGAGCTAACCTGTCGATATGCGGTGTCGCCGCAAATGTTCCCCCATAACAGGCCGGGTCGGCGTAGCCCATGTCATCTGTAAATACAATCACAACATTTGGAGGTGACCGACGAGATCCGTCTTTCTCCGCTTCCCGTCTTTGATCACTTTTATTTGCTGACTGTTTTTTGGAAGTCGGTTTTTTTGTCGATTGTGTCTTCTTGTTTGTCTTTCTTTGAGGTTTATTCTTTCCGTCCAGGTCAGCAAGCCGTTGGTTTTCCGTTGCAATCTCATTCCAATCTTTCTCAAGCTGTTTGACCTGCTCTGGATGAGATGATGCCAGATTGTTTTGTTCCGTGCGATCTAACGAAAGATCATAGAGCTCCCACGGCTCATCTCGTGCAGCAACAAGTTTCCAATCGCTCTGTCGGACCGCGCGATGGCCGTCAT
>JABAAH010000168.1 GCA_014238855.1 Planctomycetota bacterium
ACCTGTTGAAGGTAGATGCCGAGGGCATCGAGGATGGGATCCTCGCAGGTATTGCCGAAGAACACTGGCCTCGTATTCAGCAGGTAACGGTTGAAGTGCATCGAGGCAAGGAGCAACTTGAAAAAGTAGAATCTCTTCTTCGAGGGCACGGTTTTGAAATTGTGACTGAAGCAAGTCCGGCGTCACCGGCTGAGCCAATGGTCTATGCAAGACGAGCGTAGAAGGTGAAACATGGTTGATGCTACTGCGGTGAACCAGATACAGCCAGATTTGGGAGATGTGCAAGAGACACTCCTGATTCCACTCTATTATCGTGCGTGCGAAACGCATCGAGAAGACGCAATTATTCGGGACGAGGATGCTGTTCGGATTATTAATGGAATTGACTACGACTTTTCGTGTTTTGATGAAGCGAAGTATGTCTATCTCGACTGCGTAATACGTTCTGAAATTTTTGATGAACGTGTGAAACACTTCATTCAAGATAATCCTCAGGCAATCATTTTCAACTTGGGGGCGGGACTCGATGCGCGTTTCCAGCGAGTTGATAACGGTTTGATTCGTTGGTTCGATCTTGATTTCTCAGATGTCATATCGATTCGTGATCAAGTTCTGCCGGCAACCGATCGAGTGACGCATCTGGCTTGTTCTGCTTTCGACTTCGATTGGCTCAGTTCGATTGATATTCCGCAGGGTGCTCCAGTCATGGTCATAGCTGAGGGGCTGTTTTGTTACTGCGAGGAGGCTCAGGTGCGAGAGCTTTTCCTTCAGCTTTCGCAGAGGTTTGAAGATGCCCATGTTCTTTTTCAATCAATATCACCGCGTTACGTGGGGCGTGAGTCACAGGTTGGTGCTGTAAACAAAACGCGTGCAAAGCTTCGG
>JABAAH010000169.1 GCA_014238855.1 Planctomycetota bacterium
AGGAGTAGTCGGCACAAATTTTCGGGAAAAAAACAAAATGGCGGCCATGGCGGCCATATTTGATTTTCAATCATTACGAAAACAACATATTATGACTATGCACATCAGGAGGTGTAATTGAACACAATTTGAAGAATATTGAACCACTTTGAAAAATCGGCAATTATGACGTCATGGCGGCCATCTTGAATTTTTTTTCAAAATGAAAGTAGCATAAAATCACTCAGGACATCCATATGTACCTACATATCAAATTTCGCCAAGATCCGACCATTTTTGACAAAGTTAGAATTTTGGCGGGAAACACGTTTTACCTATGACGTCATAGCCGCCATTTTGAAAATCGTAGGACTTCAAATTTCAAACGGGAGACTCTTCAACCGAAACTGAACCTTATGGTGAAAACCCCATGTCTCTACCACTTGTGGTCCTGGAAGAGTAGTCGTCACAAAAAATCAAGATGGCGGCTGTGGCGCCCATCTTGGATGACCTAGTTAAAAACTGAAAAAAACGTCTGGTACAATTCATGTCCTGGTTCTATTGGTGAAGTTTGGTGGTGACCCAATAAGTACTTTTTGAGTAAAGTGCGTGACAGACAGACGGACAGACACAGAGTCTGAGTGATAGCAATAGCTCTGCTGGTTTCACTAAATTAAGATGCCGAAAAGATTCATTGCTTCTTCGAATGAACGTGGCAAATCCAAATCATATTGCATCATACAATTTAGAGCTATTTCTGCAAAGTCATCAGTGGACCCCATCTCGTTGTCTTGCAAGTACAGGTTTTTGCAGTGATTCAGTAATTCAATATTAACTGGTAGCTTTTTATCTGCGTAGCCGAAAATTGTCGGATTTTGATACAGAAATTC
>JABAAH010000016.1:0-17628 GCA_014238855.1 Planctomycetota bacterium
ACACTTTTAGGAATGTTTTCTGGAGCCATTCTCACGACTGGCATTTTTAATCGTATCGCACCGCTGCTTGCGTGGATTTGCGTGTCTTCAGTTGTAACAGCTATCCCTGTCAACTCAGGTGATTTTCTTGTGCAGTGCTATGCCATGCTCATGGTCTTTGCTGGACTGGCCGGACACCTAGGGAAACCTGTCTGGCAATGTTCAACAGGAGAGCACCCTGCTTGGAGTTTACGATTGTTTCAGATTCAAATCGTATTCGTCTACTTTTTCTCGGGATGGCATAAACTCGCTTCTACTGCTTGGTACAACGGTTCTGCTTTTCACTATGTCATATCTCAAGAATTCTGGTCCCGCTTTGACGTTACGTGGCTTGCCGCATATCCAGTTTTCACCTCTGCACTCACAACTTTTGTACTTTTTTTTGAATTACTCCTTTTCCCAGTTCTCATTTGGGTGCCGGCCACTCGACGCTTGATGCTAAGTTGTGGACTCTTATTTCATCTCATGATTTTTGCAACACTCAAGGTTTTTGTCTTTCATCAAATTGTAATCTTATTTTATCTGGCTTTTTTAACATCAGACGATATCAGTCAGTTCAAAAATCATCTAGAATCCGTACTGAAAAAAAGAATCCCTACTCTTTCGAATGCCTTAAGATCTTGGCATCAATAAAGTCAAAACGACCAAATTTCTATATGAATTACAAAACAACCAGTACCACTTTCAAACCACCGTGGTGGATGAAAAACCCCCACATGCAAACTATCCTACCGACTGTGATACCCCAAAAACTTGCTGCACACAGTGCTACGCTGCACAGAGTCGACTTAGCGGACGGTGATGCGATTGCTCTTCATGAAGACTGCCCAAAGGAATGGCGTGCTGGTGGAAAAGTTGCCATTCTCTCCCATGGTCTTACGGATCATCACCGCACGCCACTTCTTGTGCGGCTTACAGAGAAGCTGACTGCGCGGGGCGTCCGTGTATTTCGATGGGACATGCGTAGTTGTGGAGCAGGTATCGAATGGGCACGCTACCCCTACCATGCAGGCTGCTCAGATGACTTGGCTACAGTCGTTCATGCGGTTATCAAAAAGTGCTGCAAAAGTGAGGCTAGCATCCAACCTGATATCACATTGTTTGGAGTATCACTTTCAGGAAACGTCCTGCTGAAATATTTGGGAGAATCACCCGAGCGCGTACCTGCAATGATAGGTCGCGCAATTGCAGTGAATCCTCCTATCGACCTTATCGCCGGTATTGAATCGATCAGCAACCGACGCAATCGTGTCTACGATCGCCATTTCACTCGAATGCTTTTAAAGCACTATGACCAATGGTTACGTGTTCGTCCCGATGTCTACAGTCCTCTAGATGGCCCACGGCCACGAACGCTCGAAGGCTTCGACAACTGGTTCACAGCACCGGCAATTGGCTACCGAGATGCTCGCGAATACTATATAAAATCGAGCTCTGCACAATTTATTCCATCTATTCGTATACCAACAACGATCATCACCGCCCGAGATGATCCATTTGTACCTTTCGAAATGTTTTCAAATGACAGCCTAAAGTATCCAGATAATGTTGAACTAGTGCCTACCGATCATGGTGGTCACGTAGGCTTTGTTGGAAAAAAAGGAAATGATCCAGACATGCGGTGGCTTGACTGGCGGATTGTTGAAATTGTTACGGGTGAAGTGATTTCATAACTAAACCGTATGAATCTTTTTTCTGGATAGTAGAAACTGATTCATTTATTTGATTGTTTAACTCTCGGCAGTACAAAGCTGAAAAGTTCCAGACATATATTTTTCTCATTCATATCACCGTAGTACTAAACATGTCACCTGTAAGTATTTCCAGATGGCTTTCTCGTGAAGTAGATGTACTTCAATTCGGAACTCCGATCACCTGCGTATACAACCCTCTTGTGTATGCACGAAAACCCCACGAGTCATATCTCAAGCAACATGCAAAACAGGGTATTGACGTACTTTTTCTTGGTATGAATCCTGGCCCTTGGGGCATGGCGCAAACAGGTGTCCCGTTTGGTGAGGTTGCCTTAGTCCGTGACTTTCTAGGAGTTCATGAGCCCGTACTTCAGCCCACCATAATTCATCCAAAACGTCCAATCGATGGCTTTTCATGCACACGAAGTGAAGTGAGTGGCAAACGACTTTGGGGATGGGTTCAAGAACGTTTCAAAAAGGCATCAGCTTTCAACGAACGGTTTTTTATTGCGAATTACTGCCCGCTTGTTTTCATGGAAGAATCTGGTCGTAATCGCACCCCAGACAAACTCCCTGCCAAAGAATATGAACCCCTTTTCCTGGCATGTGATGAGGCACTACGACGGCTCGTAAAATGGTGTCAACCAAAACATGTTATTGGTGTAGGAAAATTTGCAGAAAACAGAGCTCTGGCAGCGATTGGCGATACCGATATTTCTATCGGTACAATTCTTCATCCAAGTCCAGCGAGCCCGGCAGCAAATCGAGGATGGCAACAACAAGCAGAAAAACAACTTTCTTCACAGGGCATAAAAATTTGATTTTTAATGTAAATTTTTCACTCGCCGCAAGCATTCCTGATTTCCAACTCTAAAAGATTCAGAAAGCATTTCTTTCATTCGAGTATTTTCTCACAATTAAATTTCTGGTCCCGGCATTGGAAATACCGAATTGGGTGTGATCTGTTGCCGTAATACCTTTACTGCAGCCGCGATAATATCTGGCCGTTGCTCTGCAAGATCTATCGTCTCAGCAGGATCATTGACCAGATCATAGACCTCCCAGGGGATCCACTTGGCCTTTGACGCCTTTAGATTGCGCCGTACCGCTTTCATATTGTCCATTCGGACAGCCATTTGCCCGCCATATTCAGGAAAAACCCAGAGGAACGGTGAAGGACGAGGAGAAAGAGATGCTTCCTGTTCCAAAAATTTCCATAGAGAAATACCATCAAGATTTTGAGGTTTTTTTATCCCGGTAATATCACAAATTGTTGGGAAAATATCTGGAAACCACGCTGGTGTATCAATGACACGACCAGCACCACGTTCACCGGGGAGTCTCACAATACACGGCACACGTAAACCTCCCTCGTAAACACTTCCTTTGTAACCCCGTAAATTCAGCGTGCTGTTGAAGAACAAGGCATCAACACCTCCTATATGCAATTCGGGCTCACCACGCCCCTCATGAGTCGTGCCGTTGTCGCTTGTGAATATGATGACGGTTTGGTCCATAAGGCCCGCTTTTTCTACTGCTGAAACCACTCGGCCAACATGGTCATCGAGTTCAGCAATCATCGCGGCATAACCTGCTCGTGGCCGCGGATGGGGAAGATATGCGTTCCCACCACGATATGGTGCATGGTCCCAAGAATTTGGAAAGCGATTCACTGTTTCAATGGGTGGATGCATTGCAACATGTGGTTCTGTAAAAGGGCAGTACAGAAAAAAATTATCCTTCTTATGATCATGAATAAACTGCTCTGCTTCAGCGACAATCGGTCGTGATGCATAAGTCTCTGCGATCCAGTCTTCCATTCGTACTTCACCCTCTGGCTGCTTCTTATGACCCGGTACTGGATTGTCATTGATGTGCACCTTTTCTGCATTACGCCAAAGGCTTTCTGGGTAAAAACTGTGCGCCACGGCCTGGCAGTTATATCCAAAAAAAAGATCAAATCCTTGGTTGTTTGGGTCACCTGTGCTACCAACAGGCCCGAGTCCCCATTTACCCATCGCCCCAGTCCTATATCCTGCTCGCTGTAATAATTTAGGAAACGTAATTGTCTCTGGTCGTATGGGATATTGACCCTCATCAAATTCAGGAAAAGCTTTTTTTGCCTGAAGATTTCCACGAATTTCAGCATGCCCCAGATGCAGGCCTGTCATAAGGACACATCGTGATGGTGCACATACAGGTGCACCGGCATAAAACTGAGTAAATCTCTGACCCGACGCTGCCAGCTGGTCAATATTTGGTGTAGGAATTTTCTGCTGCCCGTAACAACCGAGTTCCCCCCACCCTAGGTCATCGGCAACAATAAGCACGACATTCAGTCTGTCAGCTACGCTCTGAGAGGCTGAAAAAAAGTTTCCAGCACACAGTAAAGTACAGAGCAATGCATGATAGAAAAATTTCATTCGAGTCCCCTGTCAACAATGTAACTCGTGAGTAACCAAAAAGAGAATACAACAACGTAACTCATTTTTGCTTTGCTCTTTCAAACTCTGACACAAAAATATATGAGCAGATACAGGGCAACCATAAAAGGACATGGCTCAATGAATACGTTTTAGAGTCTTTCTTCATCCAAAGAGCTCAATAACGGAACAAAACCAAGCCTTGCTGATGCTGGAAGGCGGTTATTGAGGCGTTCTTTATTGCCACGAAGCCAACCAAGAGGATGGCCGCGCCATGTTGCAACAACCCAACCAATTGGCCCAGGCGGGAGTGACAATCCCTGCATGAATTGTTGGGCTCCGTGATCGTCAAGTTCATACGTCGCAGAAGGACTCCAATATTGATCCCTTCGCAAGCCAAGAGCATGCGATGGGAACCACTGCTTTGCAGGACGATAGGCAATTTCCCCGTGTCGTCCACATGGCATCTCAACCTGTCGCTCAATATCTCTTGGCACTTCTTCCCAACGGTTTGCCTGCTGTATTCGACAACCACCCCGTGTACTTCCTACTGATTCTTTTCCTAAAACCAAAGGATCTTCTTTCAATTCTCTCTGACGAATGTTTGTTTGTACTCGCTCTGCATCCCCAGACAGACGCAACCGAACAGCATAGGCCCCTGCGCAGCGATCGCGGTGCGGATACAAACGGTATCCACCTGGTGAGCGTGGCGATTGCCACTGTTGTAATTCAGCAACCTCTTCCACGCGCCAACCGTCATGCGTCGCGAGAAAAGATTCAATAACATCTTCGTTTTCAGCAGGGGCAAATGTGCAGGTAGAATAGACGAGTCGACCGCCAGGCCGTACAAGACTCGATGCTGCTGACACTATCCGAAATTGTCGTGCTGCTGAATGGGCAATCTGACTCTCTGTGAAAGCAGCAAAAGACTGTTTGCCTCGACCAACAAGCATCTGCCCGGTACAAGGAGCATCAACAAGTGCCGCATCGAACTGTTGTTTCCACTGCGGACTAAACCATTCTGGATCTTTTGATGTGATGCAGTATCGTGGAAAACCAACCCGCGCTAGATTGAATTCCAGAGCTGGCAGTCGACCTCGAATCGGCTCATTCGCTAAGAGAAACCCACTGCCTGATCCTACCTGTTCAAGAATTGCTGAAGCTTTTGCACCAGGGGCTGCGCACATATCTGCAACCCATTCGTGTGACTGAACATCAAGTAGGCGAAGTGCCAACATCGAACCTGCATCCTGAACAAAATAGACGCCTGCAGCATGCTCAAGAAACCTGCCAGGCTGATGTACTTCAGCACAAGAATACCCAGCGGAATACCACGGTACGGGGTCTGAAGAAAATGGTAGTGGCCTCTCAAGAGCTGCCCCCCATGCTTGGGGAAGCCGCATTCGTATGGCTTTTGGTGGCCGTGTTTGTAGTGCCTCAGATAATGCATTTTGTTCATCAGAATGCAGCACTTCATCGAGATTCCCCAAAAACGGAGTGGTACTTGCTTGCTTCTTGGAACGGTAATGCTTTTTTTGTTTTGCCATCACACAACATTCTTCAGTTCAACCGTTTTTGGTATCACAGATTTTGATCTACCGATGCTGGAGTAAAGTCTATCTGTGTAAACTTCCGAACATTGGGGATCGTTGCCGTCAAAACACCCTCCTTGACGCTTGTAATCTCCGAATTGAATACTCGCTGGTACGAGTCTGAACCGTCTTGGTCACTCATATCCTTCGTAATAATTTTCACATAGTAGGACTGATCACGAGTAAATCCCTCACCACGAAAGTCGACTGCATGCTTACCTGTATTTGAATGACGACCGGTCTGGATCGCACTAGGAATTGTGACCTTCATTGCTGTCTTACCATTCGCTCCCGATGCATAAATCAAAACTCGAAAAGAATTATCCGTGCGATTAAATGAGGAAATCCGGTATCGCTCATTTCCTGTGAATCCACTGCCGGTTACAACTATGTCGTTACCGACTTCACCCGCAACCGCATGACGAATGACTTCATCTGCACCTGCTGCAATCTGAGAAAACCAACGCCAAACATAATAGTGAAGATGGTTTGGATCAGGCGGATTGATATAGTCGTTGATTGTAAATACATTACCGTCAAGTGTTCGAATCTGAAAATTATCATCGTTTCCAGCAAGCCCAATCTTTTGCGTAATGATGTCCGGACCGCCATCGTTTGACGGAGTTACTTTTTCAGGAGCAATGATTGCCATCCGGCCGTTATAGTCTCGCCGCTTTGTTAAACCCATTGCCCAACCGCTTGAATTATCTGACCAAGGGAATTGCATTGCATTAAGGCCCCGCTCCATGCACTGCCCCATGATCGTAAGCGTACGCGCGAATGCATCCTGCTCATTCTTGAGGCCATCTCCATTGACGTCGACTGCGCTTCCACCATCATCCCATGAAACCCAAGACTCTGCTGAAAGAACAGACTTATGGCGATAGCCAGCCCGATCTAACTTGTTTCGAACAAGTTCATAATTACCCCACACTGAAGCAACAAAACCACCGTCCATTCGGCCGTATCCATCATTCTGATCCGATACATTTAAGTTCAATGCATCGACACCCCTCATCAAATCATGACTTGCAATATACCGATCATATAACTCATTCACTCCACGGCCGCCCTTCGCTGCCAGACCCTTCATCTGTCCACAATTCTCACATGGACTCATACCAGATGTGGAAATAAGTACAGGTAATTTTGGATCTTGATCGTACACCTGCCTCACTGCTCGAGCACCTTTAATAAAGATTTCTTTGATCAAGAAATCGACGTCAGCACCTTTCATCATTCCCTGATTATTTACTTCGTGAGAAAGTTGATAGGAATCCACGCGGCCTTTGAAATGTTTTGCAATACGACTGATGAATGCAGGAAACGTTCCTAGTTTTGGGCGTTGACCACCGCTCACCCCTGACTCAGAAGCCCATGCAGGGCAATGAAAAAACACAAATTCTACTTTGATTCCGTAGTCTCTACACGCATTGACTGCTTGCTCAATGGCCTGAAAATAACCGGACGGTTGGTTGAGGTAATCTGTGTTCGCCTCAGTTGGTTCGAGTGCCGACCACGCCATCCAAAACTGTACATAACTGCTATCTCTAGCAATGATCTGCCGCCGCGCATCATATGCGTTATTTTTCGGTCGACCCGGAAAAGGCTGCCAACGAACGCCGACCTGCATATGATCGACAGTCCATTGATATCTATTATTGTTGAGTTTTTCTTCCTCCGCTTTTAGACAACTTGTTTTTCCAATGAGCACGGAGAGTACAAGGCAAATGAAAAAGAATTGCTGTTTGAGAGGAGCCATATATCATCCCTTAAAAAAACATATCTGGGTGGTAGCACACGCAGTACATTTTCCACCTGCGATAGGAAACACTCGCTGTCTTGGAAATATAGTGACCTTGGAAATATAGCCGTCCTATCCGCCGCCAAGCCGACCTACTATGACTCCACTCCAGACGAGCACTAAACCAGAAACAACCGTTCCAACAATGTAGGCCCCAGCGAGAAATGGTTTCCCCTGCTCAAAAAATTCGTATGATTGAAATGCGAAGCTTGAGTAGGTCGTAAAACCTCCAAGAAAGCCAACTAATAATATTGTCTCGTATCCTGCTGGCAAACCCATACGACCCCGTCCGAGCGAGACAATTACACCAAAAAGAAAACTACCGATCAGGTTCACCGCGAATGTGCCCCAGGGGAATTCTCGCCCACATAAACGTAGAGCGAGTATTGCAACACTCGCACGAACGAGTGTGCCAAGGCCTCCACCAATTGCTAACCAAATCGCATGTGAAAAAGTCATCAGCCTTACTCGTACGACCTTATAGAGGCAGCATTTACAAGCTGTGCTCTGATTAAAGTAATGAGGGAAACACCTACGGCACAGGTTATAGATTCCGCCGCTGAAAACAAGCATACTCGTAAAGTGTTCCGTCGCTCCACTTTGCAACTGGCCTTTCGTGGCCAAATCCATTGAATCCGATTGCTAGTCGGTTCGACGTTACGCTTCGTATTCATTTCTATACCAATTCATTACACAGACATTACACTTCTGATTTATTACATCGCCTTAGGAATTGCATGCTCGCATGATCACCTTTGATAACAAAATTCTATTCGTTGGGTTTGGGTTCGTTGCTCGTTGCACACTTCCAATCCTTCTTCGGCACATCAAAATTGACCCAAAGCGGATAACGATTATAGATTTTGCGCCTGACAACGATGCCCTTCGCCCATGGACTGAACAAGGCGTGCGATTTGTTAAAGAAAAAATCTGTTCAGATAATTTAGACGAAGTACTTACCCGCCATATCGGCGAAGGTGATCTGCTTATTGACCTTGCTTGGAATATCGACTGTTGTGAAATCGTTAGCTGGTGCCATGAACACGGAACACTTTATCTGAATACATCTGTTGAGTTATGGGATCCCTATGAGCACGCAAAAGGGGCCCATCCATCACACCTGACACTCTACTGGCGACATATGAATATACGTCGCATGGTCTCAGGATGGGACGAACCTGGGCCAACAGCCGTATTAGAGCACGGTGCAAATCCGGGGCTTATCAGTCACTTCACAAAGCAGGCGCTTCTTGACATTGCTGAGGCCTGTCTTGAAGAACAAAAATTCTCTGGCCAACAAGCTGAACGAATTAAACAGTACCGAAAAACTCACACCTTTAATCACCTTGCAAAGGAATTGGGAGTAAAGGTTATCCACTGTAGTGAGCGCGACACTCAAATTTCCAGTTCACCCAAAGAAGTTAATGAATTTGTGAACACCTGGAGTGTTGAGGGCTTTCGTGAAGAAGGAACAACAACAGCCGAAATGGGCTGGGGAACACATGAAAAAGAATTTCCCCTATTCGCATATCAGCATGAAGATGGCCCAAAAAGTCAGATCTGTTTAGCGCGTATGGGCATGAACACATATGTCTCGAGTTGGGTTCCCGATTACACCATTACGGGTATGGTTGTCCGACACGGTGAAGCTTTTACGATCACTGAAAAACTTTCTGTTCTTGATAGTGCTGGATCAACAATTTATCGTCCAACCGTGCATTATGCATATTGCCCGTGCGATGCTGCTGTTGCCAGCCTGTGGGAACTCCGTGGGTACAACTACGAACTCCAACCACGGGCTCGCATTATGACCGATGAAATCACGAGCGGGGCCGACATCCTCGGTGCACTCGTTATGGGGCATCCTCTTACATCCTGGTGGTGTGGTAGTGATCTATCCATTGAAGAATCTCGACGGCTTGTTCCTCATCAAAATGCAACGACAATGCAAGTTGCAATATCCGTAGTTGCTGCGTGCATGTGGATGATTGAAAATCCCCATGAAGGTGTGAAAATGCCAGACGACCTACCGCACGATTATATTCTTGATGTTGCCAAGCCATACCTCGGAAAATTTATTTCAATACCGTCTAACTGGACGCCTACCAACAACACTTCTGACACCTTTTGTGGATACAACAATCCTGACACTGACTCTGATGACCCTTGGCAGTTTAAGAACTTTTTACGAACTGATGGCAAAGACTAACTACCTCGTCTGGCAAAGACTAACTACCTCGTCTTTTCCAACGAAAACCCCTAGTATTCACATACGGCTTATTTGATATCCCTCATGAGGCAGCGTCGGAATGAACAAAAAGACCTTGCTTAATCTAGCCAAGGATCATGGGACGCCTCTGTTTGTAATTGATCATGCAGAACTACGAAAAAACTATGCCTTATTTCGGAAACATTTTCCGCGGATACAGACCTATTACGCTGTCAAGGTAAATAGTGATCCTGCTGTTGTAGAGACATTCTACAAACTTGGAGGCAGTTTCGATGTCGCCAGCATGCAGGAATTTCACACCGTGTATCGTTTGATTGAGAAGTTACCCTCTCAAGAACGTCAAGATTTTATTTGGGATAAAATTATTTATGCCAATCCAATCAAGCCTGTTGAAACACTCCAGGAACTCGATCGTTACAAACCTCTTGTAACCTATGACAACGAAGAAGAGATAAGGAAAATAGCAACACATGCGCCAAATGCCGGACTCGCTCTTCGACTTCGAGTGCCAAACACAGGCTCGATGGTTGAGTTATCGAGCAAATTTGGTGCACTGCCTGGTGAAGCAGTCCAGTTGATCACTTGCGCGCATGACTATGGACTTACCGTTGAAGGACTATCCTTTCACGTGGGAAGCCAGTGCACGAATCCTGAAAATTACATTCAGGCTCTTCACCTTTCTGCTGGTATTTTTGCTGAGGCAAAATCACGTGGCTTTAATCTTCAATTGCTTGATATCGGCGGTGGTTTTCCTGCCGCGTATGACGCGAGCGTGCCTAAAATTGGTTCGTTAGCTAAAAAAATTAATTACGAACTTGATCGTCTCTTTCCAAAAACAGTTGAGATTCTTGCCGAGCCAGGCCGTTTTCTTGTTGCTTCAGCAGGATCTGCTGTTTCAAAAATTATTGGAAAAGCAGTGCGCAGTGGCAAACTCTGTTATTACGTTGATGATGGTGTCTACCACACCTATTCAGGTATTATTTTTGATCACTGCACCTACCGCATGAAAAGTTTTAAATCTGGGCCCACTCAACTCTGTGCTGTCTTTGGACCCACGTGTGATGCACTGGATACAATTAGTCTTGCAGAACAACTGCCTGATCTAAAAATGGGAGACTACCTTTACAGCAATATCATCGGCGCATATTCCGCGGCAAGTTCGACTCATTTCAATGGCTTTCCACCGGCAACGGTTGTCCATATCAATCGTTAAACAATGCTGAAATCGACCATTACGGTCGAACCGCTTCGATGAGGTGGTAACCCTTCACAAGTTCCTGCGCAACATCATTCCAGTTCTCGGGTAGCTGCTCGAGATACCACAGAGGCTGCTTTGTCACTAAAAGAAGCGTGCCGCCAGGTGCGAGAGCGGCTCGAGCCGATTCAACAAACATTTCAGCAATTCGAAAGTCCGAGTAATAAGGTGGATTTGCAAGCACAAGATCGTAGCATCCGGGATCAGGCACGACCCCTTGAGCCTCAAGCGAAACCGTTATGTTGGGCAATTCATTTTCGGCTGCCGATTGTTGCAGACAGCTCACAGCGCGTGCTGATGAGTCGATTGCATGAACCTCAATTGAGGAATCCCTCGCTGCAAGACCTAAGCTAACGCAGCCTGATCCACAGCCTATCTCAAGTACATGGGCGCCGTTAGCAAGATCTACAGCGTTGAGAAGGTGACGTGCAGCTGGATCAATCCGACGATGCGCAAAAACACCAGGGCGAGTAATTGCTGTAAGTAAACGTTCCCTATCACGGAACACAACCCTACTCGTAAAGTCTCTCACTTTTTTTGACGGCCGTGTCTTCTGCAGTATGTAACATACCGTCGTAGGCTTGTCGGCTGAGTCGGGACGTACTCGCACCGTTTCACCAGTAATTGTAAGCTGTGATCGCAACCATTTGTCGTTGGGATTATCGATTGCGGAAACTAAATGGCCACCGATGGCTAACGACTGTAAAGCGGACTGCAATACGTCACGGGTAAATTCAGCTTCACCAGATTTAAAAACAGGCAAGATTGCAAGATCATACTGACCTCCGCTTGAGCTTGGCGGCGGATCAGACTCACAATAAAGACTTAATTGTGTTGGTATTTCTTGTAATGCCTTAACTAACAGCTGCTGCTGATACTTATCATGAAACCAAAGGCTTACTTTTGCTTCTGGTCGCGTCTCAGCAAGTGTAATTGCAGCCTGACCCCGTCCAATTGTTGTAGCTAAGACATTCTTTCCAACAATACTCTTTGCAATCGAAATTGCATGGAGTTCTGCAGGCCGGGCCGGAGGTAGTGTTTCAAGCAGGGTCGACATCTTTGACAGTTTCTATTTTGTTTAAACCATCGCTAAACACTACGAGACGTTTCATTTAGTCAAGCGGCAATGGCTCGAGTGTGAGTGGATCCCGAAGAGGCAAATGCTTGACCTCCCCACCAAAAAAATCTTGCATTGTGGCCCTTCCCTCGAGATCTCCTCGGGCAATCGCTTCCCAATCACCAACAACAAGAATTGCCATCTGTGAGGGATCAAGATGCTTTTTGGCAACTCTTAATAAGTCTTCTTTTGTTACCGAACTTACTTTTTCACGAAAAGTGCGCCAATAGTCTTTTGGACGATTTGTCCACTCATCATTTACAAAAATTTGAAGTGTTGCTGGCTTGCTCTCGAATTGCCGGGGGAAAGTTTCGATGAGGCCCTGCTTTGCGACCTCAATTTCTGCATCGCTCACCGGCTGATCACGAATCAGAGCAATTTCCCCAAAAACAATTTTTGCAGCTAGTGCTACAGTCGGGTTCTTACTTTCAAATGTCGCCTGAAAAGCTCCTGGGTAATCGACACGTTGAGAGAGAATTGATCGAACTGAATAGGCGAGGCCTTCATTACTACGGACTTTTTGCATAAGTCTGCTGGTAAATCCCCCAGCACCAAGAATCTCATTCAGCAGAAGTAAGGGGATCGCATCTGGGTCGTCACGAACTATTCCACGCTTTCCAAGTACAACTTTCCCCTGAGGAATATCCTTCTGCACATGATAGAGACCGGGTACAAGTACTGCTTTCGGAGTTTTTGGGTTTGCAGCTACAGCCCCCCGCTCCCAACCACTAAAAGCTTTTGAGAGCTTTTCCAACATTTCTTCAATCGCAAAATCACCAGACACAGCAACAATCATATTTCCTGGATGGAAAATCTTGTCATGAATCGTTTGCAGTTGCTCTCGATTAATTGCCTCGACACTTAATGCTGTTGGCTGGCTCGCTTCAAAATGAGTGCGGCCGTAGAGCATAGCCTTCCACTCTCGAGCCAGTATTGATGAAGCATTGTCATTCCGTTGTTTCAACGATTCAAGAAGACGTGCCTTCGCGACCTCAAGTCGCTGTTTGTCGAAAGCAGGCTTTCGCAGCATGGTTACGAACAGCTTAAGACTCTCATCAAAATTATCACTCAACGAGTTCATTCGTGCTGTAGTAAAAGTGTTTCCTGCTGAGACCGATACCTCTGTTGCAAGAAAATCGAGAGTCTCATCAAACATTCCAGGGTTCATATCACCCGCACCACCCTCGCGAACCATTCTTGCCATGACCGATGCGAGGCCCGGGGCACCCTCTGGATCAAGCGAGTCACCTCCTTTGAAGGTGACTGAAAGCTTTACAAGAGGAAATTCGTGAGACTCAGCGACATAGACAACGGTTCCGTCGGAAAGCATTCTTCGAAAATCATTTGCCCGCGGCGGCGTAAACTCAAGCTTTTCAAATTCAATCGCTTCAGGACGCGGAGGAATGGCAAAAACTTGCGTCACCCAAAACAGGTTCATGGCGATAACACCCAACAGCACATGGGTGCACATGGTGTTTTTTAATACCAAATTATTCATTTCTCATCCTCCTTCGCTGCAACCTGTTCGGTGTTTCTTTGATAAATTGCAACGCTACGATTTGTTTCATCAAAATACTTTTTGGCAACACTTTGAATGTCTTCTGCAGTTACTGATTCATACTTTGCAGGACCGTCATTGATCTCTTCCCAATCGAGCAACGCTTCGCTAAAAGCTAATTGAATGAGAAGTGACATATTATTCTCAAGCCGGCGATAATTTGATGCTGCAACACGATTCTTGACTTTACGAAGCTCACGCTCTCCCAACTTTTCACTCTGCAACTTGGCCAACTCTTCGTACCAGGCTTGTTCAAGTTGTTCCGGAGTCGCATTCCCACGATTCATGGCATCGAACGAAAAAAGGCCCGCGTACTTTCGTGTATCGGAACCTGCCGATGCTGTAGCAGCAATGCCACGACCCTCAACCATACTGGCATAAAGTCGACCTGTTCGCTTATTGAGCACCTCTGCAAGCATGTCGAGAGGATAACTGTCTCTATGACCAGCGGGCACAGTGTGATAGCGAATTTCAATTGTTGGTGGGAAATCACCCAGTGCATTCATTCGCTGTTCGGCCATTTGCTCAACTTCGAGCGTGACCACAGGAGGCAATTTATTTGTTCCTGGGTCGAGTCGTGAAAAATACTGCTTGATATATTCCTTTACCTGTTTTGGATCGAAATCACCGACAACAACACCAAAAAGATTTCCAGGACGGTAATACGTATTCCAATAAACCTGAGCCTGCTCAAATGTGTAGCTATTGAGGTCACTCGGCCAACCAATAACAGGCCAAGAATAACCGCAGGAAGCCCAAAACATTGAGTTGAACTGTTCTTGGAATCGACCCGTAGGAGTGCTGTCCGTACGCAATCGCCTCTCCTCATGAACAACATTGCGTTCAGAGTAGAACTCTCGAAACACACTGTCATTCAAACGATCACTCTCCATCCATGCCCATAACTCCAGTTTGTTTGACGGAACAGTGATGAAGTAACACGTGAGGTCATAGCTAGTGAAAGCATTCATGCCACTGCCACCCGCTTTTGTATAAACCTGATCAAATTCATCTTTCACAATAGTTGCTGTGGCAGGCCCAGCCTTACCCCGACCCTGCTGGGCACGAATCAGGGTATCTAGTTTCGTTCGCAAACTCTTGAGTCGCGGTGTATCGTTTACCGGATTCCAAGGATCATCTATCTCGCCATTACGATACCGCTCGTACTGCTCATTGAGCACGAGTTGATTCATCTTGTCACGCACCTTTTTCTGCTCAACTCGGAACGTACGGTCTTTATCAGGATTTCGTGTTCCAATAGTGTTTGTTCCCTTGAACATCATGTGCTCAAAGAAATGGCTAATGCCAGTAATCCCTGGGCGTTCATTCACACTTCCAACACGAGCTACCCAGCCAGCACTGACAACATTTGGCTGATCCGATCTGGGAACAAGCAAAAATTGCATTCCGTTTGGCAAGGTGAATTCTTCGACAGCTACCTTCTGAGCAGTAGCCGTATTTGTAAAACCAATGAGTGTCGACACAACAACCAATCGGAATAATACTCGCCAACGCATACTCAAACCTGCTTCCCAGAAGTAGTTCACTATTGAATCATCGCTAAATATTTATTTAGTTAATCAACCGTTTATTTAGCTAATCAACCGTTTAATGTTATACCGCCTCAGCCAACACCTATGTAAAAGAAGCCTTTGCTGGACCGACACCGCTCTACCCCGAGAGCCTGGCAACAATTTCTTTCTAAACTCAAACTGCGTCATTAAAGAAGCCACAAAACAGCCCTGAAATTCGGCCTTGGTCTCGTTATTTGTAAATTTTCAGGAAAAAACAACTGAACGACCACTGTGCACAAAAACGCGATCTTCAAGTACCAGTCGAACCGCTTTTGCAAGTACGATCTTCTCAACGTCACGACCCGCTTGGGCCATCTGTTCTGCCGTAAAACCGTGATCGACTGGAATTACATCCTGAGCAATGATTGGACCTGCATCAAGCTCTGCTGTTACGTAATGAGCTGTTGCCCCAATAACTTTTACGCCTCGTTCGAACGCTTGACGATAAGGAGAAGCGCCTACGAACGCTGGCAAGAATGAGTGATGGATATTGATGATTTTCCCCGAATAACGATCAACAAAGTTATTCGTAAGGACTCTCATATATCGTGCTAGTACGATAGTTTCTGGCATATAAGTATCGATTAATTCAGCTACGTGCTGCTCGTGTTCTTCACGACTGATTTCGTCGTGGGATACGAGGTGGAACGGCACATCAAATCTCTCAACAAGATTCCGTAGTGTGTTGTGATTGCTTATCACAGCAACAATTCGGCCTGGTAACTCACCAACAGCATCAAGCAGGAGCAATTCACCAAGACAGTGTGGCTCCTGAGTCGCACAGATAACGATGGGCCTAGGTTCGCAAGCAACAATACGGATATTGGCTCGCTCAGGTAAATTATGAACAAGAGCATTCTTAAGTTGGGCTATGCTCTCGGCTGAACAACATGTTTTCAAAGACACTTCCGCACGGAAAAAAAAATGAGAAGTCGTCACATCAACAAATTCTTGGTTGCTTTCAATATTCAATTGCTGGGAGGCTAATACACCCGTAATCCTGTAAATGAGACCAACCTCATCGGGGCAATGGACAAGAATAACTACGTGCGGAGACCGCCTTGTTTCCTTCGCGATACGGGTCGTACCAACTTGTAACTGCATTACACCCTCGAATGTCAGTGGCCTCGGAATATCAAAGCTGAATGCATACACAAGACAACATGCAAAATACTACTTGTTCCAGAATGTGCATGACTACATGCCTGTTTAAGACCGGGTAAAAACAAGTGTTTCATTCGATAGATACTGCCTAATCCATACTTTGAAGCAACGGACATCGTGCTGCCAACTCGGCCTCCATGTTCATTTTCTGTGCATTTGCCCACTCATATTGCAGAATTGAGAAATTGCGTGCCTTGGCATCCCAAAATCTATTTAAGACGCAGAAGACTTAAGACGAAGAGGACATGCTGTACCTTTTGTCAAAAACACGATTTGACCCTGCAAACAAGTGCTTTTAGGCCATCTTCTTTGTTGCCATAGTCGCTTAAAATCAGCCTCCATAATTAAAATCCGCCCCCATAAATGAATTACGCTTCACGAATTGACAAGTGCCTGTGGTTTTTTATTTCTTGGTTACCGTCATTGTCCTTTCATCCTCATCTTGCACGTCGCCAGTGAATACGTAGACTTGTTCGGTTCGCGGTCCAGAAGGCCCGCTAGCGTAGCTCAATTGGCAGAGCGGCTGATTTGTAATCAGCAGGTTGCGGGTTCAAGTCCCGCCGCTAGCTCACGACGCAGCCGGATGGAAAACCGTTCAACGCAGTTTAATTATTGAGAAAGGTGTTGTACGGATGTCGGCGCTCCGGGCGGAGGCATTGCCTGCCGGCCGAACCGTCGAAGAATCGGGTCAGGTCGAACGAAACTTAAAAGACAAAAAATAGAGTGATCTGAAGGAGAACAGCAGGCAGGCCATATTTTTTCAACCTCCTGAAAATAACACGTAATACTATTTAACAACTATATGTGAAGGGGAGTTTCCCGAGCGGTCAAAGGGGTCAGACTGTAAATCTGATGGCAGCGCCTTCGCAGGTTCGAATCCTGCACTCCCCATTTGCACAACCAAGGATGCTTACATAGAAGAAATTCAACGCGAGACCGTTTTTTGGAATGCCGTATTCAGACATTCTTCAATAATGAGACAAACCGCGGGTGTAGCTCAACGGTAGAGCAATAGCCTTCCAAGCTAAAGACGAGGGTTCGATTCCCTTCACCCGCTCTTTTCATCGAAAAAATAAAGAATTCCGTAAAAAATCAGTCATTTGCTGATATTTATTTAAAAGAAGGATATATTTCGGTACACAAACCACGTCCCGACAGCAAAATTAGCTGCTGTAGCT
>JABAAH010000016.1:17638-54608 GCA_014238855.1 Planctomycetota bacterium
GGTTCAAATCCCATCAGCAGCTCTGCCGTACTACGGCTTTATGATTTATAATTTGAAAGTTGATGTCCGTTTTTAACAAATTGACGGTACACTAGTGTTCCGGTTCGTAGCCGAGATAGAATAATTTTGAAGTTTTTTACAACAGGCAGGTCACACGATTCTGCTTCCCCTTCAATGAGGAAAGGCCGAGGAAAAGAGCATGGCTAAGGATACTTTTGAGCGAACAAAACCCCACGTGAACGTCGGCACGATCGGGCACATTGACCATGGGAAAACGACGCTCACCGGTGCCCTTGTCGCCGTGCAGGCGGCAAAGAACTTGGCCGAAGCCAAGAGCTACGCAGACATTGCAAAGGGTGGAACTGTTCGAGATGAAACGAAGACGGTGACCATCGCTGTTAGCCACGTCGAATACCAATCTGAAAAGCGGCACTACGCTCATATTGATTGCCCTGGGCATGCCGACTTTGTGAAGAACATGATTACTGGCGCGGCTCAGATGGATGGTGCTATTCTGGTTGTCAGTGCTGCTGATGGTCCTATGCCACAAACACGCGAACACATTCTGCTGGCTCGTCAGGTGGGTGTTCCAGCATTAGTTGTATTTCTGAATAAAGTTGATTTGGTCGATGACCCCGAACTGCTCGACCTTGTCGAAATGGAAATCCGTGAACTGCTTACTAAGTATGGATATGATGGCGATGAAATCCCGATTATCCGTGGTGCCAGTAAACCCGCTTACGACAGCCCCGCTGATCCTGAAGCAAACAAGTGCATTGCAGATCTCTTAGATGCTGTCGATGCCCATATTCCTGAACCAGAGCGCGAACTTGATAAACCGTTTCTCATGGCAATCGAAGATGTTTTTTCGATTGAGGGTCGCGGAACTGTCGCGACAGGGAGAATTGAGCGTGGTGTGGTCAATGTCGGCGATGAAGTTGAAATTGTCGGCCTGAAAGAAAAAGCTGACAAAACGACTGTCACTGGCGTTGAAATGTTCAAAAAAGTTTTGGATAGCGGTCAGGCCGGTGACAATGTCGGCTGCCTACTCCGAGGAATTAATCGTGATGCGATTGAACGAGGTCAAGTCCTCGCCAAGCCGGGCTCGATTAAGCCACACATGAAGTTTGAGTGTGAGGTTTATGTTCTTTCGAAAGAAGAGGGTGGCCGCCATACACCATTCTTTGCTGGCTATCGTCCTCAGTTCTACTTTAGAACAACCGATGTAACGGGAGCAACAAAATTGATGGGTGGAGTCGAAATGGTTTCACCTGGCGACAACGTCACGATGGAAGTTGAGTTGATGGTACCGATTGCAATCGATGACGGTGTTCGTTTTGCTATTCGTGAAGGCGGCCGAACCGTCGGATCTGGGGTTGTTACGAAGATTCTTGACTAGGTTCTCGACGCCTGATTTGTGTGATGACCAGAACTGCTGGCATCGTGAAAAAGTTACTCGTGCGGGGCTCGGGAAACCGAGCCCCGTCCTTCCACAGGGGTGTAGCTCAATTGGCAGAGCGCTGGTCTCCAAAACCAGAGGTTGCGAGTTCGATTCCCGCCGCCCCTGCTTACCGTCCTTCGTCCGCAAACCAAACTACACTTAAGCCTTGGAACAGCAAAAACTAGGGGACTTATAGGAACCGGCTGTATTCAGAGAACCGTTATTGGTAGAAATTTTTGGATCAATTGAATTCGCAAACCTTTTGTTTATAGGCAGAATTAAAACCACATGGCAGGAACACAACCACCAGCTGCAACCTTCTTGAGAGCGCTTCTTAGTTTTTCGCTCTACAAGCGTCAGCAGGGTCGAGTCGCTCGTCAAGTGACGTTTGCGGCAGTCGCGATCGCCATAGCAATTGGTGTTTGGAGACTTGCTCAGCTTCTGCCTCTCTGGCTGGGCGGCGATGCAAGCAGCTCACTGAATGATGATTTAGGCATTATGCGATTCCTTGCACCCTGTATCTTACTCGCCGTTGGCGTGTGGGTGAGCTTCCGAATGGTCAATACACCAAGTGTTGCAGATTTTCTTATTGCCGTTGAAACTGAGATGACAAAGGTTTCTTGGCCAACACGGGATGAGGTTATCCGCAGCTCGATCGTAGTCATTTTTCTGATTTTTACACTAGCTGGTATTCTCGCTGTATACGATCTTTTCTGGTGGTTTGTCCTCCGCGCCCTCCAAGGCTAGGAATCAACGTAACGATATCGAAACATCCTCAAGACCATTTCACGAATAGCAATGCAAGATAACGAAACTGAGCCGACACCAACCGATGAAATTCAAGATGGCTCCGAGTCAGCCGCCTTGGAACAACCGCAAACTACGGAATCAAGCCGCAGTAATCAGATAACGCATGACTTGGCTACTGATAAGGAAGCGGCTTCACCTGAAAAAGCACCGGTTTTAGAAGATGACGAAGATGACGGACCAGTCGAACTTGAAGATCCATTTTCTGGCAACGAAAATGCAAAGCCCGTCATGCTGGATGGTGAAGAAGAAGAGGCCGAAGAAGCAGCACCAGTAACCGTTGAGATGGACTGGTACATCCTCAAGGTGCAGAGCAATCGAGAAGACTCCATCCGAGAGACTCTTCAACGACGTATTGCAATGCAGGGCATGGATCAATGTTTTGGCGAAGTTATCGTGCCAAAAGAACAAGTTACGGAATTCAAGAGCGGGAAAAAGCGGATTGTTCAGCGAAAGCTTTACCCCGGCTACATTCTTGTAAACATGATTCTGAATGACGAAACCTGGTTTCTTGTGCGTGAAACAGGTGGAATTGGCGACTTTACCGGATCTGGAGGGAAGCCTAGCCCGATGTTGCCTCAAGATGTTGCAAAACTGCTGAATAAGGGTGAGGAGAAGACCGAGGAAACGCCAAAGCTAAAAATTAACTTTAAAAAGGGTGATCGCGTCAAAATCAATGAGGGCACCTTCGAAAACTTTGAAGGTGAAGTTGAGCAGATTGACGAAGCGAACGGCCGTGTCACTGTTATGCTGAGTATTTTCGGTCGCTCGACACCCGTTGATATTGAGTACTGGCAGATTGAAACGGTTTAAGAACTCGAAAGCGTTTTTGATCTTAACTATGTTCTGTTACTCAGGCTAGAAGCCTCCTTTCCAAGAGGATTATGTCCACTTGCGTACATGGGTGTCTCCTGCAGTCCCATGTCCCTAAATGTACAACTGGACAGTTTTACACAAAAAACACCCTAGGGGCTTTGACAGGAACGAATTTAGCAGGATGATAGAACTCACAATATTGTGGAAAAACGTATAAGGATTTGCACTGATGGCAAAAAAGGTAACAGGTCAAGCAAAATTTCAGGTGCCAGGTGGTCAAGCGACTCCTGCTCCTCCAGTTGGTACCTCGCTCGGTCGATTTGGTATTAATCTCGGTCAGTTCGTTCAACAATTCAACGATAAGACCAAAGAGGCTGGTGGCATGCCTATTCCTGTGGTTGTTACCGTCTACAACGATCGATCGTTTGATTTTGTTACAAAAAGTCCCCCAGCGGCGGCTTTATTAAAAAAGGCAGCTGGCCTTGCCAAAGGTTCTGGCGTTCCGAACAAGGATAAAGTCGGCAAGGTGTCGGTGAATCAATTAGACGAGATCGTCAAAATGAAGTCGGCTGACCTTAATGCTCGAGATGACGAGCATGCCCGTCGAATGATTGCCGGAACAGCCCGTAGTATGGGCATTACTGTCGAAGGTTGAAAATCGAAAGAAACCTGCAATAGTATAAGATTCTCGAAAGCAGAAACTTCGTTGGATTAGCACTGCACGAACGTTTTTCGAGAACTGCGGCAGCGCAGAGCGAATACAGCTTAAAACCTGTCACAAAACATTTATACCCAATTAACATCTCTATTACAGAGGAATCGAAAGTGCGACTCACCAAACGCATGAAAACTGCTCTCGCCGCAAAACCGGCTGATGACGCCTTGCTTCCACTCTCAGAAGCTGTTGAAACGCTCAAAAAGTTTCCGCCAACAAAGTTTGATCAAACAGTTGAAATCCATATTCGGCTCGGAATTGACCCCAAACAGGCTGATCAGATTGTGCGCGGATCAATTGTTCTTCCGCACGGAATCGGTAAATCAAAGCGAGTTATTGTCTTCGCCAAGGGAAATCTTGCTGACGACGCAACTGCTGCTGGAGCCGAAGAAGTTGGCGGCGATGATCTTGCAAAAAAAATCAAAGGTGGCTGGACTGATTTCGATGTTTGTATTGCTGCTCCAGATATGATGGGCCTTGTTGGTCCTCTTGGAAAAGTTTTAGGTCCACGAGGACTCATGCCAAGCCCTCGTGCTGGCACTGTTACTGCTGATATTTCCAAAACTGTAAAAGAGTACAAAGCCGGCAAAGTTGAATTTCGAAATGATCCAACTGGCATCATTCATGCTGCAGTCGGTAAAGCAAGTTTTGATAACGATAAACTTGTTGACAACATTCACGCGTTTCTTGAGCAGATTCGAAGCATGCAGCCAGCCGCCGTTCGAGGGCAGTACATTAAGACAGTTGCCATCTCTGCAACCATGTCGCCCGGTGTGATGGTAGCTGCTTAGTTTCTAAAATCGAATTTGTAACTCTTATTTCTCATTCAACGAACAAAACAAACATCGGAAGAAAACCATGAGCAAACTTGTCAAACAACTCATGATGGATGATCTCAATTCTCGACTCCAAAATGTGGGAGATATCTTTGTTGTCTCACTTGGTCGCCTTGATGCTCAAAAAACGACTGAACTTAGGCTTACACTGCGAAAAAAGAACATTAGCCTTCAGTTGATAAAAAATACACTCGCAAAGCGTGTCCTCGTAGAAACACCGCTTGCACCTGCCCTTGAGAATCTGAGTGGTATGCTGGCTCTTTGCTGGGGAGGTGAAGATGTTGTTGACCTGGCAAAGGAACTCAATCGCTTAGCATCACAGAGTGATTTTGAACAAATTGAGTGTCGTGGTGGTGCGATGGAAGGTGCGAGGCTCGATGCAGGTGATCTTGAAAAAGTCGCCAAGTGGCCCAATAGAACAGAGCAGTTATCTATTTTATCAGGCCAAATGCTATCAGTTGGTGCTGCAATATCTGGACAACTTATTGGTGGTGGAAGCACGCTGGCTGGTCAGATTGCAAGTCGAGTAGACAAACTTGAGAACTCAGGTGATGAAGTCACCGCGGCTTAGGGTGATAAAAAAGCGGTACACGTTAGGAAATTTCATAAAAAATAGTCAAGTCCAGAATTTTTAGACTAGTTATTATAAAATTAAATGGTAAGAAAATAGGCTCGAGTATTTGTTGAAAAGGTAATACCTTAGTACCGCAAATTAAAAGTTAGAAACACGGATAAAACACTTCCCGGCGAATGCGTGACGGGAAAAATTCAGAACTACGCACATTTGAAGGCCAATACGGCCTATTTCTTGAGGGAAAGGATCGCGATCAATGGCAACGGCTGAAGCAGTAGAGTCTACCCGGGAATTTTCGACAGATACGAAGGAACTCGGTGATCGTATCGTTGGCCTCACGTTGAAGGCGGCAAAGGAATTATCTGATTACCTCGATGAAGTTCATGGTATCCAGCCTGCTTCCAGTGGCGCCGTCATGGTCGCTGCCGCTGCAGGTGGAGACGGTGATGGAGAAGCCGCTGTTGAACAGACAGAGTTTGATGTTGTTTTGGAATCATTTGGTGACACCAAGATAAGTGTCATTAAGGTGGTACGATCAGCAACTGGACTCGGCCTTAAGGAAGCTAAGGATCTTGTAGAGGGGGCTCCCGGCAAGGTCAAAGAAGGCATTTCGAAAGACGACGCTGAAAAGCTCCAGAAGGAACTGGAAGATGCTGGGGCAAAAGTCTCGGTAAAGTAGTTTCTCAGTTGTTTTTCCATTTTCCTGTGAAGCCATTGGCGGCTTGGCAGTTAAACGGTATAGTATTTGCGTGCATCCTTCCTGTTCCGAACCCGCTCCGTGCGGTTTTCTTGTGTCTGACATTTTGATCATCGCTGATCAACCGATGATGTTTGCCCAGTATCGTTTCTATCGAGTTGAAAGCCGACGTTCTCCTTTCGCCCGAGACAATCGAAACATGCAGTGTTTCCCAGAATATTCGTAACTCAATTCGCTTAGTGTTTTCCCTTTAGGAGTGATTTGTCAATGGCAACTCGTGCTGTTCGCCGACTCCAGCCCACAGAAATCCGTCACTTTGGTAGCAATCGAAGCACTCACTCGATGCCTGACTTGACAGAAATACAGACTCGATTCTTTGAGTCTTTCTTGCAATACGATGTCCCCCCAAGCAAAAGAAAAGATCAGGGCATTGAGGGCGTACTCCGAGAAATATTCCCAATCGAAAGTTATGACAAAAGTGTCCGCTTGGAATATGTTCGGTATGACCTTGGCAAACCTCGATACGATCCAGATGAGTGCCGGCAACTTCGACTGACATACGGCCGCCCACTTCGAGTATGGCTTCGGCTTACTCGAGAGCAGCCCATTGAGGAAGAGGTGTATCTCGGTGATGTTCCGATCATGATGGGTGGCGGTGAGTTTATAATCAATGGTGCTGAAAGAGTTGTTGTCAGCCAACTTCATCGGTCTCCGGGAATTGACTTCGTAGCAGATACTGAATCAACAGACCGAAAAACCTACAGCTGCAGAATTATTCCTGAAAGAGGAAGTTGGATCGAGCTCAACGTGTCTAAGAAAGACACCTTACAAGTTCGTATCGATCAAAGCGGAAAGTTTTCGGCGCTTACACTCCTCCGAGCAATGGACCCCAAGCTCACTGGTGATACTGATATTTTAAAGCTTTTCAACAAGACTAAAATTGAAAAAGTTGCTGGGAGTCGCAGTGTTTCGAAGCTTGAGGGAAAGACAGCTGCAGATGACATTGTATATCCAAAAAGTAGTGATCGTGCGGGTGAGATTCTTGTCGAGGCCGGCTGCACAATTACTCGAGATCAGTCTGAATTGATCTGCACTTCTGGCCTTAAGGCCGTTGAGGTCATGCCTGCCAATAAAACACCCCTGATCGAAAACAGTCTCCGAGAAGATGCTGATGAGGCAAAAAAACGAACCTCCGTTGCCCCGAGTCATCAAGATGCCCTTATTCGTATCTACCAACGGTTACGTCCCGGAAATCCAGCAGCATTAGAAAAAGCGAGTACGCTTTTTAATGAAAAGTTTCGTGATACGAATCGATACCGGCTTGGTCGGGTTGGCAGATTTCGTATCAACAGAAAGCTCCATCTTTCTGTCCCAGAGACTGAGATGACTCTTCGCGCGGACGACTTGATTGCCGCAATCAGATACATGTTAGATCTGATGAATAGCGAAAATGATTCAGCCGAAGTCGACGATATTGATCATTTAGGAAATCGTCGTCTTCGAACAATTGATGAGCTAGCGAGTGATGAACTCCGCAAAGGCTTCCTCAAGCTTCGGAGAACAGTTCAGGAACGAATGAGTCTTAAAGACATATCTGAGATGACTCCTCGGTCACTGATTAACCCAAAAAGTATTTCTGCTGCCATCGAGTATTTCTTTGGACGAGGTGAGTTGTCACAAGTTGTTGACCAGACCAACCCTCTCTCAATGCTCACGCATGAACGACGACTCTCTGCTCTCGGACCTGGTGGTCTCAATAGGAAACGGGCGGGTTTCGAAGTCCGTGATGTTCATATTTCCCACTATGGGAGAATCTGTCCTATCGAGACTCCTGAAGGTACTAATATTGGTCTCATTTCGAGTTTGGCGATCTACTCTGGTGTGGACTCCTATGGTTTTCTTGTCACGCCGTACCGCAAAGTTTTAAAGAGTAAACTGCTCGACGACGTTGTGTGGTTAAGGGCTGATGAGGAACATGAGGCCTACTTGGCTCCTGCAGATGCGCCTGTTGTTGATGGCAGAGTGCACGGAGAGACCATTGTGGCACGTTTTCGTGGTGACTTCGTGCTCGTTCCGGCTGACAAAGTTCAATATATCGACGTTGCACCAAGCCAAATGGTTGGCGTGTCAGCAGGGCTCATTCCATTCCTTGAGCATGATGATGCGAATCGTGCACTGATGGGTTCCAATATGCAACGTCAAGCGGTGCCCCTCCTTGTTACTGAACCGCCAATAGTGGCAACCGGCATGGAACGGGATGTCGCCGCCAACTCAGGCCTACTTGTGAGAGCTTCACGTAAGGGAATCATCACGTATGTTGATGCTGATTCAATTGAAATCAACGAAACCGACGTTTACAAACTTCGGAAGTACGTCGGGCTGAACGAAAGAACCTGCCAGAATCAAAAGCCTATCGTTCAGGTTGGTCAAAAAGTCGAGAAGAACGAAGTCATTGCTGACGGGGCTGCCACCTTCAAAGGTGAACTGGCTTTAGGACGCAACGTACTCGTTGGTTTCATGTCGTGGGATGGGTTCAATTTTGAAGATGCAATCATCATTAGTGAAGAGTTGGTTGAAGACGACGTGTACACCTCAATTCACATTGAAGAGTACGACATTGAAATTCGGGACACCAAGCTTGGACGAGAGGAGTTCACTCGCGACATTCCAAATGTTGGGGAACGAGCTCTGCATAATCTTGATGACGGTGGTATCGTGCGTATTGGGACGTACGTTCGTTCTGGAGAAATACTCGTTGGTAAAGTCTCTCCGAAGAGCAAAACGGAATTAACTCCTGAAGAAAAGCTTCTTCATGCGATTTTCGGTCGGGCTGGTGAAGATGTCAAGAATGACTCACTTGAAGTACCTTCCGGTGTTGAAGGCATAGTTATTGCCACGGAGAAGTTTGCTAGGCAAATGAGTCTTTCGGAAGAAGAACGCCGAGATTTTCAAAAGCAGATTAAAGAGGCCGAAAGTGAAGGCAACCTTTTGGTTGCTGAAGCATTCGGTGCACTTGTAGCAGAGATCGAGAAAGTCTTGCAGAAACCTCTTGCAGGTTCCGACGGCAGTCCACTTGTTCGAAACCAAGATCACAAGATTGTTGCTGAACGAGCCCGTGAGTTCTCACTTGATGCTCTTGACATTCGTTCTCCTCAAAGAAAGGCGGAGATCGAAAAGCTTTACAAGTCACTGTGGCCCGCTGTTGAGGAATCCCTCGACGCGAAAGAACGTCGGCTTAACAGCATGAAACGTGGTGATGAACTACGACCTGGTGTCCTCCAGATGGTCAAGGTTTACGTAGCTGCTAAAAGAGTTATTTCTGTTGGTGATAAAATGGCTGGTCGGCACGGTAACAAAGGTGTCATTGCCAAGGTTCTGCCGAAAGAAGATATGCCATTCCTTGCCGACGGCACGCCTGTTCAAATCATGCTCAATCCCCTTGGCGTTCCAAGTCGTATGAATGTTGGGCAAATCCTAGAGACGCATCTAGGGTGGGCAGGAAAAGTGCTTGGTTTCCAAGCCGTAACTCCTGTCTTCGATGGGGCTAGTGAAGAAGAGATTAACGCTGTTTTAGATGACGCTAATCTTCCTAAGCACGGAAAATCCAAACTCTATGATGGCCGTACGGGAGAACCGCTCGAGCAGGAGACAACCGTCGGCTACATTTACATGCTGAAGTTGCATCATCTTGTTGATGACAAGGTGCATGCTCGATCAACAGGTCCCTACTCACTCATCACTCAGCAGCCTCTTGGTGGAAAAGCACGATTTGGTGGCCAAAGGTTTGGTGAGATGGAAGTTTGGGCCTTGGAAGCATACGGTGCCGCGTACATCTTGCAGGAACTTCTCACTGTGAAGAGTGATGACGTCGAAGGAAGAACAAAGATTTACGAAAGCATGGTGAAGGGTGAGAACACTCTTGAAGCTGGAACCCCAGCAAGTTTTGATGTTCTTACAAATGAGATTCGTGGACTTGCGTTGAACATGCAATTAGAAAAACGTCGTATCTGATGAGCCGATCTGAACTATATGCATTGAAAAATGCATGTGATTCAAAATTTGTCGTCCAAAATTTAAACACAACTAATTGACTATCCCTTGGAGAACTCTCCGTGAGCATCGGTGAAGCAACCTACGATCGCGTCAATGACTATTCTGCCGTAAAAATTAGTCTGGCCAGACCACACGACATTCGTAGCTGGTCATTTGGCGAGGTAAAAAAACCAGAGACGATTAACTATCGAACATACCGCCCAGAAAAAGATGGGCTTATGTGCGAAAAAATCTTTGGTCCAGAAAAAGACTGGGAATGCTCCTGCGGCAAGTACCGTGGCATGAAATATAAGGGCATGATCTGTGACCGATGCGGGGTTAAAGTCACACATAGCCGAGTTCGTCGCAAGCGTATGGGGCACATAGAACTAGCTGCGCCGATTGTGCACATCTGGTTTTTTAAGGCGATGCCAAGTCGCCTTGGTGCGCTGCTTGATATGAAGACAACAAGCCTTGAAAAAGTAATCTATTTTCAGGACTACGTTGTTCTTGATCCAAAAGACACACCGTTCAAGAAGCAACAGTTGCTTTCTGAAGAAGAGTTTCGTCAGGCTCGTGACGAGTATGGCGAGACTGCCTTTGAGGCAGAAATGGGTGCCGAGGCAGTACGGAAAATGCTTCTTAGCCTTGATCTCGTTGAACTTTCAAAAGAACTACGAATAGAACTCGAGCAAACTGGATCGAAGCAGAAAGCAAAAGACCTCGTCAATCGATTGAAGATTGTTGAGGCGATTCGTGATAGTGAAAATAAGCCTGAATGGCTTGTTCTTGATGTTATTCCGGTCATTCCTCCGGACCTTCGTCCACTTGTCATGCTAGACAGTGGTAATTTTGCCACGAGTGACCTCAATGATCTCTATCGTCGAATAATTAATCGAAACAACCGTCTGAAGAAACTCGTTGATCTCAATGCACCTGAGGTCATTATTCGTAATGAAAAGCGAATGCTTCAACAGTCCGTTGACGCGCTGTTTGACAACAATCGATGCAAGCGTCCTGTTCTTGCTTCAAGTAATCGGCCTTTGAAAAGTCTCACTGACATGATTAAAGGAAAGCAGGGACGATTTCGAGAAAACCTACTTGGCAAACGGGTGGATTACTCTGCACGGAGTGTCATTGTCGTCGGCCCACGGCTTCGACTCCATCAGTGTGGTCTCCCGAAAAAAATTGCGCTCGAGTTATACCAACCGTTCATCATAAGGCGACTCAAAGATCTCGGGCATGCTGACACCATAAAAAGTGCCAAAAAAATGCTTGAGCGTAAGGATGCAGAAGTATGGGATATTCTCGAAGAGGTCATTCATAACCACCCAGTTCTTCTTAATCGTGCCCCAACACTTCACAGAATGGGCATTCAAGCCTTTGAGCCAACTTTGGTTGAGGGGAATGCTATAAAACTTCATCCTCTTGTTTGCAAGGGCTTCAATGCTGACTTTGATGGTGACCAGATGGCAGTTCATCTTCCACTTTCTATTGAAGCTCAGGTAGAAGCACATACCTTGATGCTTGCAACAAATAATATTTTTAGTCCCTCCAATGGTGCGCCGATTATTTCACCGTCACAGGACGTCGTGATGGGATGTTACTATCTCACCATGTCTATGGCTGGCCGCCGTGGTGAAGACATGGTGTTTCGAAGTTTCGCAGAAGTTGAGATGGCTCACTCTCTTGGCAAAGTTGACACTCATGCCAGAATCAAGGTGAAGTTGCCAGAAGGTCGCTGTGAAATTGATGAGAAAGGTTCGGTTGGCGAGTCTGAAGCGATTACCAAGACAACCGCTGGCCGCGTTCTTTTCAATTCAATTCTTCCCGAAAGCATGCTTTTTTATAATTTGCCTATGCAATCGAGCGAATTGGCAAAGGTAATCTCCGACTGTTATCAATTACTTGGAAGACGTCACACGATTGATCTCCTGGACAACATGAATCGTGTTGGCTTTAGCTGGAGCACCAACAGTGGCCTTTCCTTCGCAACAGATGATCTCATCACGCCTGAAAACAAACCTGAAATTCTTAGTCAGGCTGATAAAGAAGTAAGCAAAATTAGCAAACTCTACTCACGTGGGGTTATCACTGATGGTGAGCGATACAATCAGGTTCTTGATACATGGACGCACGTTCGTGAGCAGATTACCAAGGAAATGATGGATGACCTCAAACAGGACACTGGCTCAAGTAACCGATATCCTGGTTATGTAAATCCGATCTATCTGATGGCTCATTCGGGTGCTCGAGGTGGTGTTGAACAGATTCGTCAACTCGCTGGAATGCGGGGACTTATGGCCAAACCATCTGGGAAAATTATTGAGACGCCTATTAAGGCCAATTTTCGAGAAGGTCTCACGGTCCTTGAGTACTTCAGTTCTACTCACGGTGCCCGTAAAGGACTTGCCGATACGGCACTTAAAACCGCTGACTCTGGATATTTAACAAGAAAATTAGCTGATGTTGCCCAGAACGTTGTCGTTACGATGCATGATTGCGGCACAACTCAGGGTATTGAGAAAACTGTTATCTATCGTGGCGAAAAGGTGGAAGTTAACCTTGCTGACAGCATCCGCGGTCGAGTCAGTCGAACGAATATTACAAATCCCATTAGTGATGAAGTTGTTGTGGAAGAAGACCAACTCATCACCCCAAAATTAGCACGGGAAATCGAAGCCCTTGGACTTGAAAAAATTCAAGTTCGTAGCCCACTTACCTGCGAAGCTTCTTTAGGTGTTTGCCGCCTTTGCTATGGAATGGACTTATCGACTGGGTCGATGGTCGAAGAAGGCATGGCTGTTGGCATCATAGGCGCTCAGAGTATCGGTGAGCCAGGTACGCAACTGACGATGAGAACATTCCACATTGGTGGAGTTGGTCAGCGTGATATTGAAGAAAATGAATATAAATCAAAGCATGTAGGAACAGCAAAATTCACTCGTCTGCGAACAGTTGAAAATGAAGAAGGTGAGCAAGTTGTACTCGCCCGAAATGGTGAGATCGCCATACTGAATGAAAAAGGGCGTGAGATCGATAAATTTGATATTCCAGCTGGTGCCATTCTTAAGGTTACTGAGAACGACAAGGTCAAGCAGGGCACTGTGCTTGTTCAGTGGGATCCCCACTCGATTCCTATTCTCTCTGAAGTCGCTGGTAAGGTTCGATATGAAGATGTTGTCGACGGTGAAACTCTAAGAGTTGAAAAGGATCCCAGCGGACACATCCGTCGAATGATTATGGAACACAAAGGTGTGTATCATCCCCAGGTTGTTCTCGAAGATGAATCAGGAACAATCCTCGACTTCTACTATCTTCCTGAGAAGGCCTACATCGAGGTCTCGCCTGGTGAGAGTGTCAAAGCCGGTCATATCTTGGCTAAAACGCCTCGTGAAGCCAGTAAAACGCAAGATATCACCGGTGGACTTCCTCGAGTCACAGAGATTTTTGAGGCCAGAAAACCAAAAGACCCAGCCATCATGGCCGAAATTGATGGGAAAGTTGAAGTAAGCGGTGAGAAACGACGTGGTAAACGAACAATCATTGTTCGGAATGAATCTGGTGTGGAGCGAGAGCATCTCATTACCCATGGCAAGCATATGCGGGTCCATGCTGGAGATAGCGTTCGAGCAGGTGAGGCTCTCGTTGACGGGCCTTTGGTGCCTCATGATATTCTTCGGATTTCTGGTGAAGAAGAAGTCCAGAGATACCTTGTTCGTGAAATTCAAAATGTCTATCGCAGCCAGCGAGTAGAAATTGATGATAAACACATTGAAATAATTGTTTCACAAATGCTTCGTAAAGTGAAAATTGACACCGTTGGAGATACGAAACTACTCCCGGGTAGCATGCTCGACAAGCATGAGTTTAGGCAAGCAAATGATCGTATTTCTGAATGCGTTCGAATTACAGATAAAGGTGATAGTGAGTTTGAGGTTGATGCCATCGTTCCAAAAGATGCTTTGTCACAAAACAATGAATCTATTGAGGCTCTTGGGGGCACTCCAGCAAAGGGAACAAAGCCCAAGCCTGCTACAGCCAGCACGCAGTTACTTGGTATTACCAAAGCAAGTGTTCAAAGTACTAGCTTTATCTCAGCAGCTAGTTTCCAAGAAACAACCAAGGTTTTAACTGAGGCTGCTCTTGCTGGACGTATTGATAATTTAGTGGGGCTCAAAGAAAATGTTATCTTGGGCCATTTGATTCCTGCAGGTACTGGATTTAATACGTTCCAGACATCAGAAGTACGAGTTCGTCCGGAGGCACTTGAAGCCTTGAGAATAGATCGTGAAGATTTGTTATCCCGTGACTTCCCACTTCTTGAGGCGGCAGAGCCAACAGAAGAAGAATTGGCTGCGGGTGCCGAAAATATTACTCACCATGGAAGTACCACCATCAGTGGCCTTCCGGAGAGTGCTGGTAGCGGCGGCAGTCCGGCTGATGGTCTCTAGACATAATCAGAGATTCTTTTTTCGAGCCATTTTCCAGTGCCTGTGATTTTTATCGAAGTACGGACGATGGGGATTCTGTTGTGAAAAAAGAACAAACAAAGGTGCATTTCGATATATCGTCTAACAGGATGCTTGAAGAGCAATTTCCTCGGATCAAGGTGACCCTCGATAGTTATCAGAGCACTTTTCGTAGCATACCTGAACGACTTCGTCTCCAAGGAAGTTGTTATGCTGCTGATGTGGCGAGTACGACGTTGCGAGCCTACCTCAACGAGGTTTGGAAGACGTGCGAGGAGGCAAGTACCACTGCCGATCCTGAAATAGTACGCCACCTGCGGGTAACAGCGAGACGAACATCTGTCGCGTTATCAATCTTTTCACCGCTGTTATCTAAAGCGCTCGTTGCTTTTTTTAAACAAAGCCTTCGCGACCTACGACGAACTGCCGGCGCTGCGCGAGACTACGACGTGTTGTCTGAAAGATTACAATCACATCTACCTCCAGAGAGCGACTCAAGCAACATTCAAAGATCATCTATAATTCAAATTTTACAGTTAGTCGCAATTAAACAGACCGTGAATAGAGAATGCATTGAGACAATTCAATCACAACTCCTGCTATGGGGATGGCACTCTCGAGCAAATGCCATTAACGCCGCTTCGAAACGGAATAAAAGATATTACAAGAATTTTATACAAAATCGACTTCAGAAATCGTGTGTACAATTTTCAGTCATTGCAAAATCCCACCAGAAAAAACCAAAACAACTTCACGAGCTCAGAATTGCTGGAAAGAATCTTCGTTACGCCCTTGAACTTATCCCACAAAACGATCTGAGCAAACCACTCGAAAAGTGTCGAAAGATTCTTCGCATAATGCAGAATGAGGTTGGTAATTTTACTGATCACACAGCCGCTGCAAAGATTTTGAAACAATTTTCGAAAGAACCAATGGCTGACGACATGTTATATGTAATTAACACAATGCAGCGGCAAGAAAATACGCTCGCAAATATTTCGCGCAACCGTTTTTTTGACTGGTGGACTAAGCAACGCTGTCGATTGATTTGCAAAAGGTTAAACAAGGTTTTTAAAAATGACTAAACAAAATACTCTGGATTCAGAGAAGAAATCCTCCGGGTCAAGACTTGTGCCAAGAATGCTTCACTCAACAGGTGCTCAAATTACCATGGGCATTGGTGCAGCAATGCTACTCTGGTTTTGTTGCCGAATTGCCTTGCCAAAAAAAAACAGCTCGCCACCAACGCAAAACATTGCTCCCGTTGAAGACGAGACACCTAAAAAACAAGCTGCTACAGTTGCCTTTAAAAAGACACAGGTTGCAAGTAATGCAGCCCCAGGAAAGTCTCCTGATGAAATGGTTTGGATTCCTGGGGGAATGTTTTCAATAGGATGCCTAGATCCTCGTGGAATACCGCACGGTGGTGACAAGCCAATGACCGATGCTCGTCCAATTCATTCAGTAACTGTAGATAGTTTTTGGATCGATGCCACGGAAGTCACGAACCAACAATTTAGTAGATTCGTTGAGGCGACTAAATATGTAACCGTTGCAGAAATCCCGCCTCGGCCCGAAGATTTCCCAGGGGCACCACTCGAAAACCTTGTCGCTGGTTCAATCGTTTTCACACCACCCGATCGATCAGTTTCTTTGTCGAATCATCTTCAGTGGTGGGCATACGTTCCGGGAGCAAATTGGCGTCATCCGCTCGGCCCAGAGTCAACGATAAACGACAAATCAGACTATCCAGTCGTTCACATAGCTTTCGAAGATGCTGTCGCCTACGCTGACTGGGCGGGAAAGCGACTACCCACAGAAGCAGAGTGGGAATTCGCCTCGCGAGGGGGCCTGACGGGAAATATATACCCGTGGGGTGATGAATTTCGTCCGAATGGAAAGTGGATGGCAAATACATGGCAGGGAAAATTTCCAGCTCAAAATACTGCCGAAGACGGCTTTGTCGGTATCGCACCGGTTCGACAATACTCCCCAAACGCGTATGGATTGTTTGACGTATCTGGCAATGTCTGGGAGTGGTGTGCGGATTGGTATCGACCAGATACCTATCAAAAACAAAGAAATGATGAATTGCCTTCAGTGAACCCATCTGGGCCAGATACGAGTTTTGATCCTCAAGAGCCAGGGATTGCAAAACGTATCCAGCGGGGGGGATCTTTCCTTTGTACTGAACAGTACTGCTCACGTTATATTCTCGGAACTCGAGGAAAAGGTGAGGTATCAAGCGGGTGTAATCACGTTGGATTTCGCTGTGTTCAGGACGCTCGATAAACAAGTTTTTTTTGGAATATAATCAGCGTACTCATACTTGTTGGTTACGTTTTTTGCAATACATTTCTGAGTTCTTGTAAAGGTCGGGTGTTTACCACATCTTTTGCTTCCAAGCCTGCTCTTCGTGCCTGTAATATTCCGCACCGCATCACATCAAGCCCTGCGGTTGAGTGGGCATCTGTAGATATAGCCAACTTGACTCCTGCCTCTTTCGCAGCGGCAGCGAAACGGTCATCCAAATCCAATCGCCACGGATTTGCATTGATCTCAAGACACGTCACATGGTCTGCAGCTGCGTTTATAACGCGTTGTAAATCAACCTTATAAGGAGGGCGTCGATTTATGAGACGACCTGTTGGATGACCAATACAGCTGACATATGGATTACAAACAGCATCTAGTAGACGTCCTGTGATTTGTTCCTGAGACTGCTGCTGACCGTAATGCAAGCTCGCAACAACCCAATCTGCATGTGAAAGAACCTCGTCAGATAAATCGAGCCCTCCTTTCTCCAGAATATCAACTTCGATTCCTTTCAAAATAACCAAGGGAATTCCTTCCTCTGAAGCTAATGATTCATTTAATCGATCAATTGCTTCCCACTGCTCAAAAAGCCGAGTAGCATCGAGGCCTCTCGCCATGGTCACTCGTTTACTGTGATCGGTAATCGCGATATACCTCAATCCGCGATCAATGGCGGCGGTTACCATCTCAAGGAGCGTCGCCTCCCCATCTGTGGCAGTGGTATGCATATGCAAATCACCACGGATATCTTGGAGTGTTATGAGTTTTGGAATTTGATCATTCTCTGCAAGTTCAAATTCACCATGATTTTCTCGAAGTTCAGGTGGAATCCATTCAAGACCCACAGCTTTGTAAACTTCTTTTTCACTTTGACCTGCGACTATCTTTTCACCAGACTGATCGAGTTGGCTCACGCCATATTCATTAATAGAAAGCCCAAGTCTTTTAGCCCGACTTCGTAGTCGAATATTATGCTCCTTTGATCCTGTAAAATATTGCCAAGCAGCACCAAAAGATTTTTTTTCCACGACACGCATATCGACCTGAATCCCACGTGGGCCACGAATACTTGTTTTGGTATCCCCTCGAACCATTACATGATCTGCGTGCTCCCAAGCGACGAAGTGATTCATTACGTCACTTGGCTGATGGCTTTCAACAAGGAGATCAATGTCACCGACTGTCTCCTTACCTCGTCGCCAACTACCTGCAGCCTCGACTTGCTGAACTGCCTGACACTCTTTCATCCACTCAATCAAAAGGTGAACAATCTGATCTGCTTCATTCCAAAGAAGTCTTGAATTGTCAGGATTTTTAGCAAATGCAATGTTCGAGAGGATTGTTGACTCAGTTTTCTTACCAAACCCTTTGAGCAGACTCACCTTACCTTCTTGGCAAGCTCTTTCTAAATCGTCCAACGACTCTAGTTCGATCGCCGCCATCAGAAGCTTTACCTTCTTTGGGCCAAGTCCTGGTACCCGCATAAGGTCGAAAACAACTTGCGGCACCTCCTCTTCCAACTGCTTGAGCATTGGTAATTGGCCACTATCTAACAGCGTTTCCAGTTTTTGGGCAAGATCTTTACCGATACCGTCAAAGTCTTGAAAAGATCGGTCAGATGCATCCCGTATTGTTGCAAGTGGCTCAACTATCCCCTGCACTAATCGAGAGGCATTTCTGTACGCACGAACCCGGAATACATTACTTCCTTGGTATTCTAAAAGATCGGCCACGTGGTCAAAAATCAGTGCAATCTCAGCATTTGTCACGATAGAAGCTATTGAGCGGTAGTGGGGAGTGCCGCAGTCGGGTACGTCGGCTGCCATCCCTGAGCATACGTTCCAGAGGGTACTTTCGTGAATGCAGGTTGCCAGGAATTTTGTCTGTTCAATACGTGTGGCTGTTTTGTCATCATTTGACTCGCAGGCTTCCAAGACGTTGTATGGCCAGTCGGCTCTAAAAGCTTTGGAAAGGCCCGCGTAGTTGTCGTTGGACCATTGCCTGGGAGCACAGGCATATCACTATTGCCCCGTAGTGGGGTGCCGTACGAACTTCGATTATTACTCGTTGAACTGCTTGTTGCAGGCGGTATCGGCCGCAATGATGGTGACGGAACTATTGCCGTTGGATTTCCTGTCTGTGGCTGATTTGACTGTCTATAACTTCTATCTTTCGATGTATCTGGGGTGCTAAACATTCCTGTTTGGGGATTCAGAGAATGTTGACCAGAGATATCTCGTGATAATTCTGGTATCGGCTTGAGTGATGGCGCTGGTGTCAATGCAGGAGCATTCATTGGTTGCGCCTGAAGAGAATTTGGCTGCGTCGGTGCGTAGTTTCCACTCTGAGGGACAATTTGTTGCTGATACGTACTGCTAGGGGCGGATGGGGGTAAGATTGGTTGTTGCGTCGGTACTGATGGTGACGCTGCCGTTCCCGCAGCCCCCCAAGCCTGAGGAGTCGTTTGTGAAGGTGTTGCAAAAGGACTCGTTGCCATGCCAGCAGGTCCAGGAATGGTTCCCGAAACACTAGGCACACCCGCTCCGGGCTGAACCTGGACATACTTTGTTGTGTAGACGGCCCGATACTGAGTAACTGGAACACTTACTTGTTTTTGAACATAGTTCGTGACTTGCTCCATACATTCAACGGCACAACCCGTACATGGATCGATCTCACATGAAGGTCGGTAGCACGTGACGGGTACGCATTGATATTTCGTCTGGTAAGTTGTTTCTGGAACATAGCTAACCTGTTGAACAGGAACCATTACAGGTTGCGGCGGTGCTGCTAAAACAGCTGGCGCCATTATAGGAGTCACCGGTGGTGGTGCTGGAACAGGTGCAACGGCATATGCTGGAACAGCTGTCTTAAAACAACCGCAACCCGAAAAAAGACCCGAGAGACAACACTGTGCCCGAACAGCAGATTGGTTGCCAATCGCAATTCCGATGAAAAAAAATACTGTTATTAAAATACGCGGCGAACGCATCACACTCTCCTTTTGTCAGGTGTGACAGGCTGGGCAAATAGCCCACTGATCCTGCCATCACTCTTAACCTAGGTTGCTTTTGAGAGCCGCCACTCCATAAAAACATTGTTTTCTTTCCTAAATTTTCCTTTCAACCACCGTATATTTGATATCACCGTTTTTATTGATACAAAGAGACAACTTTGCCTGTATTCCAACCACCACTAAAAAAACTCGATTACTTCTTTTTCATATGGAGTGTTGTCCTTGAACAACTTTCATAATGATCATAAAGTTCGAAAAAAGACTCTCTAAGGTTACCTGAGTTTCGCTTAAAAACCTCTTGAAGCATCTCCTTACTAAAGTTGATCATCTCCGTTCTGCAGAATTTTGTCATTAACTCTCGGACAATCTTATCGAACGTTTTAAAACTTGTTTTAGTGTTTACTAATACTGGCCACGTGCACCACCAAGGTCTCTCATGCACCGTCCCAACCACACGAATACCACGCAAATCCGCGACGGAACAAAGAAACCATCCGGAAACACTGAGTATCTCTAAGCTATCAATACACACAAAGTCATGCCTTGGCCTTACATCGAAAAAAAGCCTTATAGCACGCATTACATCAATCCATGAACGGCATCGTAAATAGTAAACTTCATAGCCCTGTTCTCGCGCTACAGAACAAAAATGGCAAAGAAGTGTCGATTTCCCACTGCCGTGTGGTCCAGAGATAACTACTCTATTATTCGAATCCTTGAGGCTTTTCAGCAGAGCACTTGGCGATGTCGTCGTTGAGTGCCAAGGGATTACGCCCGGTCGAATAAAACGTGTCGAAAATGGATTTTGAGATACGACCGTACTCATCTATGACCTTATTTTTTCGGAAAGCTGTGCTAATGGTACATTTCCTAGAAAAAAAATGTGTTCTGAAACGAAGTCCCTGCCACTTCGAAAAAAAATACGAATACGAACACACCAACGAATTTTGACAATAATTCCCTCGTAAGATAAAGGACTATGGGGCAGATCTACAGCAAGTGCCCCTGTCAGGTGTTCTGTGTTTACCGATTTTGGCAATATCTTCGTACCGTCATTACGCTTATCGAGTTGTATTCGTTCAAAGAAGACAACACCGAAATCTTCCTCACCTTTTCCTTCTGTATACCAAACAACTGATCTTTCAATGGCAGCGACGCTGTGTGATTCTACGCCTTCTACAACGTAGTGAAGCCGGAGTGGATCTGCTCCACTGTACTGAATATTTTCATGATTAAATACAACATTGATTCTTGGAGTCTGCTGAATTTGATAAGAATCAATCGGACTCTGGTCAATTTGATGTGACTCTTTCATCGATATGATATCTCTTGGATCTTAATTCGCATCACTTGTTCTCCCCATTACTTTTTGGACGATCGGCGGGGAACACCACAACTGGGAAAACTCTTTCGAAGGCTGGCCAACGCTTCGGCACCCCACGTAGCACAAGCCGCCAACTCACTGCATTATGAGTCGAATGAAATGAATGCATTGTTTCGCTTGGTAATTGCAATTGCTCTTCTGCCTCAAATGGCGTGCCCGGCAGGGGTTCAACATCCTTCCAGCAACGAATTAAAAACTGCCAGACAATCTGTCGTTCTGTTCTTACATCAGTGCCTTGACGAAAGGTTGCCTGTTCCTCTAACTCAAGAAAAAGTTCTAACTTTCGAAATGAAGCAGATCCAGCTTGAGAAAGAAGAACTTGATAATTGTTTCCAGGACAAAGGGGATGGCCTGAAATCTCAACATGAGTTGGGCCTACAGCAGTCACAAAAAAAAGCTGCCGACAAAAAAGACCTATTGAGGCCAATCCCACAATAACAAATGGTGTGAGTAGTCCCAAAAGCCACCAGTCTGCTCGCCCTCCAGCTACATCAAACCCAACATTCACTGCTAATAAAACGACAACAAGATTCCATAGCCCAGAGAAGAGTCCTGATCCTATTAAAGACCAAAACTCGGGGCTCTCCGTCGGCAATCGAAAACGTAACATCATGCCGGGAGAATTAACGAGATTATCGCATGCCGGTATTGTCGGAAAACCGACAGATTCTGGCAATGGACTGGCTAACGTTTCCAGAAGCCGACCGAACTGTGCAGCCTGACGCTCTTCGGAGCGGCCCCAAGATTTTAAGGAATGAAGCAAACCGGTTGCGCCAAAAGTAACGAGTGCACCCGGAAGTAAAAGTGTTAGTAGCCAAAGCCACCAGCTATACCCACGTTTAAGTACCACTGTTTCAATGTCATCTGGGTCATACCAGCAACGCACATGACCACCAAGCTTCCAATCATCTAATTGATGGACCGCGACATCTCTTGTTTCATGAGTCTCCGAAGAATGAACTGTGTTCCAGGACTCTACTTCTTCTCCACCAACGTCATATTGCACCAATAGTGCTGGTCGCCACGAATACTTTGCTCCTCCGAAAACATCCCGAAGAGTATGTCTTGCTAATCCCTTGCCAATAAGCCGACCGTCCACCCCTATAAACTGGTTATTAATTCTCCACTCCGGCACAGCAATACCAGCAAGCATCAAGACCCCGATTATAAGTCCAGCTACTAACAAGACTGCGTGATAGATTCCCTCTCCCAGTGAACCCCACGCAGGTAACCCGGTTCGTCGATTACCACGCTTCTTATTGAAGAATGTCGGCAGCCTCACGAATATTTCTCCGAGCGGCCTGAGAGGCGAATCAAACGAATACACACGCTCTGTAAAATTCGGGCACGAAGGACGATAATAGCAATCCTCCATACGTATTAAGTGTCAGACTGGGCCTAATAAACAGCCCCAATATTTGCTGAGAACCAACTTTCAGGGCGTGCTTGAGACTTTACCACTTCGAGTTACGACGATATCGTCGCCAGACTGCTGCTTTCGAAAGAAACCGATTTTCTCAAGAGATTTATAGACTTCTTCAAGAGTCTTTTCACCAAAATTAGAAATACTCAATAAGTCTGCTCGAGTACAATTTAGAAGATCCTGAACCGTAAAAATGCCTTTTTCTTCAAGACAATTTGTCGTTCGAACAGACAATCCAATTTCAGCAGTGCTCATCTCCAATTTTTCAGAGAGTTCATCTGATTGCGTCAAGCTTTTATATGGAATGCGAGGCATGGGGTCCCTCCCGTGCATAGAATTTTTGTCATGACTCGGGCCTCACGAAGTTGTGGCCCGAAAGTCTATCGAATAAGTCCGAAGCGTTATCCTACATGCTAACGCACCGTAATGTTGTAAAAAGTTTATATCTTTTCAACAAATAGCCGGTCTACTGAATATAATCCATTTAAATATATTTCGACTACTACCCTTTGCGTAGTCAACTTTGTGAATTCATGACAGTGAGCTTGAAACTCCTGCCAGAGCCTTTTTTACACGGGTAGTGATACCAGGCATGCAGCAAATTTCACTCGATTCTCTTAATCCGAGCCAGCGTGAAGCTGCTCTTCATGTGGAAGGGCCGCTGCTTGTGCTGGCAGGACCCGGCAGTGGAAAAACACGGGTAGTCACTCATCGGGTGGCTCATCTTATTACGCAAGGTATCCCCGCACACCAGATTGTTGCTTTAACTTTTACGAATAAAGCCGCTGATGAAATGAGAAAAAGGGTCACTGAGTTAGTTGGTCCACAACCAATTGAAATGGGGACGTTCCATCGTTTTTCTGCACGTCTGCTGCGAGCACACGCTCGACTCTGTGGCCTTACAAGCGACTACTCCATTCTAGATACCGATGATTCACAATCAGTGCTTAGACGAGCGGCAAAAAAGCTCGGACTTTCACTGAAACATACCCCGCTAGGAAAATTAGCATCTACGATCAGCCGAGCAAAAAATGACCTTGTTACGCCTGATCAATTTGAGCCTCGTTGGGGTCGCCCAGCTGACGACATTGTCGTCAAGATATGGCCCGTTTATCAAGAGATGCTTCTTGAATCAAATTCCGTTGACTTTGATGATTTGCTCGTGCACTCCGCAAGACTATTACTTGATAACCCAGACCTACGACGGCAACTCGATGCCCGTCATCGCTGGATTTTGGTCGACGAATACCAAGACACAAATGCCGTCCAATACTGTCTCCTCCGAGGCCTTTCACTCGATCATCAGCACCTAGCCGTAACTGGTGACCCCGATCAAGCAATCTATGGCTGGCGCGGAGCAAGTATTCGAAACATTCTTGAGTTCGAGCGAGACTATGCTAATGCTCGTATCGTAACGCTTGAGCAAAACTATCGTAGTAGTTCCAACATCCTTGCCACTGCTGATCGTGTAATTGCAAACAATAGTCGGCGAAAACAGAAACAGCTCAGGACCGATGCTGCTGAGGGAGATCCTCTCCGAATTTTTCTTGATAGCACAAGCCATGAAGAAGCTGATCGCATTGCAACTGAAATAGCTGATGCTATTCGAACTGGCAAACGGCAGCCCAAAGATTTCTGTATTCTTTTTCGGACAAATGCGCTTTCACGTTCTTTAGAAGTAGCGTTACGAAATCATCAGGTTCCTTACCAGCTTGTTCGTGGACTTGAATTCTTTAAACGGCGAGAAGTTCGCGATATTGTTGCCTGGCTTCGGCTGTTGAAAAACCCGCGTGATGATGAAGCTTTTCTTCGTATTGTGAATGTGCCGCCACGAGGAATTGGAAAGCAATCCCTCGATCGCCTTGCGGCGTGGGCAGAACAACAACATGTTTCCCGACTTGATGCTACTCGCCATGCCGCGAAGGTACCTGCACTCACCCGCCGTGCTGAACGAGCGTATGAGAAATTCGGACATCTTTTTCAGGCCATACAAGCCGTGCAACTGCAGTCAAACGGTGCTGTTGCACCACTTGTTGAAGCCATTCTGGATAAAACCGGCTACCGAGATTTGCTCGCTGCTGAAAAAGATGAGGAAGGCGATGAACGTCTTGCCAATGTTGAAGAACTTGTCACTGCGGCAAGGCAAGTCGACGAGTCATTTAAGGCTGTACTACCCGATGACGATCCGCTCAGCCAATTTCTTGAACAGACCGCACTCGTGGCAGACACAGACATCTGGGATCCAGCTGGGAACCAAGTCGCACTTATGACCTTTCATGCATGTAAAGGATTAGAGTTTCCAGTTGTTTATATGATCGCTCTAGAAGATGGAATTCTCCCCCATGAAAGAAGTCTTAATGATAGCGATCAACTTGAAGAAGAGCGACGACTTGTCTTTGTTGGAATTACGCGGGGGCAACAAGAAGTTCACGTGAGTGCATCGAGAATCAGAGACTATCGTGGCAGTAGAAGAATTTCAGCACCAAGTGTATTTCTCACTGAGATGATGGGGGAAGAGTCTTATCTATGCGGACCAGAAGCACCATCAATAAGGAATGCCTCAGATGACGAACTCAACCAAGACGAGCACTACGTTTCACACGATACATTCGCTAATTATTTTTCTTCCGCTGAAACACATACTCCTGACGATCATTTCAATGAATCTTCTTACTCTAAGCAGACGGACGAACAAATACGGCCAGACGGTCTAGTTCTAGAGATAGACTCTGATTTCATTCAGGAAGAAGACCATGAAAAACGTCGCGTAGAACCATTAAAAAAACAACGTGTAGCCTCAAAATCGATCCAATCTCCTGCGATAAGTACAGCAAACAAACTTCATCATAAAAAAGAAAAAGATGTTTCTTTTAATGTCGGAGATACGGTACTCCATGAGGAGTATGGTGAGGGTATCCTTGAAAAAGTTGGTGGCGTGGGACCACGAGCAATCGGTGTCGTAAGATTTCAGGATGCGAATCGCACAAGAAGTTTTGTTCTCGTTCACGGTGCTCTAAAGAAGGTATAGCGAAGGCCAAGATTAAATTCGTAGCTCTCCAAAGAGATGGTCTGTACTACTCAACGAATTCTCATGCTACATTGTTTCTACCAAGAGTTTATTCCCCAAACCACTTGCTAACCGATAACAGCATTTCAATCCGACTCGACTTTATCGCGTAGATACGGTACCACCGTTAATTAGCAAACGTTCCAACGTGGAACAATTTTTCTTTAGCCTGATAATCCCTCTCTTTAACCATCATTTTTATCTGATGTCGACGACCCTACAACATAACTCACCGTCGACCTCTGGAGACAATAAGTCTGCCGATCATGTAAAGAAAAAAGACCGCTGGAACACCTGGATAGGCATGGGCCTTCGGATACTTGCAACGCTAACCCTGATGTTCTTTGTTCTTCAGCAAGTCGAATGGACGTCTCTCGTTCAACGCTTAAAGTCTCTCGAATGGCGTTGGTTTGTCGCTGCTCAGGCTGTCGCTATCGTAATCCAGATCGTTGCTGGTATTCGCTGGGCATCTCTTGCACGACCTATTGGATTTCTACATTCCACCAGTTTTTTTATATGGCGTTTTTTCGAGGGAGTCTTCTTCAATCTTTGTCTTCCATCATCAATTGGTGGTGATGTCGTCAAAGCATATCGACTCTCAAATACAAACCATGGCCGCCTGCTCGCTGGCTGTACAATACTCGCCGATCGTCTCGCTGGCGTCTCTGCGCTCGGGGTATTAGCTGGCTCAGCAATCCTGTCAATTAAGCTGAATCTTTCGCCAGCTTCTACATTTGCCGTAGCAGCAATTCTATTTGCTGGGGTGCTTCTTGGATTCCGATTGACTATTGGTAATCTCGATCGCTTTCTTGACATGCTTCCAGTGACTCACAAAATTCGCCAGTTTCTGGCTCAACTTCTTCCATACCAAGTGAGGCCAAGTCTTATGGGAAAAGCCGTGGCCTGGAGTCTGATTGTCCAAGTCGGTGCATCAGTTTCCGTTGCATTGATGGCCCGCGGTATCGGCGTCACACTTGGGATGGGCATTTGGTTTTCTGTTGTTCCACTCATTGCTTTAGCGATTGTCCTTCCGATTAGCATTAACGGTGTGGGAATTCGTGAGGGCGGAATGGCGCTCTTGCTCAGTCGTTGGGGTGTTGCTGGAGAACAGGCTGTTGCCATTGGACTCCTTTGGTTTTTGACAACAATCGGGACCGGACTCATTGGAGGACTCCTCTTCCTGATCGACAGACAGACATCTGGGAGTACGAAGACGAAAGAAGCCTTAGGAACGTAGCCAATACTCGGCCCGAAAGAGAGCTGCTATTGTTTTTGCATCTTCAATCATGCCGTTGTGACACATTGCAATAGCTTCACTCAATTGCATGACTCGTGGTTCTATGTACTCGTTTAGCTCAAGTGCTTGACGTCCACTTCGTAAACCTTTTGCCACAAAAAGATGCATTCTCTCACGAAGAATACCTGGTGACATCCAAAGTTCACCAAGGCTCTCTAAAAGATCACACTGATAACCCGTCTCCTCGCGTAGTTCCCGAACTGCAGCGGCCTGCAATGACTCTGTGCGATCCAGCGTACCCGCTGGAATTTCAATCAGCGTTCGGCCAACAGCTGGTCGAAAAACCTCTATGAGGCAAATTTGCTCGTTATCGACAAATGGAACGATACCAACACTTCCAGGATGCTCGACAATATCCTTTGATCGTAAAATCCCATCACGACATTGTTCTACTAGCCGAACGACTCGAAACCGCTGTGACTCAAAAAGCTGATCACCAGAAATTGCTTGCTTTTTATTATTCATTTAGATCTTACATTGCGAGGGTATCAAGAAGGGCTGAAGACACTACAGTCGCACTTCTGCCGGCTACAGTCAGGCTCGCTTCAGAGTGCAGTGATTTGAGTGGAACGATAGCCATAACAAGTGCATTTTCATGCTGCCCGAAATAGCCGACTGACGTCACATGTGATACGACATCACCTCGGCTTGCCACACTGTCACCTGCAACTACTAATTCCCCTTGTTCCACCTCAAGAACCACCAGTCGCCGATTCACATGCCCGAGTGCATCAAGTCGGGCCACCGTCTCTTGCCCAAGATAGCATCCTTTTGTGAAGCTAATTGCTCGTTTATGCAAACCAACTTCTTGGGGAAGCGTCTTCTCTGAGATATCACTTACCAGTGGCCACCCCTGCTGAAGTCTTGCATAAGTAATGATTTCATCGGTGACATCGTGTAGCACATTAGCTTTAAGAAAATCTTCAAGAACACTTTTTTTCTCTTCTGGCACCATGAGTAAGAAATTCTGAGGAGATATCCAATCAACTGCTATTAATGTTGCGACGGTTGTTCTTGTTGAAAAAAAACCATTACCAGTTTTTTCTGAAAACTGCTGATACAAGTTAATTGGCATTAATATTTCAAAGTATTTTTCCAGCAAACTTTCAGCCCCACAACAAGACATCAGCACTGAATGAAGTCTCTCCTTCGTCTGGTGAATAGTGAGCTTTTCTTGTATGTGGTACCGGCTAAGATGCCCAACTACGTCTTGGCCTCGACCCCGTGCAACAAAAACTCGAAGCTTGTCAGCACATCGAATCACAAAGGCTATGTCTAGAATCCAACCACGGGCGTCACAGAAAAACGTATCACACCCTTCGTTTACTTTTACGCCATTGATATCAGCGGTTATAAAGTTGCTGATAAATTGGACGGCGTCTGGCCCATCCACGACAACCTCATCAAATTGAAACAGTCCTGATGAGAAGTGGTCTGGTAGTGAGAAACTTTGATTCCGAATTTCGGACATACACTACTCCATGATGATTGGCTAATCAGAATCGCAAATGCACTGGTTCAATATCAAATTGTCTAAATTTTAATCGAAAAACCAATGAAATCGCATGATCTTCAAAACTATTTATTTTTAACCGAACGTTTCCTTAAACCTTTGCGTAATAGATGAAATGATGGTTTGGTTTATTCCAAGAAAAATAGTCTTGAGACAAATTTGTCTTCGAGTCTTTTCTTTTGGAGAAACGGGGTATATTATCTTATTAGCCGGACATGCGGGCAAGGCATGGTCCGATCTGGTAAGCAAAACGGCACAATTTCTTCTTCTCGCTCACGATTCATCCGAATGTTCGCATTTTGGGATTGTTAAAAATCGTAAGTGACTCTGAAGCCAATATGTCGGTATTCAACCCAAGCCATTTTCATCAAGAAAATGTTCTGGGCTTGCTTACGAGGAGAAAACTGCAATGGCTACGGTACCATATCGACTCGAGAGTCAGGAAGACTTCGATAACCAAGATTCTGTTTACCAAGATCCACTGGCTGTTGCAGATTCCCCATACTCAGATGCAGCGCGAGCTGAAGCAGATTCCAAGTGCATTGCTGTCGAAGATATTTCCCAAACAGAGGTTCCTCGTCAGCGAAGTCGAAACACTAAGACAAAAAACACGCACCAAAAACAATTTCATAAAATATCTGAGGTGCGTCAGCGGCAGGGTGTCACTTTACGAAACGTTGCCCGCCGACTTGGCATAGAAATGGCTGTCATTCGTAAGCAGGAACAAGCCGACAGTGATCTCCGAGTTTCTGATCTATTAAGGTGGCAGAAAGTTCTTGATGTTCCCCTCGCTGAACTTCTAGAAGATGGTGAGGACCAGCTTTCTGGGCCCGTTCTGGTGCGGTCAAGGATGGTGAAACTCATGAAGACCGCAGCAGCTATTCGTGAACAAGTTGGAGTGGGTGCCGGCAGTCAACTTGTGACGCAATTGATCGAACAAATTCTCGAAATGATGCCTGAGCTGGAAGACATTACTCCGTGGCATACAGTCGGGCAGCGTCGAACACTCGATGACGTTGGTCGTATTGCTCGGAATACAATGCCTGACGATTTATTCGGTCGTTAGACCACGACCTGGCAATTCCACCAGATAGAGCAGAATTTGCCTATCATGAAAGATCTTCAATAATTTGATGAGGTGAGCGATCACATATTCTGCATTTAAATGACCATTCATCTTTGCTCACAAGTATGCGTGAAACCGTAATGCGTTCTACAGCCTAAAAACATAACACCTGCGTTGAGACATGCATGCTTGTCAAAAGTATTACTCGAATGAATAACGTGACATTTGACATTCATTTTATTCAGAAGAATGTAAAGAATCTCCTACTACATATTCTGTTTTGGTGACACCGAGTATCGCCAATCCAAAAAAACCAAAAAGTACAGAAGCAAGGACTGCCCAAGCGGTAACGGCTAACCAGAAGTAATCACGAAGCCACACCCGCAGGGGAGGCTCGGAACTCTTGGGGACCTTGTGCTGAACAGGTCCACTTCGGTCTGACTGTTTTTTCATATCATCCCGAAACTGATTCCATCCAGCCTGTATATTCGGGCTATCGAGATCAGCCAACCAAGACCCACGAAGCGTCCACAAAGCATATGGTGGCAGCACCATGAGCAGGAACCACACCACAAATAAACCAATAGGTAATGTACGACGCATTATTGATCCTGGTTTTGTATTATTCTGGCGAAATTTGTAATTATCGCTCACGTCCTGAACTGCTTTCAAAATTCTTTCAATACCTTAGTCATCCTCAGTCTACCTAAATTCGCTACTTAGACTCACTTACCTTTTTCTCCGGAAATAAAATTCCTATCGTCATTGGTTTTGTTGATTGCTAGGTTTCCTAACAAGAGTATTTCATTCCGCCATGTTTGTTCATTATCGTGTTGCAATTTACATTTTTTCGTAAGACTCGCACGCAAGGTGCTTTCCTTGCGATGGCTCTCTCTGTCTTTCCTGTCACTGTATTCGCTCAAAATGGATGGCTACCAACAAGTTGGTTCCCCCATGCGAAGACTGACTCTCAAACAATGCATCCACTTTCTGATCGTAGTGGACCTTGGCTCGTTCTTGCGACAACGTTCCGTGGTGACGGTGCACGAGATGACGCACGAGCTCTTGTACAAGAGCTACGATCAGAGTACAGGCTTACAGCTTACACGCATGAAAAAGCATTTGATTTCACGGGCGAACAACGTGGTCTTGGGCTTAATCCTGACGGATCACCAAAGATAATGAAATATGCAAACTCTACACAAGTTCTCGAAGTTGCTGTAATGGTTGGAGACTTTGCCTCCTGCAATGATTCCAGAGCACAAAAAACACTTTCAAAAATCAAAACTCTGCAGCCACAGGCCCTCATGGGTGATAAAGGGAAAAGCCGTGCATTCTCTGACTTCCGTCGCATGTTAGGCCTCGACAAACAAACTGCAAGAGCACCTATGCGAATGGCATTTATGATTCCTAATCCTCTCTTGCCCTCTGAATATTTTAGTCGACCACAACTGGATTCTTTTGTGATTCAAATGAATGCCGATGTCGACCATAGCCTGCTCGATTGCCCCGGTCGCTATAGCGTGCGTGTGGCGACATTCACTGGTGCAGGAAGTTTTGATCAAGGAGCAATGAACACCTCAAGTGACAACGGAGCGGAAAGTCGACTCATTAAAGCTGCGGAAAACGCTCACCGACTTACAGAAGCGTTACGAAAACAAGGCTGGCAGGCTTGGGAGTTTCACGATCGGGAATCAAGCGTCGTTTGTGTTGGAAGCCTTTCTCGAGTAACCGTTGGAAATCAAGGCGGACCTCAGCAACCACACCCGGAATTAATACGAATAAAAAATGGTCTTGGTCCTGACCCTGAAAAGTTAGTCATGGGAACCATTCTTCCAAAACGAGTTGCTGGTATTCTTCTTGATGTCGATCCACGACCAATTGATGTGCCACGTTTTCCTCTTGGACGACGTTGAATTCCTCCTATGGAGAATTCCTCTTATGGAGAAAGTTTTTTTCTCTTGAAACACAAACGCTGATGAACTCATCCTTTCCAACGACACTTGTGATTGGCACAACGAACTTGGCGAAACAGCAGGAAATATCTGTGCTGCTCGATCCATACAAAATCAAATGTAAATCGCTACAGGATTTTACGTCTGCTGTCAGTGTTGCTGAAACTGGCAGTACCTTTGCTGAAAATGCAGCTTTAAAAGCTGTTCAGCAAGCTCAGGCGCTCAACCATTGGGTCTTAGCAGAGGACAGCGGGTTGGTTGTTGATGCGATTGAAGGGTCACCCGGCGTTTATTCAGCACGTTTTGCTGGACCACAAGCCACCGACGCTGAGAATAACACGCTGCTCATTGAAAGACTCGCTCACACTCCTCTTGCTCGTCGTACTGCATACTATGCGTGTCATGCGACACTAGCCTCACCGGACGGGACAATCGAAGCAACAGCTGAGGGTCGTTGCTACGGTCATATTGCCAAATCCGCCAGAGGCGAGAGCGGATTCGGATATGACCCATACTTTATTATTTCCGAGTACCATCAAACATTTGGAGAACTATCACAAGCGGTAAAGAGTCTGATAAGTCACCGAGGCAGAGCTATTCGATCAATCATCCCCATGATCGTGAAATCCCTGAAGACGTTAGCTTGATTATGTTTCGTCAGCTTCTTTTTAAGAATTGCTTTCGTGTTGATAAATCCATCGTTGAATAATCTCAACAACAGTTTGAGTACCATCCATTCGCCCAACCATCTTGGATAATGGGACTTTATATTGTTCGAGGTTATCAAGAAAGCTTTTTACCTGACATAACGTGACCTGCTCGAGATACTCAAAATCCCCACACTTAGTATCTCGCAGAAAATAACTATTTGTTGACTGCTCGCCATGAGCCTTCTCCGGCAAGACAAACATAGGCTTTCCAAGATGTAACGCCTCTCCAATAAGTTGATTCCCAGCCGCCGATACAACAGCTCGGCAATGCGCAAGATCTTCTGCAAACTGATACTCATCGATCGGTTGGAAAGAGAGCTTTCCGATCGACGCTCTTTCGCCAAGGCCATACACCTTCACCGGGAGGCCACAATCAGCCAGAATCTCAATCATTGACCATGGAGTATGTCTACGGAGATAGCTCAAAACATATCCATCATCACGAGGTACTTTCGATATAATCTCATGCCGAAGCAGGGGTCCTACTTGGATCACATGCTCCCACCCAGACCGAAGTTTTGGCCTGAAAAAAGCTGATATGATTGTTTCCGAGGCCTCGCTGACATACATCCAAACGGCATTTCCTATAAACCAGGCATGCCACTGCAACAATTGTGGTAGCGCATCTAATTCATAGGCAAGCAGAAAGTGCTGATGATCAACACTAATTAGAGGAATGCCGTAGCGTGCTGCTGCTCTTGGCAACCCGGGCTCAAAGTCTGTAACGGCTAACGACACTCGGTATGTCTCAAGATCACGAATCAACCAATCAACTAGAGCTCCAATTTCTTTTGCGTTGTAGTCCAGTCCTGTTTTTATTGTACGAATAACATCCAAGTGCCCACCACTGTACTGAAAGGTGATGCCAGGAATCTTTAATACCTTCACCCTCGGATGTCCTTCAAAGAACTTGTCCTGAAGGAAATGGTACCCATCGTCAGACGTATACACACGAATCTCATGGTATTGTTCAAGTTTTTCTACAAGGGCACAGATCCTTGTGGCGTGCCCTCGCCCCTCTCCACAAAGACTGATTGCAATTGTTGCCATAGCCGCCAGATCAAAGAATTATTTTGAACATCCTTACTGAATTACATGCCTCAATGTCTTGACTGACAAATGATTGTGGATTCATTTGAAGCCATCGACTAGCCTAAAATAATATTGAATTGTACAAATCATTTCTTCACAAAATTGAGCGTTAACCACAACAAAAGACTGCCAGAGGCTTTAAATATGGGGTTTCGCCAGAGACGCTACATAGTATTGGCTTTTGCCAACGTCTATGTCTCTTTCTTTATCACAACAACTTGCGTACCAGAAGAAACCGATCAACTTATAGACCAGTTGAATCATGGCTCACTTTCAATGCGAATGGATGCTGCCAACAACCTTGAGAAACTTGGCCTGCTTGCTATCACAGCAATACAAAAAGCCTTGCCCAAAGCAACTGGTGAAGCTGCTTTTCGACTTCCCCATCTCCTCCATGCTCTTGTCTTACGTGAAACAAAATACTTCTTAGAGCCATCGGTAGTCTCATTGACTGAAGAGACTATCCCACTTGACGAACTCGTTAAGCTGATCAGCCAACAAACAAACAATCACATAATCTTATCTGATGAGATCAATCACTCTCAGGCTATTCACTTTTCACAGACCACTTTATCATTCTGGAAGATACTTGAAGAAATCACGAACCTACCAGGCTGCAATATATCCTTTATACGAAAAACACCGGGCCTAGCTCTCAATGCCAAGGATGAGAAAAAAGAGCGGTTTGTCTCTTCAGCTTCAGACCAATTAATCCGAATTGCTATTCACCGAACCGACCCACTTGGCTTAGATGGCACGAAAGGCATCCGAGTAATTTTGCGTCTTGCTTGGGAGCCACGTCTTCATCCTATTGCTATAGATATGCCCCTACTGTCAGTTCAATCCGAAAAAGTTGATGGGCAAAACATTCCTCTTCTGAACAGACGTGGTCTTATTGAGCCAACGCCTATTACCGGCCGCTGTTGGGTCGACCTGCCAGTTCAACTAAAGCACCCTCATTCAATGTTACATGATATTGGCTCACTGCGAGGCACTATCAACTTATATATACCCAAGTTCGAGCATGATTTTGTTCTCGATATTAAATCCAATAATTTAAAAAAAGGGCTCAAATCAGATCAGAATCCAATTCAAACGAGAGTAACATTAGATGACATGACAGCCAGCCTAAATAGCTGGAAAAAGACAGACTTTCATAATGAATTGCTCTCTACATTGACTGTGTATACGTCCGCTCGATTTGAAAGTCCTTCAGTCGCTTTTGAATCACACAGAAATTGGTTGAAAACAAATATACCAACATTTCTTTTCGCTGATGGTGTCTGCCTAACCCCGACACATCATCACGTTATCGGCCGAACGAATCAGAGCGTTTCTTTTGAGACTTCTTTTTCAGTGCCAAAGTCATTTAATCTAAGAAACACACAGATTAAATGGAGACTTCCCGTGGGCATCTCTCGGCATTCAGCCTTCTTCTGGCTGCGAAGAAAGTAAGCTGTGCATGTAGGATTTCGTGGTAAATAATCTTCAAAATCCTTTAAAGGAAACCCTCTAGCTTTCTTTGCCTCTCCAGTTTCCCGTTGTTCTTATTTGGGCCTGTAGGTATCTTCCGAGTTCAAAGGTCATGGTGCTATCCTGACAAGTCATTGGATATTCTTCTGAAGAACAGCCCTATGAAGTTTCGTACATTTTTAATGTTTGCTTGCATGACAATTGTCCCAATGATTGCAATGTTTTCGCATAAAGTACCGAAGGAAATGCGAACGGCCTGTAAAAAGATTCTTCTCACACCGTTCCACTATTTCTCAGACATAATTCTTTATCGACCAATAGACGCAGACACGACCTTAGAGCTCACTGATTTTGATGAAGCACCAAATATGCCACTCTTCGTAAAGCGAGATCTACCAGCAGAAAACTCTGAAGTTTTAGATATCTCGACTGGCTCATTAATTTCACAACACCAGCAACAGGTGCAAGCATCAACTACTGTATTGAGAGATCAATTGATTGCTTCTGGGGTGCGCCGACTCATTATTAAGCCAGCGACTGATCGCAATCACTGGTTTCACGGAAGTTGTCGGCTTTCTGTCGATGCTGACGGCGAATTACAACGTCTTTTTCACGCACATGCTTCAAGTGAGTCTGCAGTTCTTGAAAGCTTATTTCAACAAGCACGTCGCTGGCAAGAAAAACGTCCTTTAGATGTTGCAACAAAGCCAGCAGTAAATCTACTACAGAACTAAAGTGAAAACTTTAAGCTACCAAGCTTACGCAGATCAGAATTTATCACCACTTCAAAGAGTTTGAGTTGTAGATATTGATGACACGATTCGTTTCTTCTCGTATGCGTAAAAAAGTGATGAAGGGAGTTTCGTGGACAGCCCAGCGTTCTTTCATTCGACCAAATAATCAAATACCGTTAGCTGCACTATGCACCAAGCCCCAGCGAGTACACATTGTTTCTATCAAGAAGCAGCGATCAACTGACCAATCTTCTGTCATTCCATCATGTCTTCGAAGTCCTGAACTCGCTCAACTTGAGGCAGCTTTGTTTGTTGCCCGTGAGCCACTGCCAATACGACGCCTCGCTAAACTAGCTCGACTTTCTGATGGAACCCGTGCTCGTGCACTTTTACGAGAACTTAATACCTTCTTTGATGATTCTGGCAGTGCTTTTCGTATTGAGCATCTCGCTGGGGGTTTTCAACTCGTTACCCGCACCCAATTCGGCCCCTGGATACGTCGGACCATCGACTACTCTACGGAGAACAGGCTGTCCAATGCTGCCATGGAAACCCTGTCAATAATTGCATATCGACAGCCCGTAACCCGTGCGGAGGTAGAGGCAATTCGTGGCGTTGGAGCGGAGGAAATGCTTCGACAACTCCTTGATAGGGATCTTGTGGCTGTTGGTGGCCGGAGTGATGATCTCGGAAGACCAAACTTCTACGTTACGAGCCGTTATTTTTTACGTGTTTTCGGCCTAGGGCGAATTGAAGAGTTGCCCACTATTGGACTAGAATCCACAGGTAACGTAGCACAAACTTCAGGAAATTAACCAATGCTAGCCGAGAAACTAGACCAGTCCTTGCACCGTCAGTCACCGGTTGGCATATTGCCGGGCCACTAAGGCGTATCTCGCTCGTCTCGGAAAGCATGTCGAAGGGCCACCGAATAGCCCTTTAGACAATGACCTTATACAGAGCATGTTCGCAAGTTATCTTTTAAAAAAGCCGACAACGAATTGTCGGAATAAAATTATTCTAAACAAGCAATCTAGCTAAATCTAATTTAGTTTGTATTCTCAAAAGGTTCTTGGCCGGAAAAGTCGGCCATCGTACAAAATTTAGTGTGGTGTATTCCTTGTCAACTGATATCGTGAATGAACTCTAGGAGACGCATCTGTGGCAATAGTTCTGAATCCCGATAAACAACAAGATAAATCTGGCGGAGAAATGTTCTGTTGGAATGAACTTCCAGAACTGCTGCAAGCAGATGATTTATTCGACCCAACAAAGAATCATCTGCAATCTCTCCCAACTGTCATCTCTGAAGATGAAAGTGAAGATGAGGATGAAGACTGGGAGGATGATGAGGAATATGAAGACGAAGAATACGAATATGAAGATGAAGACGGAGATGAAGATGAAGATGAAGAGGAAGATGAAGATGAAGAGGAAGATGAAGAGGAAGATGAAGAGGAAGATGATTGTCCACAAACTTCACAACTGAAATGTCTATCTAATGATAATGTAGAAAATAAAAGTTCTTCTTATG